>NZ_CEEDFC010000023.1:0-138620 GCF_979254005.1 Variovorax sp. AC103 | reverse complement strand
TGAGCCGGCCGGCTCGCAAAGAGGGTGGGTCAATATTCGATGGAAATCGCGGGTCAGGATTCCATGGAACTCAACACTGTGGGCGAGTTGTCGCATTGACGGGAACAGCCCACTTTCAAGAGCTCGTGAAAACATCATCCCCTCCTCCCAAGGCGACAAGTCATGTCGTTGACGGTTCTCGCGGTTCATCTGTGCGAAGAGGTGCGCGTCGGACAGGTCTTCGATCAGCGCAAGCACGGGAAGTCCCAACTCCACGCATGCCCGATGCCGGCGATAGCCATAGACAATTTCGTACTGCTGCGCGTGCGCGTCGACAGGCGTTGTCCCGTTCAACACCCCACTCAACGAATGGCCCAGCGCTGTCGAGCGCATCGGACGCACCTTGATCGGATGGACGTTGCCTTCGCAGGAACTGATCTCTGCTTTGAGCGCAAGATACGCGGGCGAGGCGAACGATCCTTCATGACGGCTTGCCCAGTTCGATGGGTGCACGCACGCAACGTCCAATTTGCGAACAGGCAAGGCGCCATCGAACCTCCTGGATTTTTCTACAAGCGACTCACGCTCTCGCCGAGCTCTCTCGGGCAAGTCGATCATGTATCTGGCAGTCGCGCCATAACCTTGCGGAACAGGCATCCCCTGCTCGTTCTCGATGCTTGCAAGCTCAGCGAGTGCCGCCTGCGTTCTCTCTCGAGTCATTTTGCGCATCTAGGTCCTTGCTTTGATGACGACAAGCGTCGGCTTCTGGCTGTGCAGATATGCGTATCGCTCACAAAAAATGCTAGCAAACAAGGGACTTCGTTGGGCGTGAATTTCACAATGAGGAAGTTCGCTCGAACGGAAACGAGCTCGCCTGCGTGCTTCGTTTGAAATGGCTTCGCTCTGCCTCCAGCCGGATCTAAGCCGGTTCCGAACTGGTCAGCAAAACCTTCGGAGCGCGCAGGATCGACTATTTGCGAGGAACGTCATGCGTTTCAGCGGTTCCCCTAAGCAACGCGAAATCCTGTTTCGATCTTGTGATCCATCGCGACGGATGACTGGATTCACGACGCACCACCACCCCGGATGGGGCTGTCATCAACTTTTTGTACCAAACCCGCAGTTGTCAACAACATAAGGTCAGCTTTCGGGGCTGACAGGAACTTTTTGTTAAGCATTTGCTGATACAAAAGATTAGTGACAGAACGACAAGACCTAATTAAATCAATGACTTAGCGCTGATTTAGTGTCGGCAAGTTTTTGTCACCACGGGCTGAAAGACCGCGACGCCGGCTCGATGCAGCGCCAGTTGCACGAGCGCCTCAAGCGCGCCATCCTCGACGGCAGCCTGGCCCCCGGCAGCCGCCTGCCCGGCTCGCGCGCGCTGGCCGAAGCGCTCGCCATCTCGCGCAACACCGTCACCGCGACCTACGAGCACCTGGCCGCCGAAGGCTATGTGCAACCCGACCGCCAGGGCACGCGGGTGACCGAGTTCTCCTCGCCGGTCCCCAGGCGCGCGGACATGCCGGCCGGTGTGCCCGCCACGGCGCTGCGCCTCGCAAAGCTCCAGCCGAGCGCATCGCGTGCCGACATGGAGGCGGCGCTGCGCCCCGGCGTTCCCGCGCTGTCGCACTTTCCCCTGGCCGCCTGGCGCCGCGCGCTCGACCGTGCCGTGCGCAACGCCGGCACGGCCGCGCTGGGCTACGGCGATCCGCTGGGCGAGCCGGCGCTGCGCGCGGCCATCGCGCGGCACCTGTCGGTGGCACGCGGCGTGCGCTGCGAGCCGCACCAGGTCGTCATTGCCGAAGGCGCGCAGGAGGCCATCACGCTGTGCGTGCGGCTGCTGTCGAACCCCGGCGACACCGGCTGGGTCGAAGACCCGGGCTACCGCGGCGTGAAGGCCGCCATGCATGCGGGCGACATGCGCGTGGTGCCGGTGCGGGTCGACGCCGAAGGCCTGTGCGCGAGTGCGCAAGACTGGCGCAGGCACCCGCCCCGGCTCGTGTACACCACGCCTTCGCACCAGTACCCGGCCGGTTCGGTGCTGAGCATCGCGCGGCGGCTCGACCTGATCGCGCAGGCACGCGCGCACGGCGCGTGGATCATCGAGGACGACTACGACAGCGAGTTCCGCCACACGGGCGAGCCCATCGGCGCGATGCAGGGGCTGGTGGCGGATGCGCCCGTGCTCTACGTGGGCACCTTCAGCAAGACGATGTTCCCGTCGCTGCGGCTGGGCTTCCTGGTGCTGCCCGAACGGTTGGTGACCAGCGTGCGCGCGCCGCTCGAAGAGATGCTGCGCGGCGGCCACCGCCACGAGCAGCTGGCCATGTCCGAGTTCATCGAGAGCGGGCAGTTCAGCCGGCACCTGGGCCGCATGCGCCGCCTGTACCGCGACCGGCATCAGGCGCTGCGGCTCGCGCTGCAAAAGCACCTGAAGGTGCCGCACCAGATCGAAGGCGGCTACTGCGGGCTGCACCTGACCGTGCGGCTGCCCGCGCAGTTCGACGACCGAAAGATCGCCGCCGAGGCGCTGCGCCATCGCATCGCGCCCTCTGCGCTGTCGGGGTTCGCGATGCAGCCGCTGGCCACCGACAACGGGCTGGTGCTGGGCTATGGCAACACGTCGGCGGAGCTGTTCGAGCCGCTGGTGAAGCGCCTGTCGCAGCTGGCGCGTGCGTCCGGGCGAAGCTGATCGCTAACCGCGCGAGCTCGCCACATGGTCGCGCCGGAAGTTGCGCGGCGTGGTTCCCACCCATTGCCGGAAGCGCCGGTTGAAGTAGGCCTCGTCCGTGAAGCCGCACTGGTGCGCGATCTCGCGCACCAGCAGCGAGGTCGACGACAGCAGCTCCTTCGCCCGTTCGATGCGCCGCTCCGTCACCAAGTCGGTGAAGGTGCGGTCGGTTTCCTTGCGCAGCAGGTTGGCCAGGTAGTTCGGCGAGAGGAAAGCGGCGGCGGCCGCATCGGTCAGCGACAACGGCCTGTCGAGGTTGTCGCGCACATAGCGCACCACGCGCTGCAACGCGTCGCGCTGCGAGGTCTTGCCGTTGTGCTGCAGCGAAAGCCGCATCAGCGCCTGCTCCTGGCGCATGCAGGCCAGGCCGATGATCTGCTGCACGATGCCGCGCATCGCGATCTTGGCGCCGAAATTGCGGCCGGTGTTCAGCGCATGCAGCTCGTCGAGCCAGCCGCGGATGCGCGCGAAGTCGGCCTCGTCGAAGGCGAAGTCGACGTACTCCTGGAACAGGAAGGGTGCGAGGTCGGGATGCCGCGCGAGCGACACGTCGTCGAGGTCGAGCGCATCGACCTCGAGCTCGGGCCAGAGAAAGCGCTGGTCGAAGTTGACGATGCAGTACAGCGCCTCGGGCGGGTGCGGGATCACATGCACCCGGTACGGCAGCACAAAGCTCAGGTGGCGCGGCCCGAAGGGGCGCACCTCGCCGCCGATGGCCTGCTGCGAGCTGCCCTCGATGCCGACCTGGATCTGGAAGTACGCATGCCGGTGCGGCAGCGTGAGTTCGTTGCGCGCACCCTGGAAGCGGATGTCGAAGTCGAGGTGGTCGGCACGCTCGTGCATGCCGTAGGTGCGAACGGACGAGGAGGGAGAGGGGCGCATCGGGGCTGGCGTGTCACGGGATCCGGCAGGCTGCAGCCCGCGAGGGTACGCCAACTTGCGGTCCGACAGCCCCAGCAGGGCCGATGCCGGGACCCTCATGGGGGGTCAGACGACCACGACCTCCAGCGCGCCGACGCCCGCCACCGTGCCGCGCATGCGGTCGCCGCGCTGCACGGCCGCCACGCCTGCAGGCGTGCCCGTGAAGATCAGGTCGCCGGGCTGCAGCGTGAACAGGGTCGACAGGTAGGCGATGGTGTCGGGCACGTTCCAGATCATGTCGCCCAGGTCGCCGACCTGGCGCTGGGCGCCGTTCACTTCGAGGCGGATCTCTCCGGCCGCCGGGTGGCCGGCCTTGGCCACGGGCACCAGTTCGCCGCAGGGCGCGGAGCCGTCGAAGGCCTTGCCGGTGTCCCAGGGGCGGCCCATCTTCTTGGCCTCGCCCTGCAGGTCGCGGCGCGTCATGTCCAGGCCCACGGCGTAGCCGTACACGTGTTCGAGCGCGGCCGACGCGGCAATGTTCGAGCCGCCGGTCTTCAGCGCCACCACGAGTTCGATTTCATGGTGCACGTCGTTCGACAGCGCGGGGTAGGCGAACTCGCCGCCGTCGGCCACGATGGCGCTGGCCGGCTTCATGAAGAAGAACGGCGGCTCGCGGTCGGGGTTGTGGCCCATCTCGCGGGCGTGCTCGGAGTAGTTGCGGCCCACGCAGAAGATGCGGTTGACCGGGAAGCGCGCGCGTTCGCCCTGGATGGGCAGCGAATGGACGGGCGCGGGGGAAATGGCGTAGAGGGTGTCGGTTGCAGAGGTCATGCAAGGACTCTAGCCACCGCCAACCCGCGCCCGGCGGACGCATCTACGCGAGTCTTGGACTCAGCTACGTTCTGGCGTCCAGGCCTCAACCGGCCACGCCGAAACCGGTGTCGAAGGTGCCCTTCACGTCCAACGGCTGCTTGATGAGCCCCACCTGCTTATAGAAGTCTGCCGTCCCTTGCTGGTCGGCAATGACCTGCGCGTCGATGGCCACCCACTTCTGCTGCCGGCGCTCGAACTGCAGCTTCGCCGCCTCGGGCGGAATGCCGATGATGCGGGCCAGCGCGGCCGAGTAGGCATCGACGTTGCGGTACGACCAGATCTGCGCCTTCACCACGCGCTGCAGAAAGTCTTGCAGCACCGGCCGCTTGGCCGCGATGGCGCTGTCGGTCGCCGCAAGGTAGCTCAGCCCCGGCAGCAGCCCGCGCCCGCTGACCAGCACGCGCGCATGGTGGCTGACCTCGGCCAGCGCGGTGTAGGGCTCCCAAGTGGCCCAGGCATCGACCGAGCCCTGCGTGAGCGCGAGCTTGGCGTCGGCCGGTGCCAGGAAGCGGATGTTGACGTCCTCGGGCTTGAGGCCGGCAGAGGTGATGGCCTTGAGCGTGACGTAGTGGCCGATGGAGCCGCGGTTGGTTGCGATGCTCTTTCCACGCAGGTCGGCGGCGGTCTTCAGTGTGGAGTCGGGCCGCACGAGCACCGCGGTGCCGTACGAGTCGGAGCGGTTCGCACCGATGGCCTTCACGCGCGTGCCGGCGGCCAGCGCGAAGATCAGCGGGGCGTCGCCGATGGGGCCCGAATCGACCGCGGCGGCGTTCAGTGCCTCGGCCAGCGGCGCGGCGGCCGGAAATTCGGACCACTGGATGTCGTAGCCCAGGCCTTCGAGGCCGCCTGCCGCTTCGAGCAGCGCCCGCAACCCGCCCTTCTGGTCGCCGGCCTTGAGCACCGGTCGGCCCTGCGCGAAAACAGCGCCGGGCAAAGACACGGCGGCAGCGGCCGAGGCGCCCTGAACGAGAAACCGGCGGCGTGAACTGTGGGTCATGGAATTGCTGTGCTTCATGCCAGGGGATCGAAAGACACGTGCTCCGCAAAGCGCGCCGGGTCCGTGCTCTTCTTGAGCACGCCCACGCCGCGGAAGTCGCGTGCGTAGAACTCCACCTCGTCGCGCAGCTTGCGGCCCAGCGGGTGGTGGTTGTGCGTGAGCGTGCCAAGCAAGGCGCGCAGGTCTTCCACCGGCACGTTCGGCGAGTACTTGGCGAAGAGCCTGGCCGACTCGTTCGGGTTCTCGGCCACGTAGTCGGAGGCCTGCGCAATGGCGCGCACCAGCGAGGCGACGGTTGCCTTGTCCTTGCGCACCAGCTCGCCGCGCGCACCGACGATGCAGCAGACCTTGTCCTTGTATTCGCCCGTGAGGTTGCTCGCCACCTCGACGTAGGCGCCCTTGTTGCGCTTCTCGATCAGGTAGATGTTGGGGTCGCCGTCGGCAATGGCCTGGATCTCGCCCTTCTTCACCGCAATGTCGAGCAGGTCGGCCGGGTACTGGCGCCAGGTGACATCCTTGTCCGCATCGATGCCGTTCTTGGTCAGCAGAATGGAAAAGAAATTCTTGCCCGGGCTGGTGATGTCCGACACGCCGATGGACTTGCCCTTCAGGCTGGCGATGTCGGTCACGCCCGCGCTCTTCGCGCCCACCAGCCGCACACAGCCGCCGTGCGAGCTGCCGACGATCTTCACGTCGAAGCCCGACTCCAGCGGCTTGAGCCAGCGGTGGATCATGCCCACGGCCGCGTCGGCCTTGGCGGTGGCCAGCGACTCCAGCAACTGGTCGGTGGAGCCGGTGTAGTTGATGAGGTCGACCTGTAGCCCGTTGCGCTCGAAGTAGCCGCGCTCCTGCGCCACCACCACGGGCGACAGGCAGAAGGCGGCGGCGTTCCAGGCGAAGGTGAGCTTGCGCGCCTGCTGCGAGAAGGCCTGCGAGGCGATCAGCCCGCCCGAGGCGACCACGGCGGCGGCACCGCCGGCGCGCAGCACGCCGCGCCGTGAGAGGCGCGCGTTCACGACAGCAGCTCGGGTTCGGCTTCGACCAGGCCTTCGTACAGGCTGTCGAAGGAATGGATGGCGCCTTCAGGCCCGCCGATCTGCGCGTGCGTGTGGCGCGCGGTGTCCTCGTCGATGGGCTGCGGCTTCCCGGCGGCTTCGGCCAGCAGCTGCGTGTGGCAGGCGTTGTCCAGCGCGATGTACCACCAGGCGGCGGCCTCCACCGTGGGGCCGGCCGTCAGGATGCCGTGGTTCTTGAGGATGGCGCCCTTCCTGTCGCCCAGCGCCTGCGCGATGCGGTCGCCCTCGCTGGTGTCGACCACCATGCCGGTGAAGTCGTCGAACAGCGCCACGTCGTCGTGGAACACGCAGCTGTCCTGCGTGAGGGTGTCGAGCTTGCGGCCCAGCGTGGACCAGGCCTTGCCGTAGGTCGAGTGCGTGTGGGCGGCGGCAATGATCTTCGGGTTGTGCTCGTGGATGGCCGCGTGGATGGCGAAGGCCGCCTTGTTGAGCGGGCGCTCGCCGATGACGGTCTCGCCCTTCGAGTTGACGAGCAGCAGGTCGGAGACCTTGATGCGCGAGAAGTGGATGCCCAGCGGGTTGACCCAGAAGTGGTCTGTCAGCTCGGGATCGCGCGCGGTGATGTGGCCGGCCAGGCCCTGGGCGAAACCGAAGCGCGCGAACAGGCGAAAGGCACCCGCCAGGCGCTCCTGCCGGTGGCGGCGCTCGGCCTGCACGGTGGGGCGCGGGGGGACGGGGTCGAACCAGTACTTCTGCTGCGGGTTCGGGTTGAGTTTCAGCGACGCGTGGCGGTCGATGGAAAGAACGGCACTCATGGAGACTCCTCGTGTTCGGTATTCGATCTTGCTCCTTCCCCTTCCGGGGGAAGGTTGGGATGGGGGCACGGCGGCTTCAAAGCCATGACAGTGTTCGACGCCGCTTGCCCCCACCCCTGCCCTCCCCCAGAGGGGGAGGGAGAAAGAAAGTCGTCAGGCCGCTTTGCGAATGGACGCGGCGCGCTGCGCCACCAGCTCGCGCGTGCGCGGAATCAGCTCGCGCCCATAGTCCAGCGCGTCCTCCAGCGGATCGAAGCCGCGGATCAGGAAGGTCGTCACGCCCAGGTCGTAGTAGTCGAGCAGCGCATCGGCCACCTGCTCGGGCGTGCCGACCAGCGCGGTGCTGTTCGAACGCCCGCCAATCTCTTGTGCCACCGCCGTCCACAGCCGCTTGTCCACCCGCGGGCCCTTGTCGGCCGCGGCCAGCAGGCGCTTGGCGCCTTCGCTCTGCTGCGGTCCGCCGCGGTTGTAGCCCTGCACCACGCGCAGGCGCTTGGTCTCCGCCAGGATGTTTTCGGCGCGCGCCCATGCGGCCTCCTCCGTCTGCGCCACGATGGGGCGGAACGACACCGAGAAGCGCACGCTGCGGCCATGCTTCGCAGCCTCGGCCCGCACGCGCGTGGTCAGCTCGCGCGCCTGGTCGAGCGACTCGCCCCACAGCGCGTAGACGTCGGCGTACTTGCCGGCCACCGGAATCGCCGCTTCCGACGCACCGCCGAAATACACCGGCACATGCGGCTTGCCGTTGCGCGTCTGCAGCGGCTTCACTTCGGAGAACGCATTCTCGAAGCGGTAGTGCGCGCCCTCATGGTCGAACGGCTTCTCGGCCGTCCACACCTTGTGCAACACGTCGAGGTACTCGTCGGTGCGGGCGTAGCGCTGGTCGTGGTCGAGCCAGTCGCCGTCGCGGCGCTGCTCTTCGTCGGAACCGCCCGAGATGTAGTGCACGCCGAGCCGCCCCCCGCTGAACTGGTCGAGCGAGGCGAACTGGCGCGCCGCGAGCGTGGGCGCCACGAAGCCAGGGCGGTGCGCCAGCATGAAGTGGATGCGCTCGGTCACCGAGGCCGCGTAGGCCACCGTGAGCGTGGCGTCGGGGCTGGTCGAATGGTGGGGCACCAGCACGCGGTCGAAGCCCGCCTGCTCGTGGGCCTGCGCAAAGGCGCGCACGTAGTCGCGGTCGAGCGACGGGCCCTTGGCCGCGTGGATCTCCGAGACCTTCTGGCCCTGGATCATGCCGATGAATTCGACGCCGTCTTGCTGTGGCTGGCTCATGGTGTTTTCCTTTTCGAGTGGAAGGCGGGATCAGGCGGCGGGCAAACGCAGCAGGCTCTCGAAGCTGCGGTCCCACAGGGGTTTCACATCGGCGGGCCCGTCGAGCACGCCGATCTTCAGAAAGGTGTCGGCCACGTCCTGGTGGCTGCGCACCACCGCGTCGCTGACCGGGCCCAGGCTGTAGTCGCCGCTGCGGCCGTTGAACAGTTCGACGATGTCGCCGATGGGCACGCGGGTTTCGGCCGACTGCGCGCGCGCATAGGCCAGGAAGTTGCCGTTGATCCATGCGAAGGCGCGCTGCAGGCGCTGCAGCAGGTCGCCCAGTGCGGCGCGGCGCAGTGCGTCGTCGAGCGCGCGCGGGTTGGCGTAGATGGGGAAGTTGCCCGACAGGTAGCCCACGCCGGTCTTGATGGTGCGCGCGCCGTACTGCGTGCGCGCCAGCTGGCCGTTGTAGCCGTAGATGGCCCAGGCATCGAGGTCGCCCCGCGCAAAGGCCGACAGGCCGTCCGAGGGCGTGAGGCTCACGGCCTGGATGTCGCTGAACGACAAGCCCGCCTCGGCCAGCTGCTTCGCCAGGTAGTAGTGCGAGGTGGTGGCGCGCACGTAGCCCACGCGCTTGCCCTTGAAGTCGGCGATGGTGCGGATGGGCGCGTCCTTGCGCGCCAGTGTGGCCTGGTTGTTCAGGTCTTCATGTGTCACGGCCACCAGCTTCACGCTGGACTTCTGCCGCGCCGCGAACACCGGGGGGATCTCGCTGCCCGATCCCAGGTCGAGTGCGTCGCCGTTGATGGCCTCGATGTGCAGCACGCCGTTGTTGAGTTCGCGCCAGTCGATCCTGTAGGGCGTGTTGGCCTGACCCGAGGCCGTGAGCAGCGGCCGCCAGAGGCCCTTGTAGGTGCCCACGCGCAGCGTGACGCCGGACAGGTCAAGCGCAGGGGCCGCGGCTTGCGCCCAACCGGCGGGGCCGGCGGCGGCGAGTGCGGCCGCCGCTTGCAGCAGGCGGCGGCGGTCCAAGGAGGCATCTGGATTCATGGAGCGAACCGTACCGAGCCAGGGGCGGGACGCGAACTCAGAAAAACGAGTTTGCATATGCGGGATGCGTCGTTTTCCGGTGCCGGGGGCGCCGGTACCGTGCGGGAACCATGAGTGCACTCCCCTTGCGCCGCGCGCCGGCCACGACCGAAGCCCCCTCCTCCACCACGGTGGACGACACCGTGCTGGCCCGTCTCACGGCCCAGTTCACCGCCACCGCGGCCGACCACGACCGCAGCGGCGCCTTTCCCCGCGAGAACTTCGCGGCGCTGCAGGCGCACGGGCTCGTCGGCCTGGTGGCGCCTGCCGAGCACGGCGGTGGCGGCGCCACGCTGGCCACGGCGCGTCGCGTGATCGCGGCGGTGGCACGCGGCGAGCCCGCCACGGCGCTGATCCTCACGATGACCTACCTGCAGCACCACGCACTGACGCGCACCGACAGCCGCTGGCCGCCGCACCTTCGCGAACGCGTGACGCGCGACGCGGTGGAACGCGGCGCGCTGATCAACGCGCTGCGCGTGGAGCCCGCGCTGGGCTCGCCCGCGCGCGGCGGCCTGCCGGCCACCGTGGCACGCCGCGACGGCGAAGGCTGGAAGATCGACGGCCACAAGCTCTACACCACCGGCATCGAGGGCCTGGGCTGGCTGTCGGTTTGGGCCCGCACTGATGAAGCCGTGCCGCGCACCGGCGTGTTCCTGGTGCCGCGCGACGCCCCCGGCGTGCGCGTGATCGCCAGCTGGGACCACCTGGGCCTGCGCGCCTCGGGCAGCCACGAGGTGGTGTTCGAGAACGTCGCCATCGGCCTCGACCATGCAGTCGACCTGCGCGCGCCGGCCGACTGGGCGCCCGACGCGGGCAGCCAGACCGACATCGACGCCCACGCCACGCAGCAGGCATGGATGACCGTGCTGCTCTGCAGCCTCTACGACGCCGTGGCCACGTCCGCGCGCGACTGGCTGGTGGGCTTCCTGAACCAGCGCGCGCCCGGAAGCCTGGGCGCGCCGCTGGCCAGCCTGCCGCGCGTGCAGGAGCATGTGGGCGAGATCGAGGCGCTGCTGCGGACCAACCGCGTGCTGATCGACGATGCGACCGCCGCGGTCGACAGCGGCCGCGCGCAAGCTTCCGCCGACAGCGGGCTGCTCAAGTACACCGTCACCGGCAATGCAGTGCGCGCGGTCGAGCTGGCGCTGCAGCTCAGCGGCAACCACGGCCTGACGCGGCTCAACCCGCTGGAGCGGCACTACCGCGACGTGCTGTGCAGCCGCATCCACACGCCGCAGAACGACGCGATCCTGGTGGCGGCGGGCAAGCGCGCGCTGCTGTCTGCGGGAGCTGCCGCATGACCGACCTGCTGTTCTCCCGTGCCTCTAGACGCACCTGGCTGAAACAGGGGGCGGCGCTCTCGCTGGCCGCCACCGCCTCGCTGCGCGCCCTCGCGCAGCCGCAGACCACGTTGGTGCTCGGCGACCAGGCCGGCGGCCTGCGCTCGCTGTTCGAGGCTTCCAAGGCGCTCGACGGCGTGCCCTTCGCCTACCGCTGGGCCAACTTCCAGGGCGCGGCGCCCTTGTTCGAGGCGCAACGCAGCGCAGCCGTGGACACCGCCGTGGCGGGCGACCTGCCCGTGCTGGCCGCGGCCGTGGGCAAGACCCCGCTGAAGATCGTCGCCACGCGCGTCGGCAAGGCCGATTCGCTGGGCATCGTGGTGCAGCCCGATTCGCCGCTGCGCAGCGTGGCCGACCTGCGCGGCAAGACGGTGATCGTCTCGTCGGCGCGCGGCAGCATCTCGCAGTACCAGCTGTACGGCGCGCTGGAGGAAGCCGGCGTGAAGCGCGACGAGGTCACGGTGAAGTTCGTGCTGCCGACCGATGCGGCGGCCGCCTTCGCGTCGAAGCAGATCGACGCGTGGGCCGTGTTCGACCCGTACTACACGATCGCGCTGCAGCAGGGCGGGCGCATCCTGCGCGACGGGCGCGGCATCAACACCGCCCTGGGCTTCATCACCGCAAGCGAGCCTTCGCTGGCCGACCCGGACAAGCGCGCGGCCATCGTGCAGTTCCTCGACCGGCTGGGCCGCGCGGGCGACTGGGCGCTGGCCAACCCCGAGGCCTATGCGCAGGCCTACAGCCAGCTCACGCGGCTACCGATAGCGTCGGCGCGCATCATCACCGCGCGGGCTTCGGTGGCGGGCCGGCCAGTGAGCGAGGCGGACATCGTCGCGCTGCAGGCGGTAGCCGACCGCTCGGCGCGTGACGGCATCCTGCCGGTGCGGGTGGACGTGCGCGCGATCACCGACGCCAGCGTGTGGAAGCGCGCGGCGTGAGCGGGCCGTCGGTCGCGCCGCTGCGCGAATTCGTGGTCGCGTTCGGGCGGCTGCTCGACGGCGCGCCGGACGAGCCCCGCATCCTGGCCGAAGGCGGCGCGCTGCTGCGCACGCTGGTGGCACGCGACGACTGGCTGCCCGAGGCCTTCGCCCAGCCCGACCCTGCGCGCTACCAGCAGTTCCTGCTGCACGCGGACAGCACCGAGCGCTTCTCGGTCGTGAGCTTCGTCTGGGGCCCAGGGCAGGCCACGCCGGTGCACGACCACACGGTGTGGGGGCTGATCGGTATGCTGCGCGGTGCGGAATTCAGCCAGGGTTTCGCCCTCGACGGCAATGGGGATGCACAGCCCCAAGGCGCGGCGGTGCGGCTCGACGCAGGCGATGTGGAGGCCGTGTCGCCCACCGTCGGCGACCTGCACCGCGTGCACAACGCGCATGCCGACCGCGTGTCGATCAGCATCCACGTGTACGGCGCGAACATCGGCGCCGTGCGGCGGCATACTTACCCGACGCAGGGTGGCCGCAAGCCCTTCGTCTCCGGCTACTCCAACGCGCTGCTGCCCAACCTGTGGGACCGCAGCGCCGAACTCAGAGCTTCTACACCTGCATGACGACTGCCACCTTTCCCGTTCTCTCGTTCGCCGCGGTCCGCGCGCGCCTCATCGCACGCGACGAAACCGCCCTGCTCGACGTGCGCGAGGAAGACCCCTTCGCGCAGGAGCACCCGCTGTGGGCCGCGAACCTGCCGCTGTCGCGCATCGAGATCGAGGCCTGGCGGCGCATTCCGCGGCGCGACACGCTGATCGTTCTCTATGGCGAGCACGGCGGCGTCGATCTCGCACCGCTGGCGGCGAAGACGCTCGCCGCGCTGGGCTACACCCACGTGCACCTGCTCGAGGGCGGCCTCGACGGCTGGCGCAAGGCGGGCGGCGAGCTGTTCCGCGACGTGAACGTGCCGAGCAAGTCGTTCGGCGAACTGGTCGAGCACCAGCGGCACACGCCTTCGCTCTCCGCACCCGAAGTGAAGTCCCTGGTCGACGCCAAGGCCGACATGGTGGTGCTCGATGCGCGCCGCTTCGACGAATACCAGACCATGAGCATTCCCTCGGCCACCAGCGTGCCCGGCGCGGAGCTGGTGCTGCGGGTGCGCGAGCTGGCGCCCGATCCGAAGACGCAGGTGATCGTCAATTGCGCGGGCCGCACGCGCAGCATCATCGGCACGCAGTCGCTGGTGAACGCGGGCATTCCGAACCCAGTGGCCGCATTGCGCAACGGCACGATCGGCTGGAAGCTGGCGGGGCAGGTGCTGGACCACGGAGCCGATCGGCAAGCCCCGGCGGCAGTGTCCGACGCGCACCGCGCGCAGGCGCAGGCCGATGCGCGCCGCGTGGCAGACCTGGCCGGCGTGCGGCGCATCGCGCTCGATGCGCTGCACACGCTCGAAGCCCCCGGACGCACCGTGTACCGCTTCGACGTGCGCACGCCCGAGGAATACGCGGCGGGCCACCTGCCCGGCTTTGCCAGCGCTCCCGGCGGGCAGCTGGTGCAGGAGACCGACCACCAGGTGCCGGTGCGCGGCGCGCGCATCGTGCTGGCGGACGACGACGGCGTGCGCGCGTCGATGAGCGCGTCGTGGCTCGCGCAGATGGGGTGGGAGGTGTATGTGCCGGACGCCGTGCCGACGGTGGCCGATTTCACCGAGACCGTGGCGCCTGCTGCGGTGCATCCGCCGGTCGCCCCGGTGTTCGCCGACATCACGCCCGTGGAACTTGCCGCGCTGCTGGAGCAACCCGGCACGGCGGTGATCGACGTGACCACCAGCGCCAACTACGTGAAGCGGCACATTCCGGGCGCCTGGTATGCGATTCGCGCGCAACTGGCGGACGCGATCGACGCGGTCATTCCACCCTCACGGCGCTATGTGCTGACCTGCGGCAGCAGCCTGCTCGCGCGCTACGCCGCAGCGGACCTGCGGGCCTTGCTCGATGCGCGCGGCAAGGCCGATGCGCAGGTGCTGGTGCTCACCGGCGGCAACACGGCATGGTTTGCGGCGGGCCTCGAAGCGCAGACCGGCGAGACGCGGCTGGGCACGCCGCGCACCGATCGCTACCGCCGTCCCTACGAAGGCACGGATGCACCCGCTGACGCGATGCAGGCTTACCTGGACTGGGAATACGGCCTGGTCGCGCAACTCGCGCGCGACGGCACCCATCACTTCAACGTCGTCTGACAGGCAGGCAACGGGAGCGAAAGCGGCTTGAAAGGATGACAACAGGACGGTGACACTGTTGCGCCCGGGTAAAGGGGGACGGGGCCGTCATCCGGCGAAGCGGCGGGGCGTTGGTTGTGCATACCGACAACAACTCCCAGGACCTTCGCCATGAAATTCCCTGTTCTTGCCTTGTCTGCCGCCACGCTGGCAGTCGCCCTGACCGGTTGCGTGGTTGCACCGGCTCAACCCGTCTACGCAGCGCCGCCGGGTGTGGCTTACGTTGCGCCAACCTATGTGTCACCGGGCGTCGGGTTCGTGTGGGCCTACCACCCGCGCTATGGCTGGGGTTGGCATCACCCGCAATACGGCTGGCACCGCGGGTGGAGGTGATCGGATCGATCGAACCGCGGCGCATGACGCCGCAGTTCATCCGCATCAGCTGGGCTCGGCGCTCTTGAACAGCGCTGCCACCTTGCGCTTGCTCTTGATGTTGCTCGACACTCCGCGCGCGGGACCGGCCTTTGCAGCGGCTTCCCACGCCGGGGTCGCGTCAGGCGCACCGGGCTCGTAAGGCTTGTCGAAAAACGGATCGCGCGATGCGGACGGCGCGCGGTGCGGGCGTCCGCCGCCGCGTCGGGCGTCGCCGCCGCCGCTCGGGGCGGGGCTGCGTTCGCGCGGCTGGTCGAGCACGTCGCGTGCGTCGCCGGCTTCGCCTTCTTCGCGCCAGTGGCGGCGTCCGTCGTTGATGCGGCCGCGCGGGCGGTCTTCCTCGAACTCGACGGGTTCGAGCTCGATCTTCTTCTTGATCAGCTTCTCGATGTCAGCCACCAGGCGCGCATCGTTGCCACCGCTGGCAAAGCTCACGGCCAGGCCGGAGGCGCCGGCACGGCCCGTGCGGCCGATGCGGTGCACATAGTCTTCGGCGTTGAACGGAATGTCGAAGTTGAAGACCGCGGGCACGTCCTTGATGTCGAGGCCGCGGGCCGCAACGTCGGTGCACACCAGCAGGTCGACTTCACCGGCCTTGAACGAGGCGAGCGCCTTCAGGCGTTCGTCCTGGCTCTTGTCGCCGTGCAGCGCGGTGGTGCGGTGGCCGTCGCGTTCGAGCGAACGCGCCAGGCGCGCACAGCCCAGCTTGCTGTTGACGAACACGAAGGCCTGCGTGATGCCGCGTTGCTTCACGATCTGCGTGAGCGCGCGGCGCTTGTCGTCGTCGCTCACGCTGAAGAAACGCTGCTCGACGGTGGAGGCCGTTTCGTTCGGCCGCGCCACTTCGATCGTCACGGGGTTCTGCAGGTAGCTGCCGGCCAGGCGCTTGATTTCGGGCGAGAAGGTGGCCGAGAACAGCAGCGTGGTGCGCTGCTTGGGCAGGTAGCTCAGGATGCGCTGAAGGTCGGGCAGGAAGCCGATGTCCAGCATGCGGTCGGCCTCGTCGAGCACCACATACTCGACCTGGTTGAGCACCGCGTTCTTGGCTTCGATGTGATCGAGCAGCCGGCCCGGCGTGGCAACCAGCACTTCGACGCCCTTCTTGAGTTCCAGCGTCTGCGGTTTCATGTCGATGCCGCCGAACACGACCGCGCTGCGCAGGTTGGTGTACTTGGCGTACAGCTTGACCTGCTGCGCAACCTGGTCGGCCAGTTCACGCGTGGGCAACAGCACCAGGGCCCGGACCGGATGCCGCGCGGGCGAGGTCGAGGCGTTTTCGTGCTTGAGCATGCGCTGGAGCAACGGGAGCGAGAACGCGGCCGTCTTGCCGGTACCGGTCTGGGCGGCGCCCATCACATCCTGGCCCGAAAGCACGACCGGAATGGCCTGCTCCTGGATGGGTGTCATGGTCTCGTAGCCCATTTCGGCCACGGCGCGCGCCAGCGGTTCCGCCAGCATTAGATTGGAGAAGGAGCTTGTCATTAAGCCTTCTATTGTCGCATTGCCGCAAAAAAGGGCAGTGACGGCGGCATGACAACGCCCGCGTCAACGGAATTGCTATTTATTCGATAGCAACAAAATCAGCGTTGACGAGCGTCTCAAGCACATTCAACTCAAAGGCTGCGTGCATTGAAGGTGTCGCAGGCCTTGATGTCGCCGCCCTGGTAGCCCGCGCCGAACCACCGTTGGCGCTGTGCGCTGCTGCCGTGGGTGAAGCTGTCGGGCACCACCGCGCGGCCCGCGGAACGCTGCAATGCGTCGTCGCCAATCTTCTGCGCGGCGTTCATCGCGGCCTCGATGTCGCCCGGGTCCAGCCACTTCTTCGATTCCTGCGAATGGTGAGCCCACACGCCCGCGAAACAGTCGGCCTGCAGCTCCACGCGAACACTCATCGCGTTGTTCTGCGTCTGGCTGAGGCGGCTGCGCATGCCGTCGACCTTGGCGGTGATACCCAGTTCGTCCTGCACGTGATGGCCGACCTCGTGCGCAATGACGTAGGCCTGCGCGAACTCTCCCGGCGCGCCGAGCTGGTTCTTCAGCGTGTCGTAGAAAGCCAGGTCGATGTAGACCTTCTGGTCGCCCGGGCAGTAGAACGGTCCCATCGCCGATTGGCCCGTGCCGCAGGCAGTGGGCGTGGCGTTGCGGAACAGCACGAGGCGCGGCGCGTGGTACGTGCCGCCGTTGTTCTTGAAGATGTCCGTCCACACCACTTCGGTGTTCTTGAGCACCGTCGAGACAAAGGCCGCCTCGCGATCGCCGGAAGGTGGCTTGGGCGCCGGCCCCTGCTGTTGCTGCTGCACCTGGGCGGGGCCACCGCCGCCGCTCAACATGCTGAGCACCGTGAGGGGGTTGATGCCGAAGACCCAGCCTGCAATCAGTGCGACCGCGATGGTGCCGATGCCGATGCTGCGCCCGCCGAAGAAGCTGCCGCCTCCCCCGCCACCGCCCTCGCCGCGACGGTCCTCGACGTTGTCCGATTGATCATTGCCTTCCCATCTCATCGCGCTCTCCTTGCCGGCTTATTTCGGGGGTTTCAGGAGTATTTGCCGGCGTTCGCAGGATGGTACTTGGCGCCGCGTCTCGCGGGGTAACCGGGCGTCAGCGCCCGGCCCGGGGTTGCGTCAGGTTTTCGGCAATGTGACGCCGCGCTGGCCCTGGTACTTGCCGCCGCGGTCCTTGTAGCTGGTCTCGCAGACCTCGTCGCTCTCGAAGAACAGCACCTGCGCGCAGCCTTCGCCCGCGTAGATCTTGGCGGGCAGCGGCGTGGTGTTGCTGAACTCCAGCGTCACGTAGCCTTCCCATTCGGGCTCGAAGGGCGTCACGTTGACGATGATGCCGCAGCGCGCATAGGTGCTCTTGCCCAGGCAGATGGTCAGCACGTTGCGCGGAATGCGGAAGTACTCCACGGTACGCGCCAGCGCGAAGCTGTTGGGCGGAATGATGCAGTAGTCGCCGTGCATGTCGACGAAGCTCTTCTCGTCGAAGTTCTTCGGGTCGACCACCGTGCTGTGGATGTTGGTGAACACCTTGAATTCAGGCGCGCACCGGATGTCGTAGCCGTAGCTCGAAGTGCCGTAGCTGATGATCTTGTGGCCGGCGGCCTCGCGGACCTGGCCGGGCTCGAAGGGCTCGATCATGCCGGTCTGCTCGGCCATGCGCCGGATCCATTTGTCGCTCTTGATGCTCATATGCGGTCGCTGCTGATACGGGGGAAGAATGGCGCGAATTGTGGCACGCGCCACCCCGACGCCACCACCCCGCCGCCGCCGCCTCCCTGCCCGCCCCGGGCTACGCCGCCTGCGAAATCACCGTGCGCTCGACCAGCCGGTCGTCGCCCAGCACGATCATGGCGAACAGCATTTCTTCCAGCGTGTTCGCCAGCTTGGTCTTGCGCGCCAGCAGCGGCGTGGCGCCCGGGTTCAGCACCAGGAAGTCGGCCTCGCAGCCCGGCTGTAGGTTGCCGACCACGCCGTCGAGCCCCAGCGCGCGCGCCGCGCCGCCGGTGTGGCGCCACCAGAGTTCGGAGGGCGCGATGCTCAGGCCGGTCTTGGTCTGCCCTTCGCGGCCCACGTAGTAGGCGGCCATCATGGTGTGGAACGGGCTGAAGCTGGTGCCGCCGCCCACGTCGCTGGCCAGCCCGTAGGGGTAGCCCACGCGGTCGGCCGCGCCGAAGTCGAAGAAGCCGCTGCCCAAGAACAGGTTGCTGGTCGGGCTGACGGCCGCCGCCGTCCTGGTGTCGCGCAGCAGGGCGCGGTCGGTGTCGTCCAGGTAGATGCAATGGGCGTACACCGCGCGCTCGCGCATCAGGCCGAAGCCGGCGTACACGTCCAGGTAGGAGCGCGACTGCGGGTACAGCTCGCGCACCCACGCCACCTCGTCGCGGTTTTCCGCCACGTGCGACTGGATCCAGGTGTCGGGGTACTTGGCGGCCAGCTCGCCCGCGCCGCGCATCTGCGCGTCGGTGCTCGCGGGCGCGAAGCGCGGCGTGATGGCGTAGCCCAGCCGGTCGACGTTGTGCCACTTGCGGATCAGCGCCTCGGTGTCGAGCAGGCTCTGCTCGGTCTGGTCGCGCACGCCGTCGGGCGAGTTGCGGTCCTGCAGCACCTTGCCGGTGATCATGCGCAGGCCGCGGCGCTGCGCGCCCTCGAAGAAGGCGTCGACCGAAGCCACGTGCGACGTTGCAAAGGTCAGCGAGGTCGTGACGCCGTTGCGCAGCAGCTCGTCGAAGAACACGTCGGCCACTTCGTTCGAGTGCGCAGGGTCGACGAACTTGGCTTCCGCGGGGAAGGTGTAGTTCTCGAGCCAGGGCAGCAGCCCCGGCGAGGGCGAGCCGATGATGTCGGTCTGCGGAAAGTGGATGTGCATGTCCACGAAACCCGGCGCGAGGATGCGCCCGGGCAGGTGGGTCGTTTCGGCATCGGTGTGGCGCGGCGCGACGGCGGCGTCGCTGCCGGCATCGAGCACCCGCTGGCGGCCGGTGCTGTCGGGGGCCACCACCAGCAGGCCGTCTTCATCGAAAACGGGCTGGCCGGCGGCGTCGAATCGCAGGAGGGAGGCGCGGTAGGCTTTTTTCATCGTGGATGCGGAGGGTAATGCAGCCCCGGCGCATCGCAATTTCCATGCGCATATGAGTGCTATACGAACGCACTCACCGTCCCGGGCTCCTCGCTACACGCCCTTCAGCGCCTCGAAACCGGCCGCCGCGGCCTTGAGATCGGCATCGACGGCCTGGTACTGCGCGACGACGATCGACAAAAGCAAGGTGCGGTCTCCTTCGAAAGACAGGGCGAGGCTTCAGTCGCGCGGCAACGCGTGCGACTGGATGTCGAAGGGCACCCCGGTCGGCACCGGTCCGTCGCCCTCCCTGCGCTTGGTCAGCAGCCCGTACTTCGACTCGATGAAATACACGCGGTCGCCCCGCACGGCGCCCGACGACGGATCGTTGAGCCCCGTCACCACAGTCTGCAGGGCCAGCTTCGCGCCGTCGACGCGCGCCACCGTGACCTGCCCGCCGTAAGGCCTGTCGCCGAAGGCATTGCTTTCGAACAGCACGAGCCGGCCGGGCTTCCAGGCGCGGATGGCATCCACGTTCTTCATCAAGCGCGGCGCCTCGATGCGCGCGACCTCGCCGGCCTGCCCGTCTGCGCCCAGATAGATGCGCAGCAGATAAGACGCGGCGGCCACCAGGCTCACATAGACCCTGCGCCCGCCATCGATGGCAATGCCGTTCAGTCCCTTGTAGGGGCCGGGGCCGCCCAGCGCCGGGTCTTCCTTCCAGACCGTGAGCGCGGCAGCCCCCGGCGCGAGCCGCAGCACGCGCGGGTGGTAGGAGTCGGTCACGTAGATGTTGCCGGCCGCGTCCTGCGCCATGTCGTTGCAGTAGCCCTCGTCGGGCATCGCATAGCTCGCGCGCGGCGCGCCCGTGGCCAGGTCGTAGCGCTTGAGCGCGCTCGGCGTCTGCGGCACCGTGGTGAAGCCGCTGGCGCCCGAGCAGACCCACAGGGCCTGATGCTTCGCATCGACCAGCACGCCCTGCCCGTTCGCAAGGCCGTTGGCGCCGGGCTTCACGAGCACTTCGGCCTTGGGCGCAACGCCGGGCTTGAGCCGCGCGACCGCGCCCTGGCGCCAGCTGCCGACATAGAACGAACCGTCCGGCCCGATGGCCACGCTCTCCGGATACCAGTCCTCGGGCAGCGCCTGTGTGGCGGGGGGTGCGGCGGGGGGTGCGGCAGTGGCCGCCGTCGTGGCAAGCGCGAGCAGCGCGCCGGCCAGTCGTGTGCGCCTGCTCATTGCCACACGCGAAACACGCGCCCCGTCAGCGGGCCTTCGATGCTGCGCACATAGGCCAGCGCCGCGCGCGCGGCCGGTACGGTTTCGACGCCCGGAAAGAGCGCGCCATACGCGGCCAACGATTCGGTCAGCAGCGTCGGACTCACCGCATTGATGCGCAGGCCGCGCGGCAACTCGATCGCCGCGCCTTTCACGAAGCCCTCGACCGCCGCATTCACCGCCGCCGCATTGCTGCCCCCGCGAACCGGGTCTTCGGCCGCTACGCCCGTGGTCAGCGTGATCGAGCCGCCATCGGCCAGCACATGCTGGCCCAGCAACGCGAGCCGCACCTGGCCCAGCAACTTGTCCTGCAGGCCGATGTCGAAGTCGGCCGGCCGCATGTTCGAAACCGGCCCGAAGAAAAGACCGCCGGCCGCCGACACGATCGCATCGACGCGCCCCACCGCCGCATACAACGCCTCGACGCTCGCATCGCTCGTGATGTCGACCTGCAGGTCGCCGCGCGTGCGGCCCGCGCGCAGCACGTCATGACCGCGTTCGGCCAGCGCCTGTGCCACCGCGCTGCCCACTGCGCCCGTGGCGCCAACAACAAGAACCTTCATGGAAAACCCCGCTGGATGAAATAAGGAAGGCCCATTGTTTTGCGAATCAATAGTTTGATAAATTGCCATCCGTTTCGGCAATTCGAAACTCTAGGTTCTCAATATGGACAAGCTGCGCGCCATGGAAGTCTTCGTCGCCACGGTCGACGCGGGCAGCTTCGCGGCTGCGGCCGAGGTGCTGGATCTCTCGGCCGTGATGGTGGGCAAGCACATCCGCGCGCTCGAGGAACAACTGGGCGCGCGTCTGCTGGAGCGCACCACGCGCCGCCACGCGCTCACGGAGATCGGTGCCGCCTACCTGGAGCGCTGCCGCGACGTGCTCGCCAGCGTGCACACGGCCGACGGCGTGGCTGAATCGCTGCGCGCCATGCCGCAGGGCGTCTTGCGCGTCACGGCGCCGGTGGCCTATGGCGCGCACCGGCTCACGCCGGTGATCGGCGCGTACATCGCCGCCTATCCGCAGGTGAAGGTGGACCTGAGCCTGAACGACCGCGTCGTCGATCTCGCAGAGGAAGGCTTCGACTGCGGCATCCGCTCGGGCGCCGCGGTCGATGCGAACCTCGTCGCCCGGCCGCTCGCGCTGGCGCGCATGTTCGCCGTGGCCAGCCCCGCATGGGTCGCGCGCCACGGCCTGCCGGCGCACCCGAGCGACCTCGAAGCCTTCCCGCTGCTGGGCTTCGCGGCCTGGGGAGCGAACCACGCATGGCGCTTCACGCGCGACGGCCAGACCGTGCATGTGCCGGTGCGCGGCCCGTTCACCACCAACAACGGCCAGGCATTGCTGGCCGCGGCCACGGCCGGCGTGGGCGTGATCGTGCAGGCCGATGCGCTGCTCGGACCCGCGCTGGCATCGGGCCAGGTGGTGCAGCTGTTGCCGGAATGGGAACTGCCCACGCGGCAGGTGTACATCACGCGATTGCCCGAGGCGCGACCCAGCGCCAAGCTGCGCACCTTCGTGGACTTCGTCGTCGAGCGCCTGGGCTGAACGCTCAGCCGGCGTCAGGCCGCAGGCATGTCGGACGGGCACGCCCCGTCATGGCGCCGGGCAATCTCGTGCATCACGCGCGGCAGGTCGGCCACGCTGTCGATGACGAAATGCGCACCGGCAGCGCGCAACCGGCGCTCCGCCACCTGGCGGCGTTCGGCCACTTCCGTCGGCGCGAGCCGGCCGAGTTCGTCCTCGGTCAGGCCGACTTCGTTGCCCGACAGCGTCAGCCCCACGCACCACATGCCCGCATTGCGGCCTTCCTCGATGCCGGGCGTGGTGTCGTCGACCTTGACGCAGGCCCGCACGTCGCTCACCCGCAGGGCGAGCACATTGGCCAGCGCCATGTAGGGCCCGGGGCGGCCGCCGGCGGCGAGCTCGTCGCCCGCCACCACATGGTCCGGCACGATGCCGGCCTTGGCGGCCAGCGGCAGCAGCACATCGAGCACCTGGCGCGGGTAGCCCGAGCACGAGCCGATCTTCAGGCCCTGCGCCCGCAGCCAGGCCAGCGTCTCGATGGCGCCCGGAATGGGCTTCGAATAGGCGCCCACCTTCTCGATCTGCATGGGCATGAAGCGCTCGTACAGCGCATCGATGTCGCCCGCGCCGGGCAGCGCACCGAAGCGTGCCTGCCACTGGGCGCTGATGGCGGGTTCTTCCAGCAAGGTCCGGATGTGGTCCCGCTTGGACAGGCCCATGGGGCCGCGCGCCTGGGCCAGGCTGATCTCGATGCCGAAGCTCGCGAACGATTCCACGAAGATCTGCGTGGGGGCCAGCGAACCGAAGTCCACCAGGGTGCCGGCCCAGTCGAAGATGACGGCCTGGAGCCGGTGCGATGGCAATGGGGTGTGGGTCGACGATGTGTTCATGGTGTCGGTGCAAGGGGTGTGGAGGTTGAGTGTTCAGGCCGCGGCAATGAAATTGCGACCGCGCGCCCCGGCCAGGGCCTGCGCGATGCGATCGCCCCAGTCCGCTTCGGGAATGCCGTAGCTCACGGGATCGACGCTGACGCCCAGGCCTTCGAGAAACGCCGACAGGGAAGCGACGGCTTCGTCGATGCGGCCTGCATCGAAGATCGACAGCAGCAGCGCATCGAGCACCGCGTCGCGGCCCGCCGCGAGCTTCATGATGCGCGGCAGGCTGAACGAGCAGGCAATGCCGTGCGGCGTGCCGTGCTGCAGCGTGATGTCGTACGACAGCGAATGTGCGAGCGCAGTGCGGGTGTTGGAGAAGGCCAGGCCGGCCTGCAACGCCGCGGTGGCAAGACGTTCGCGCAGTTCGGGCCGATCCGGTTGCGCCAGCAGTTGCGGCAGCGTCGCGATGATGCTGCGCGCCGCGCTGACCGCCAGGCTGGCGGACACCGGATTGCGATGCACGTTCCACAGCGATTCGAGCGCATGCGACAGCGCGTCGAGGCCGCTGGCCAGGGTGGCCGCTCGCGGCAGGCTCAGCATCAGGTCGGCATCGACGATGGCCGCCTGCGGCCAGGTCCACGGCAGGTGGAGCGACAGCTTGCGTGCGCGCGCCTGGTCCCACACGGTGGCCCACGGCGTCACTTCGCTGCCGGTGCCGGCGGTGGTCGGGATGGCCAGCAGTCGGCGATGCCGCCCGCCCGATGCGGGCTCGGCACCCTCCATCAGCGCCAGCAGTTCGTCGAAGCGGCCGGCGGCCGTGCGCGTGAGCATGACCTTCGCGCAGTCGATCACGCTGCCGCCGCCGAGCGCGATCACGCAGTCGACGTCCGCGTGGTCGCGCCACAGGCGCTCGTACATCGGGCCCAGCCATGCGACATCGGGGTTGGGGAGCACATCGGTCTCGACGGCGGCGAGGCGGTCGCCCAGCAAGCCGCGGATGCGATCGACGAGCCCGAGCGCAGTCGCCTCGGGAAACGCGACGAGGATCGCGCGGCGCTGGCCCAGCAGCCGGGGCAGTGCCTCCAGCGAGCCGCAGCCGGCGTGCACGTCGACGGGGTTGTAGCAAGTCCACATGGTTGTTCGTTCAATGCCGCCCGTTGCGCTGGATGCGATGGCGCAGCTGGCTCGACAGCGTGTCCGCCACGATCACCATCACGGTGATGACGATGATGCAGGTGGCCGTCTCGGGATAGCGGAACAGCTTCAGGCTGCTCACCAGCTCGAAGCCGAGCCCGCCGGCGCCCACCATGCCCAGCACGGTCGCGGAGCGCAGGTTCACCTCGAAGCGGTAGAGCACCACCGCGATCCACGCCGTCACGACCTGCGGAAGCACGCCGAAGACGATCACCTGCAGCGGCCGCGCACCGGTCGCGCGCAGGGCCTCGAGCGGGCCCTGGTCGATTTCCTCGATGGCGTCGGCGAAGAACTTGCCCAGCATGCCCGCGCCGTGCAGTGCCAGCGCCAGCACGCCGGGGAACGGCCCCAGGCCGACGGCCGAGACGAACACCAGCGCCAGGATCAGTTCGTTGATGCTGCGCACCACGTTCAATGCCTGCCGCGTGCTCTGGTACACCCAGCGGTTGCTCTGCAGGTTGCGTGCCGCCAGGAACGACAGCGGAATGGCCGGCAGCACGGCCAGCAGCGTGCCCCACACGGCGATCTGCACCGTCTCGAGCGCCGGAGCGACCAGCCGCCCCAGGATGTGCGTGTCGGGCGGCAGCGTGCGGCCCAGAAAATCGAGGATCTGCGGCAGGCCGCCAGCCAGCTCCGACCAGCTGAGTTGGGCGCCTTCGGCGCTCCACTGCAGCGCCCAGGCCACGATGCAAAGCCCGACCAGCAGGTTGAACCAGCTGCGGCGGCCCTCGGGCAGCGGACCGGTCCAGGCGTAGGAGCTGGAGGGAATGGAGGGATTGGACGAATTCTTCATGGTCAACCTTGTGTGCCCGCCACCAGCGGCATCGGGCGTGCAGCGGGGGCGGCCGCGTCCCTCCTGTCGGGCGCGGGCTGCGGCATGTAGATGCGGTCGATGTCGTCGGGGCCCATGGCCTGCGGCGCACCGTCGAACACCACGCGGCCTTGCGCCAGCCCGACGATTCGGTCGGCGAACTCGCGCGCGTAGTCGACCTGGTGCAGGTTGCACAGCACGGTGATGCCCAGCTCGCGCGAGGCGTCGTGAAGGTACTGCAGCACCTTGCGCGAGGTCTGCGGGTCGAGGCTCGCCACCGGCTCGTCCGCAAGGATCACCTGGGGCCGCTGCGCCAGCGCGCGCGCGATGCCCACGCGCTGCATCTGGCCGCCCGACAGCGAATCGGTGCGCTCGTGCGCCTTGTGCGCCAGGCCCATGCGGCCCAGGCATTCGTGCGCCAGCGCGATGTCTTCGCGGCTGAAGAAGTGCATGACCGACGCCAGCGTCGACACCGCGCCCAGGCGGCCGGTCAGCACGTTCTTCAACGCGCTCAGGCGCGGCACCACGTTGTGGTGCTGGAAGATCATGGCCACGCGCTGGCGCAGCGCGCGCGTGTCGGCGCACCGCACCGCGTCCATGCCGCCGACATTCAGCTCGCCGCCGTCGGCCACGGCCAGGCGGTTCACGCAACGCAGCAGGGTCGACTTGCCGGCACCCGACTCGCCGAGCACCACCACGAACTCGCCCGCCGCCGCGTCCATGTCTACGCCGCGCAGCACGGCGTTGTCGCCGTACCGCTTGGTGAGTTGCCGGATGCGGATCACTTCATGCTCCGCAGGTCGAGCTTGAGCGCCTTGGCGGTGTCGCGCACCACGTTGTAAGCCGCGTCGTTGGTCGGCGCAAAGCC
This sequence comes from Variovorax sp. AC103, assembly GCF_979254005.1. Taxonomy (NCBI): domain Bacteria; kingdom Pseudomonadati; phylum Pseudomonadota; class Betaproteobacteria; order Burkholderiales; family Comamonadaceae; genus Variovorax; species Variovorax sp. AC103. The sequence goes on along the minus strand of NZ_CEEDFC010000023.1, from coordinate 112,976 downwards.
GTTCAGCACGCCCTGGTCGCCCCATGGCAGGTCCTTGACGTTGGCCAGGGCCTTGGCGATCTTCGCCTTCAGCGCGGGGTCGAGGTCCTTGCGCCAGACCATCGGCGACTCGGGAATCGGGTTCGACGACCACACGAGCTCCAGCTCGTCCGGCTTGACCTGGCCCTTGGCGATGGCGCTCGCGAGAATGCGGTCGGCCACGGCCGCGGCATCGACCTTCTTGTTGGCCACGGCCAGGATGCTGGCGTCGTGCGAGCCCGAGAAGATCACGCGGCTGAAGAAGGTCTCGGGGTCGTAGCCGGCCTGCAGCAGGCCCGCCTTGGGGAACAGGTGGCCCGAGGCCGAGGTCGGGTCGACGAAGGCGAAGGTGTGGCCCTTCAGGTCGGCGGTCTTGGCCAGGCCGCTGTCCTTGCGCGCGATGATCACGCTCTTGTACGCGCTCTGGCCGGTCTTCTTGGTGACGGCGACCGCGAAGGCCTCCACGTCCGCGACCTGGTTGGCCAGCACATAGGAGAACGGGCCGAGGTAGGCCACGTCCAGCTTCTTGGAGCGCAGGGCCTCGATGACGCCGTTGTAGTCCGTGGCGACGAAGGGCTTGACCGGCATGCCCAGCTGCTGCTGCAGGCTGTCGAGCACCAGGCGGCTGCTTTCGATCATGGCCTGCGAGTCCTCGGCGGGGATCAGGCCGATGGTGAGGGGCTGCGCGGCCAGCGCGGGCATGGCGGCGGCAGCGGAAAGGGTGAGGGCAACCAGGCTGCGGCGCACGCGAAAGAAGGAAGTCATGGCGGTTTCCGTGGGGTGATGGGGTGGGTGGGCTTCGGAGAACTACCGCAAGGCTAAGAACGCCATGTGACACCCGCATATCAGATCGATCACGGATTTGTCACAGTTCCATTCACAAAATCTATGGATGTCAGCAGCCAAACTCCGCGCCTTCCTCGCCGTCGCCCAGCACGGAAGCTTCAGCGCCGCGGCGCGCGCCGTGGGCTTGAGCCAGCCCACGCTCACCACACAGGTCCAGGCGCTGGAGCGCCTGCACAACGTCGTGCTGTTCCATCGCCAGGGGCACCGCATCGAACTCACCGGCGTCGGTGAGCGGCTGCTGCCCATCGCCCGGCAGATCGCGGCGCTGGAGCTCGACTCGTACAACCTGCTGCACGACAGCGGCGACCTGCAGTCCGGTGAGCTACGGCTGGGAGCCGTCGGTCCCTTCCACGTCATCGAAATGGTCGACGCCTACCGCAAGCACTACCCGCGGCTGGACGTGTCCATTCGCATGGGCAATTCGTCCTCCGTGTTCCAGGACCTGGAGACCTACGCGGTCGACATCGGCGTGCTGGCGCGCTTTCACGAGGCGCCGGGCTTCAGCGCCACGCCCTATGCGCGGCACGCGCTGATCCTGTTCGTGCACCGGGACCACCCGTTTGCGAAGCGCGGCGAGATCCGGCTGGAGGAACTGCACGGCCAGCCGATGCTGCAGCGCGAAAGCGGATCGAGCACCCGGCGCGCGCTCGACGAGGCCTTCGAGCGCGCGGGCGTGCGGCCGAAGGTGGCGATGGAAATCGGCAGCCGCGAGGCCATTCGCGAGGCGGCCGCGCGCGGCATCGGCATCGGTGCCGTGTCGGAGGCGGAGTTCATTCCCGACGAGCGCCTGCGCACCGTGCGCATCGAGGGCGACCCTGCCGTGACGCAGACCTACCTGTACTGCCTGCAGATACGGCGCGACAGCCGCGTGCTGGCTTCTTTCTTCGACGTGGCGCTCAAGCTGCGCAAGGGGGTGGTGGATGCGGGAATTTGAGAAAGCGCTGCTTCGGCATTCGGCAACAGGGCGACGTCACGCCGCTGCCCGGTCAACACCACCGCCGATCTTCTGCGCATCCTCCGGCGTCGCCGGGTTGTAGACCACCATGCTGAGGTCGGTCCGCCCGTCCACCGCAAACGCGGAGTACTCGAACGCGAGCGGGCCGAGCGTCGGGTGGGAGATGTGCTTGACCGCCTCGCCGTGCATCCCGCGGACCTCGTTGTCGGCCCACATGGCCTTGAACTCGGGGCTCAGATGGCTGAGCTCGTCGACGAGCGGCTGCACCACCGCGGCAGCGCCGGCGCGCGCCGCGTCCACCCTGAAGGCGCCGAGCACGAAACGCGCGACGCTGTCCCAGTCGAGTTGCTCGGCACGCGGCCTCGGGTCAAGAAAGATGTAGCGCAGGATGTTCCTGCGCTCGGGCGGCAGCGAGCCGTAATCCATCAGCATGACGGTGGCCGCCCGGTTCCACGCGACCACATCCCATGCGGCGGTGCGGATGATCGCCGGGCTCGGGTCCAGGGCGTCGAGCACGCGCTGCAGCCGCGGCGTGACACCTTCGCGCTGCTGGTAGCGCACGTCGGGCGAGCGGCCCAGGCCCAGCAAGAAGATGTGCTCGCGCTCGACGTCGGTGAGCATCAGCGCATGCGCGATACGCTCGAGCACCTCCGCCGAGGGGGCGCCGCCGCGCCCCTGCTCCAGCCACGTGTACCAGGTGGGGCTGATGTGGGCGCGTTGCGCCACTTCCTCGCGCCGCAGCCCCGGCGTGCGCCGGCGCAGCGCGGAATAGCCCAGCGCCGCCGGGTCCAGCTTGGTCCGCCGGACTTTCAGATACGCGCCGAGCAAGCTCTTGTTGGCAACAACTACCAATGGACTGGCCCCCTGATGAAATCGATGGGCTTCCCCGGTTTCCCGGACGCCCGACTTGGCCCTTCAAGCGCTGTTGCTCGAATTGAACCGGGCTGAGGTCGTTCAATTTTGAGTGTTTTCTGAGCGGGTTGTAAAACCGCTCGATGCAGTCGAACACATCGGCCCGGGCTTGTTCTCTCGTTCGGTAGACGCTGCGCGTGCAACGTTCGGTCTTTGAAGTCGACAAGAAGCTTGCCGCGCCGCGCCGCGCTTCGGGTCGACGGCGGCGTGGTACCAACCCTCGCACAGCGGGCAACTGCGAGCCGACGAAAAGAATCGACTTCGGTGGCTCACCATGGGCACCGGCGTGAGGCCCGGCGGACTAGAATGCACGCCTGTCTAGCATTGTGGATGCCTAGGATGAAGTCGATTGCATTCTTGCTGGTCGCCCTCTGCGTCGGCGCCACTTCCGGCATTGCGTCATCTGCTGATGCGCCAATCGGCGGCATGCCTGCGAAGGCCAAGCCCGACCTGGCCAAAGGAGAGCAGGCTTACAGCGCCAAGGCCTGCGTCGCCTGCCATGCCGCTGACGGGAACTCGAGCATTCCAGCCAATCCCAAGCTCGCGCAGCAGCATCCCGAATACCTTCTCAAGCAACTGACGGAGTTCAAGTCGGGCAAGCGAAAGAACGCCATCATGAGCGGCATGGCCGCGACCTTGACCGACGACGAGATGCGTGATGTGTCATGGTTCCTGGCCTCCAAGGTTGTAAAGCCGGGCTTCGCCAAGGAACGCGACCTGGTCACCATCGGCGAGAAGATCTACCGGGGCGGCATTGCAGAGCGCAGCGTGCCGGCCTGCGCGGGCTGCCACAGTCCCAACGGCGCCGGCATTCCGGCCCAGTACCCGCGCATCGCGGGCCAGCATGCGGACTACGTCGCCGCCCAGCTCACCGCATTCCGCGACGGCGTTCGGCTCAACAGCGTGCCGATGACCGGCGTGGCGGCCAAGCTCAACGACCGCGAGATCAAGGCGGTCTCCGACTACATCGCGGGCCTGCGCTGAGCCTTCAGCGATCGCAGGCGGCAGCACACGTCCTCTGCTTCACCCAGGCCCTCGCGTTCCTTTGCGCGCAGCGTTTTGCAAGTCCGGGCGTCGGGCAAGGCTCGGACGCCGATCGGACGACCGGCCGCCCGCTCGGCCAGCACAGCTCGCTGAAGATCACCGGCCAGAACTGGCCCCGGTCGTCGGGCACGATGCAATACAAGAACGACCAGCCGCGGTAACTGAACGGCTCGAAGTCCGGCGTGCTCGACAGCTTGCGTCCGCTTTTCATGCGCGCCTCATCACATCGTTCAGGCGCGAGCGGTGCAGCGCCCGAACTTTTGCCGCAATCAGGCCCGGCATCTCTTCGTGCGCAAGGTGTCCAGCACCGTCCAGCCGGTCCAAGCTCGCACCCGGCACCCGTTGCTGAACCCACCGTGATTGGGCAGGCGGCACGGCGAGGTCCGATGCGCCGGCCAACAGGTGCAGCCGCGGTCCCAGTTCCGGCAGACGCGAGCACAGCGGCGCCACGTTCCAGCGCGCCATCATGTGCAGCGCGGCGGCCACATGGACCGGGTTGCCGACCAGCCGCGCGTAGAGCGCCACGCCGCGCGCGTCGAGCATGGAACCCGTGTTCCCGATCAGGCGCCGCACGGCCTTGGTATCCGCGGCGCTCCAAGCGAAGAGCCGAGCGGCCATCGAGTTGACGGACATCGCCCGCGCGACCTTCGGAAGCAGCAGGCCCGCGAGACCGGTGAACGGCAAGAATGCGCCGTTAAGCGCCACCACGGCATCCGCGTCGAGGTGCTCGAAGAGACACAGCTGCGCCGCGATGGCGGCCCCGGCCGAATGACCGACGACCACCTCCGGCCTCAGCTGCAGCTGCGCGAGCAGCGCGGTCACCATGCGGGACATGCCGTCCAGCGACATGTGCGCGCCGGGGGGCATCGAGCTAAAGCCATGTCCGGGCAGGTCGATGGCCACGCAGGAGAAATGCGGCGCGAGCAGCGGCATGAGGTCGCGCCACGAATGGCTCGCCGCACCGGTGCCGTGGAGCAGCAGCAAGACCGGCCCGCGGCCCATCTGCTGCACATGCCAACGGATGCCCGCGGCCTGCACGAAGCTGCTGTGCTGGCGGTGCGGCCAGTCCAGGCCGTCCACGTTCCAGTCCAGCGCGCGGCTCATGGCGCAGTCCGGTGCACGACTGCGGCGCGAACGACCCGCGACATTTCCAGCGCGTCGGCATGCGGCAGCGGCAGGTAGACCGCGCCCATCGCCTCGGCCAGCTTGCGTGCCGGCGGTTGCGGATGGGGCGAGGTGTCGAGCACCAACGTGCGGATGCCCGAGGCGCGCATCAGCCGTGCCGAGTGGAGCGCCTCCAGCCCGGCACGCTCGCGGCCACCGGTGCCGTCGAGCGCCACGTTCGCGCAGCCGTCGGTGAGCAGCACGGCCACCGGCGTGCGGCCGCGCCGCCGCGTGACTTCGGCCAGCGCGAGCGTCACATCGATGGCGGTGGCCAGCGGCGTGCCTCCGCCTCCCGCCAGGCCCGCCAGGCTGCGCCGCGCCCGCACCAGCGACCGCGTGGGCGGCAGCAGCACCTGCGCCGACCGTCCGCGAAAGGCGATCAGCGAGACGCTGTCGCGGCGCACGTAGCAATCGGCCAGCAGCAACTCGACCGCGCCCTTCGCCTCGCCGAGGCGATGCAGCGCGGAGGAGCCGGACGCGTCCACGGCGAACACGGTCGTGGTTTCGCTGCGCTGCTTGACGCGCGCGATGCGGAAGTCTTCGCGCCGCACCAGCACCGCGGGGTGGGTCTGTGCCGGGTCGGGCGGCGCAGCGTTTCGGCGGCGCAGCGCCTGCCAGGGGGCCGCAGCGCGCAGCGTGTCGATGAGGCTCAGCCGCGCACCCTCGCGCGGATGGCCTGGCCGCACGCCGTCAGGCCGGCCGCGCAGGCCACCGGACACCGGCGTTCCGGCGCGTCCAGCGCTGCGAGGCTGGCGCCGCTCGGCGTGCCGCGAAGTCAGCAGCGCAAGCAGCCCGGGCGGGAGCACGGCGGATGCCGCTTCAAGCACGCGGTCCTCCGCCGGCATGCTCGCATCGCCCGGCGCGGGGTCGGTTTCGGTATCGGTTTCGGCATCGGTGCGCGGAGGTGCCGGTGCTTCCTGCGGTCCAGGCTGTGTGTCGTTCGCCGGGGCGTCGTCCTGTTCGTCCGCCTGCCGATCCGGTTCGGGCGCCGACTCTGCATCCGGCAGGACCGTGGCCCGCGGCAGCAGCACCAGCCGCGCCGCGAGCGTTGCGTCCGACGCGTCGGCTTCCCGGCGCCCATGCAGCGCCGCATGGGCGCGCGCGGCACGCACCGCGAGCACCGAGCCGCGCATCGAGTCCACACCGAGCGCCAATGCCGCCGCGCACAGCGCTTCGCGCAACGCGGCGGGCACCGCCACATCGGGCAGCAGCGCGCGCGCATCCGCGATGTGCTCTCGCGTCCAGCCGTGCACGGGCCCGTCGTCGGCCACGGCGCGCTGGTGCGAAAAGTCGAGGCTGAAGGCGAGCCGGTCGCGCAGCGCATCGGCCAGGCGTTCGTCCGCGGCGATGCCTTCGTCCAGCGCGACGAGCCCGATGCGCGCCGGATGGCAGCCGGCCACGCCCTGGCGCTCGATGCGGACCTGCTGCGTGTCGAGCACCGCGGCCAGATGGGCCGCCGTGCGCGGCGGGATGCGCTCGGCCATGCAGGCGATCACGATGCCGCCGTCGGACTCGACCAGCAGCCCGCTCTGCGCCACCGGCCGGCCGGCCCGCAGGGTGGCGGCGAGGTCCAGGCCGCCGAGCAGCCGGTCGTCCTGCACATGCAGCGGCAGCCGGCGCAACGGCGATCCTTCGGGCAGCAGTGCCGCGACATCACGCAGCCACGCGTCGCGCGCCGATCCGGCGGGCGAGCGGACGACAACGCCGCCCAGCCCGACCGCATCCAGGCACAGCAGCGCCGCCACCAGGGCCGCATCGCTGGCCGGTGTGGCGGCCGCCGCGCCCGCGCTCATAGTCCCAGCAATTCTTCGACGGCCTTGCCGACCCGCACGGTCGAGCCGCTGTCGTCCAGCGGATTGCGGCGCAGCCGGTGGCGAAGCGCCAGCGGCGCGACGCGTCGCAGGTGGCTGGCGTCCAGCAATTCCTGGCCGTCGAGCGCGGCCAACGCGCGCGCCGCACGGATCATCGTGAGCTCGCCGCGCAGGCCGTCGGTGCCCAGGCTGATGCACAGGCGCGCCGCGCATTCCAGAACCGCGTCGGGCACCTGCACCCGGCCGAGCAAGGCCTTGGCGGCCAGGATGCGCCGGCGCACCTTGGCGTCGTGCGGCAGCCAGTGCCGCAGGAAGGCTGCCTCGTCACGATCGAAGGCGTCGCGCCGCCGAATCACCTCGACCCGCACCGCCAGGTCGCGCGGCGTGGTCACCTCCACCGACAGGCCGAAGCGGTCGAGCAGCTGAGGGCGCAGTTCGCCTTCCTCCGGATTGCCGCTGCCGATCAACACGAAGCGCGCCGGGTGGCGCACGCTCAGGCCCTCGCGCTCCAGCACGTTCTCGCCCGATGCCGCAACGTCGATCAGCAGGTCGACCAGATGGTCTTCCAGCAGGTTCACCTCGTCGATGTACAGAAAGCCGCGGTGCGCGCGCGCCAGCAGGCCGGGCTCGAAACGCTTGACGCCCTGGGACAGCGCGCGCTCCAGGTCGAGCGCGCCCACCACACGGTCTTCGGTGGCGCCCAGCGGCAGGTCGACCACCGGTACGGGCACGCGCTCGGTGCGCATCGCGGTCTTGGCCTTCTTCAGGGCCGCGCAGTGCTCGCAGGCGGCGCCCGAGGCGGCGGGGTCGCAGTGATAGGGGCAGCCGGCCACGGCCTGCATCGGCGGGAGCAGCGCGGCCAGCGCGCGCACGGCGGTCGATTTTCCGGTGCCCCTGTCGCCGAAGACGAGCACGCCGCCTACAGCGGGATCCACCGCCGCGATCAGGATCGCCGTCTTCATCTCGTCCTGGCCGACGATGGCCGAAAAAGGAAAGACCATGGCTGCACTCCAAGCCTGAATCAGTGGTTCATAGGCGCAAGTGTCATATTTAATTGACAATGCAACGTGTCAGACTATACAACGGTTCCTCCGAAGCCCGTTTGATAAAAAGGACCATCCCATGAGCAACCCAAGTCGCAGGACGTTCGTGATCAGCGTCGTCGCCGGCAGCGCCGGCCTCGCCGCGTCGCAAGCCTCGGCCCAGGCAGCCACGCTGACCGAAACCGACCCCCAGGCTGCCGCGCTCGGCTATAAGGCCGACGCAACCAAGGTCGACAAGGCCAAGTACCCCCAGCACCAGTCCGATCAGATTTGCAGCGGCTGCCAGCTCTTCCAGGGCAAGGCCAGCGATGCGACCGGCCCGTGCCAGCTCTATGCCGGCAAGATCGTTGCCGCCAAGGGCTGGTGCAGCGCGTGGGTCAAGAAGGCCGCCTGAGCATCCTTGCGGAACCTTGACCGCGCGCGTCCCGCGAGGCCGCGCGCGGACGCGCCGAACCGGGCGCGATGCGGGCGATGCGCGCATCCACCAGTTGCTGGCCCTGCGCGCACAGGAATGCCTCGAAAGCCCTTGCCACCGGCGAGAGCTGGCGGGTCGCCAGGTGCATCACATGCCAGTCGCGCTCGATCGGATTCTCGGCAATCGGCAGCAGCGCGAGCAGCCCGGCATTCATTTCGAGCACGCAGGTGTGCAGGGACAGAAACGCCACGCCGAAGCCGGCGGCGCACATCTGCTTGATGGCCTCGTTGCTCGAGAGTTCGGAGCCGACGCGCAGCGGCAGCGCCGCGTCCTTGAACATGCGTTCGACCGTGGCCCGCGTGCCCGAGCCGCGCTCGCGCACCAGGATGCTCTCGTCGGCCAGACGCTCGATGGCGGGCCGCCTGTCGGCCATGAGCGGATGCCCGGGCGCGGCCACGAAGGCCATCGGATGTTTCGCAAAGGCGTGCGACTCCGTCTTCAGCTCGGCCGGCGGCCGGCCCATGATCGCCAGTTCCACGCTCTGCCCCGCCAGCATGCGAACCACCGCATCACGGTTGCCTACCTGCAGCTTCACCTTGACCTTCGGGTTGGCATTGGCGAAGTCGACCAGCAGCGGCGGCAGCAGGTACTCGGCGGTGGTGACCGCGCCCACGCGCAAGGTGCCCGAGAACACGCCCTGGAGCGTGGCCATCTGGTCGCCCGCTTCCTGCCAGAGCGCCAGCAGCCGCGCCGCGTAGTTCGCCAACAGTTCGCCAGCCTCGGTCAGGCGGATGCCCCGCCCCGATCGCTGCACCAGCGGCGTGCCGGCGGAGGCCTCGAGCGCGCCGATCTGGATCGACACGGCCGGCGGGGTCAGGTGCATCTCGGCGGCGGCGAGCGACACGCTGCCAAGGCGCGCCACCGCATCGAAGGCGGCAAGCTGCCGGAAGGTGGCATTGCGTGCAAGCGTCATCGATTCATATTAGGAAAACCTTAGGTGTTCGTAAATAGATTTAACTTTTCGTGATGCTTCGGCTTGCCTACATTGGGCTCCTTGTCGGCCCGCCACGGCCGTCCATCCACCATCCTCCAAGGAGCGGCCGCATGCGGTACATGAACGCGCCGGACACCCGGGAGCCCGGCATGCAGATCGATGCCCTCATCTTCGACGTCGACGGAACCATCGCCGACACCGAGGAGGCGCACCGCGTCGCCTTCAACCGGGCCTTCGAATGGCATGGCCTCGGCTGGCACTGGCCGGCCGCGGAGTACCGAGAACTGCTGAAGGTGGCCGGCGGCAAGGAGCGCATCCGCAGCTACCTCGATGCGCTGCCGGTGTCCGACGCCGAGCGCGGCCGCCTGGGCACCATGGTGCGCGACATCCACTTCGACAAGACCCGGCTCTACAGCGCCGCCATCAAGGACGGCGGTGTACCCCTGCGCGTCGGCGTGGCGCGCCTGCTCGACGAGGCGCTGGCGCGCGGCTGCAAGCTCGCCATTGCCAGCACCGCCACCGCCGCCACCATCGACGCCTTGCTGCAGTCGGCCTTCGGCCCGCGCGGGCTCGACATGTTCACCGTGATCGCATGCGGCGACCATGTGGCGCGCAAGAAGCCGGCCCCCGACATCTACCAGCTCGCATTGCGCGCACTCGAGGTGCGGCCCGGCCATGCGGTCGCTTTCGAAGACTCGGCCCACGGGCTGCGCGCGGCCACGGCGGCGGGCCTGTGCACCATCGTCACCTCCAACTTCTGGACCGAGCAGCACGACTTCGTCGACGCCGCGCTCGTGCTGCCCCACCTGGGCGGCCCCGAGTTTCCGCTGCCCGGCGAGCCGGGCCGGCAGCTCAGCGGCGCGGCATGGCTCACCTGCGAGGAGGTGGCGCGCATCGCGCTGCGCCATGCGTCCATGGTGCAGTGAGGCACCGCGCGCGGCGCGCCCCGATCCCCCGCTCTTCCTACGTGCCGGCGGCGCGGCGGCGTACACATGGCAGGTGTTCTGCGACGGAAAGTGCGCTCCCCAAGACAAAACTGGAGCCGCGATGTCGCATGCCTCCAAGACCGCTTTGCGGCAGCTCGCGGTCCTCGCATTGGTCAGCGCTGCAGCACTCATGTCTTCGGCCGCAGCGGCCGCAGGCAACGCCACGACGGACGAGGTGCGGCGCGGCGCCTACCTGGCCAACGCGGGCGACTGCCTCGCATGCCACACCAGCAAGGGCGGCAAGCCCTTCGCCGGCGGCCTGTACATGGACACGCCCTTCGGCCAGATCTCCACACCGAACATCACGCCCGACAAGCAGACCGGCATCGGCAACTGGAGCGACGAGCAGTTCTACCGGGCCTTGCACGACGGCATCGGACACCGCGGCGAATATCTGTATCCGGTGATGCCGTACCCCTGGTACACCACCGTCACCCGCGACGACGTGATGGCCATCAAGGCATTCCTGATGACGCAGCCCGCGGTGAATAATCCGCGCCCGCCCCTGAAGCTCACCTTTCCGTTCAGCGTGCGCGAATCGCTGCTCGCCTGGCGGCAGGTGTTCTTCAAGCCGGGCACCGTCGTGCACGACCCGGCCGCGACCGACGAAGTCAACCGCGGGCGCTACCTCGCCGAAGGGCTGGCGCACTGCGGCGAATGCCACAACGCCCGGCCCGTGGCCGGCACGTCGAAGTGGAAGGGCTCGCTGCAAGGCGGGGTCATCGACTCCTGGTACGCGCCCAACATCACCTCCGATGCCCGGGACGGCGTCGGCAAATGGAGCAACGCGGAGATCGCGAACTACCTGAAGACCGGCATCGCGCCCGGCAAGACGCTGGCCCTGGGGCCGATGGCGCAAACCGTGCACAGCCTGAGCCAGCTGAGCGATGCCGACCTGCTCGCCATCGCCGCCTACCTGAAAGCCACGCCGCCCGCGGCAGTCAAGGGCAACGACCAGAAGCTGGCGCTCTTCAAGGGCCGCGACGCGCGCGGCGGCGAGGCCTACCTGAACTTCTGCGCCTCCTGCCATGGCCTGGACGGCAAGGGAATGGCAGGGGTGATACCCGCGCTCGACGGCAACGGTGCCGTCACTGCCAAGGGCCCGCAGAACGTGATCAACGTGATCGTGGGCGGGCTGGAGGCCCGCGAAAAGTACGCGCCGATGCCAGCCATCGGCGCGGGCATGTCCGACCAGGACATTGCCGACGTCACCAACTACGTGCGCCAGACATGGGCCAACGGCGCGCCCGCCACGGCGGAGGCTGGCATGGCCGCCGAGGCGCGGCGCAAGGCCGACACGCTGATGAACGCAGGCGGCGCGAGCGGTTGCCCGGCGGTGGACACGCCGAGCCTGGGCAAGGCGCTGGAGAGCCAGCAGGCCGACATCGCCGCGCAGCTCTCGGGCATGACCGACGCGACGATGCCGGCCCGGGCGCAACACATGGTGGCGCAGCTGCGGGCCCGCGCGCCCAAGGCGAACCATGCGGAGCTGATCAACGGCCTGTCTTTGGCCTACTGCAATGTGCTGCGCGGCGACAAGAAGATCGAGGCGAGCGAGCAGTCGTTGCGGCTGGGACGGTTCAGCCAGCTGGTGTTCATGGCTGCGGACGGACAGAAGCTGCACTAGCCGCACCGGCCGCACCGGCCGCGGCAGTCCAGCGCTTCCACATGTCGGCACCGTGGGCCGCGCCGGCGGCCATCAGGCACAGCGCAATCCACAAGGTGCCGGTGCCGCCCATCGCGCACCGCAAGGCAGCCATCAGGCACAGGCCCGAGACCAGGTTGAGAAGATAGCTGCCGGGCCTCGGACCGCCGCCGGTGAGCCGGTGGTGCGCGAGCAGCACGATGCCTTCGACGGCGGTGAGCACGATCACCCCGTCGACCAGCCAGAGAAAGTTCAAGCCGGGGTCCATGCGAACGCGTTCAGCGGAAGGGCCCGTTGAGCCGCACCGTTTCCCAGTTGAGCACCGCCGCAATGGCCACCCACAGCAGGTAGGGCAGCAGCAAGACCGCCGCCACCCTGGACACCCGCACCAGCAGCAGCACCAGTGCCAGCACCGACAGCCAGAGAAAGGGCACCTCGATCAGCGACCAGTCCGGCCGGTGCAGCCGGAAGTACAGCAGGCTCCAGAGCACGTTGAGAAAGCCGTTCAGCGCGAACAGCGCCAGCATCCACTCGCGCACGCCGCCGCGCGGCGCGCGCCGCCAGCCGATCACGCCGGCGCTCGCGGCCAGCGCGAAGATGGTGGTCCAGATCGGGCCGAAGGCCGCGTCCGGTGGCTTCCACGCCGGCTGCACGAGGCCGCGGTACCAGGGGCCCAGGTCGGTCATGAGCGCACCCAGCACCGCCACGCACAGCGCGGCGAGCGCCGCCACCGCCACCGGCTTCCACAGGCGTCCCCGGCGCGGCGCCGTCATACGCGCGCGAACCCCAGGAGGTGCGCGACGTCCTTGAAGAAGATGCGCACATGGGCCATGGGTTTCTTTCGCACCAGCGTCTTGTTCATGTACGACTCGAAGGTCAGTTGCTGCACGTCGCGGTCCTCGCAGATCTTCACGAAGCGCTCGCGGCGACGGTCGGTGCAATACCAGAACCACTGCATCACGCCCAGCACGCGGAACACCGTGCCGTGCGCCTTCATGAAGCGCTGCCGGGCCTGCCTGAGGCATCGCGCGTCACCGCCTTGCAGCAGCTGCGCCACCGCTTCGGCGGCGAAGCGCCCGCCGGCCATGGCGTAGTAGATGCCTTCGCCCGACGCCGGCGCGACCACGCCCGCCGCATCGCCCGCGAGCACGACGTCGCGGCCGTTGTCCCAGCGCGGCAAGGGCTTCATCGGCAGCGGCGCGCCTTCGCGCCGCAGCGTCGCGGCATCGGCCAGGCCGGCGGCCGTGCGCAGCCGGCCGACCGCCGAGCGCAGCGAGAAGCCCTTGTCGGCGCTGCCGGTGCCGATGCTCAGCGTGTCGCCGTGCGGAAACACCCAGCCGTAGAAGTCGGGCGACAGCTGGCCCTGGTAGTACACGTCGCAGCGCGATCCGTCGTAGCCCTCGGGCTTGGCCGCCGGCGCCTGCACTATCTCGTGGTACGCGAACACATAGCGTGCCGTGCGGGCCCGCGGAATCGCATCGGCCGCCACGCGGGAGCACGCGCCGTCGGCGCCGATCACGCTGCGCGCCCGCACCCGGCCGGGCTGCGTGCCGGCCTTGCAGCGCTCGGGGCGCCCGGCATAGTGGACGATGCTCACACCGTCCTGGTCGCGCGCGAGGCGCTCGAAGCTGCCGATGCGCCGCACCGCGCCCGCCTGCGCCGCGCGCTCGCGCAGCCACTCGTCGAAGACCTCGCGGTCCACCATGCCGACGAAGCCGTTGTCGATCGGGATGTCGACGCACTTGCCGCTGGGCGCCACCATGCGCGCTGAGCGCGCCCTGGCGACCAGCAGGGCATCGGGAATCTCGAAGTCCTTGATGAGCCGCGGCGGTATCGCGCCGCCGCAAGGCTTGACGCGTCCGGCCCGGTCCAGCAGCAGCACCGAGCGGCCCTGCCGCGCCAGGTCGTGCGCCGCCGTGGCGCCGGCGGGGCCGCCGCCGACGACGACCACGTCGAAGGTCTCGACATCGGAATCCAGGGGTTCCAGGGATTGCATGACATCACCTCGTTTTCAGGCCCGCCTCGACCACACCCGGGGACACGGGCCGGGCGGCGGGCTCGCGTCGGACTTTTCCGGCCAGGCCGGCCGCGAGCACGAACAACACCGCCTCGGCCGCGAAGACCGCGGCATAAGCCAGGCCCGGCGTGCCGATGAAGACCCGCGCCAGGTCGCTCGCGGCCGTGCCCAGCAGGCCTCCGAGCCCGAAGGCCACCGCCTGCGCCGCGCCCCACAGGCCCATGCGCACGCCTTCGCGCGATGCGCGGCCTTCGCCGGCCAGCGACATCATCGCGGCGATGGCCGCGATGGAGAACGCACCGTTGGCCACGCCCAGCACGAACACGTTGGCCCTGAACGGCCACGCCGTGCCGACGATGCCCGCCGCCACCAGCCCGAGCAGCGCCACGGCCGACACCAGGCAGCCGCCGACCTGCCAGGCGCGCAGCGACCCGAAACGACGTGCATTGCGCCCGCGGCCGGCCAGCGCGGCCGCCAGCATGCCCAGCAGCACGCCCGCATGCTGGGTGCCCGACAGGCGCGTCGATTCGCCCGGCGTGAAGCCCAGCGCCGAGCCCGCGAAAGGCTCCAGGATCAGGTCCTGCGCGCTGTAGGCAAGCATCGAGATGAAGACGAAGAGCGTGAAGCGGCGCGCCGCGGGCTCCGCCCAGACCTGGGCCAGCGCCTCGCGAAACCCGACGCCGGCGGGTGCTGCGCGCGCCGCATCGGCGACCGGAGCCGACCTGTCCGACCTGCCTTCGATGCCGGCCATCGCCACGCAGGTCAGCACGAAGGCCGCGACCGACACCGCCGCGCTGACCGCCACCAGCCGCGCTGGCGAGAAAGGATCGAGCAGCGAACCGGCCACGCCGGCCGTGACGGCGAATCCGGCGATCATCATCAGCCACACCGTGGTCGCCGCCGAGGCGCGCTGCGACGCCTCGACGCGCTGCGCCAGCAGCACCAGGAGCGAGGTTCCGGCCGCACTCACGCCGATGCCCAGCACCGCGAAGGACAGCACGGCGGCGAAGATCCCCGCGACCGGATGGCTCGCCATCGATGCCGTGGCGCAGGCCGCGCCGAAACCGCCGGCCGCCAGCATCGCCATGCCGCCCACGATCCAGGGCGTTCGCCGCCGCCCGCTGTCCGAGCCGTGGCCCATGCGCGGGCGCAGCACCTGCACCAGGTAGTGCATGGCCACCAGCGCGCCTGGCAGCAACGCCGGCAGCGCCAGCTCGACCACCATCACGCGGTTCAGGGTCGAGGTGGTCAGCACCACCACCGCGCCCAGGCAGGCCTGCACGAGCCCGAGCCGCAGGATCGCCGGCCAGCCAAAGTTTGCTTTCATGGCGTGCTCCCGGCGCCGCGAAGCGCGAAGGCGCTGATCATCATGCCGCTCACGAAGACCGGCACGCCGAAACCGCTGTACCAGCGCGCGCGCGCGCCGACGTCCTGCAAAAAGTAGTCCATCAGCACCAGCTGCAGCATGACAAGCAGCCCGATGACCACCG
This sequence comes from Variovorax sp. AC103, assembly GCF_979254005.1. Classification (NCBI taxonomy): domain Bacteria; kingdom Pseudomonadati; phylum Pseudomonadota; class Betaproteobacteria; order Burkholderiales; family Comamonadaceae; genus Variovorax; species Variovorax sp. AC103. The sequence goes on along the minus strand of NZ_CEEDFC010000023.1, from coordinate 97,636 downwards.
CATGCGCGGGCCGGTGCCAGTGCACCAGCAGCAGCACCACGGCCCACTGCGGCAGCGCCATGAACCAGCAGGCCACGCGCGCCGCGCGCTGCGCGCCCAGCTGCACCGGCAGCGAGCGCACGCCCATCTGCCGGTCGCCCTCGATCGCCTTGAAGTCGTTGAGCGTCATGATCCCGTGCGCGCCGATGCTGAACAGCAGGGCCAGCCACAGCGAGCGGCTGCCGGGCATGGCGCCGCCGGCCATGACCGCCGCGCCGGTGATCCACGCCAGGCCCTCGTAGCACAGGCCGCAGGCCGCATTGCCCCACCAGCCGTTCTGCTTGAGCCGCAACGGCGGCGCGCTGTAAGCCCAGGCCAGCGCGAGGCCGACCACCGCCGCAACAAAGGCCCATCGGCCGAGCAGCGACGCCCACGCCAGCGACAGCAGCGTCCAGCCGATGGCCACATACAGGCCCCAGCGGCCCGGCATGCGGCCCGAGGGAATCGGGCGCTGGGGCTCGTTGATCGCGTCCACATGCCGGTCGAACCAGTCGTTGACCGCCTGGCTGCTCGCGCACACCAGCGGGCCGGCCAACACGATGCCCATGATTGCGACGGTCCAGCGTCCATCGAGGCTCGCTCCGGAGGCGATCACGCCGCAGGCGAAGGCCCACATCGGCGGAAACCAGGTGATCGGCTTGAGCAGCTCGGTAACCGCGGACAGCGCTGGACGGGGCATGCGAGCAAGTGTCTCGCCTGACGCACCAGACTGTCAACCGAGATTTACACTCGCCGCCGTCCGGCTACTGTTTTTCGCTTTCCGGGGAGAGCTCGCCCAGGCCGTAGCGCCGCAGCTTCACATACAGGCTCTGGCGCGACACGCCGAGCATCTCGGCCGCCGCGGCGCGGTTGTCGCGGGTGAGGTCGAGCGCTGCCTCGATGCACAGCTGCTCGATGAGGTCGGTGGTCTCGCCCACGATGTCCTTCATCGGCATGCGGCCGACCAGCTCGGACAGCTGCCCGGCCGAGTGCGGCAGCTCCTTGGCCGCCCGCGCGTCGATGCCCTGGCGGCGGCTCACGTCGCGGATGGTGAAGCCCAGGTAGGCCTCGTCGTTGTCGCGCACCAGCGTGGCGGAGATTTCGACGTTGGAGACCAGCCCGTGCTCGCAGCGCAGGCTGGTGGGAAAGAGCCGCAGCGACCCACGCTGGCGCAGGGTCGATATGAGCACGCTGAGCTCGACGCCGGTGCGCCCGATCCAGCGGCCCAGCGACTCGCCGCGCACCTGCTCCTCGTTGGCCAGCTGCACCACCTCGACGAAGGCCTCGTTGGCCGAGATGACCTGTCCGTTGATGTCCGTGACCACGATGCAGTCGGGCGCGCTCTGCACGATCTTGAGCAGTACCGCATTGGCATTGGTCCGGTCGGGCGACACCACCTCGGCGGCCACGCGCGAGAGCCGCACCACCATCAGCACGCCGTTCTCCTGGCGAAAGACCGAGCCCGAGACGGTGACTTCGCCGCCGCCGTCGGCCACGTGCGCCTGGACGTCCTCGGCCCGGCCCGCCGTGCGCAGCGCCGCGACCATCGACTGCACCGCCGCATTGCTGCGCGCGTCCAGCCCGGCCGGAAAAGTGGCGCCCACCAGCCGGCGCACGTTGTCGCCGAACAGCTGCACGGCGGCGGGGTTGGCTTCAACGATCTTCTGCGTCGCGGCATCGACGATGAGCACCGCATCCGACACCGCCTGAAACAGCTGCCGGTAACGCGACTGCGCATCGCGCAGCTTCCAGTGGTCGTGCAGGTTCTCCTGCTGGGCGTCGACCACGGCCTGCTGCAGCGCCGTCATGCCGCGAAGGTCGCGGCCGAAGACGACGGTACGGCCGATGTCGCGGTAGCGCGCCTTGGCGCGCAACCGGATGGCCGTGCTGCTCAGCTGCAGGTGCGCGCCCTTGGCGTTCTCGCAGGTCAGCTGCCGCCATTCGAGGGGCTCTTCAGCCGCGGCATTGCGAAGCAGCCACTCCGCGTTCGCGCGGGAGTCCTTGGCGACGCTGTCGACCCAGGGCTTTCCTATCCAGTCCTCGCAGCCCAGGTCATCCAGGCTGTTGCCGCCCAGCGCGAGATCGCGGACCACTCCGTCCGCATCGAGGATCAGCACCACATCGGAAGACGCGGCGATCAGTTGTCCGATCAGTCCAGCCGGCAGGTCGCCCAGGTGCTTGGCGTGAGCCGCAAAACTCTTCATGGCTGAAAAGCAGTTCTCGCATCGTTCTTCAAGAATGACCTTCTGGTTCAGGCGCGGTTGTCAATGGCTGTGCAGACGCAATGCGATCAATTGTTCGGCCTGGACGGGGGCCTTTTTCCCGTCGAGTCCGCATGCATCGGCGCCGACGAACTTTACACGCTCGGGATGCCCAGCAAAGATCGGACCACCCACCATCACGCACACGTCCTTGTTGCGCGAAACCTGACGCACGTCCAGGATGGTGCGGCGCAGCGGCTGCAGCCGCGTCTCGCTGCCGGCGGCCAGGCCGATCACGTCGAACCACTCGGCGTGGGCCAGCTCCACGGCGCTGTGGTCCAGCGGCGCATGGCCGCGGTCGACCTCCCAGCCCGCATGGTGGAAGAACTCGGCCACCATCGACAGGCCGAAGGTCTGCTGCTCGCCGCAGGCCGGCAGCAGCAGCACGCGCCGGGCGTTGCCGCGAAAGGGCCGCTGGCCGCCGTCGGCACCGTTCAGCGAAGGACTCAGCTCGTGCAGCAGTTGCTGCAGACGCGCCAGGCCGAGCGTGACATGCGTGAAGTCGCACAGGTCCTGTGTCCACAGGTAGTTCAGGTGCTGCGCCGCCGGCGCCAGCAGGTCGAGATAAATGGTTTCGACCGACATGCCGCGCTGCCCGAGCAGGTCGACGAACGCCTGCGCGGGCGGGTGTTCGCGGGCCAGCACCAGCTGGACGAACTCTTCGACGTCGCGGGCGGTGGGCCGGTGGCCGCTGCTCTCGTCGGGCGGGCTGGACGGGGCCGGAACCCGATGCACGTCCACCAGCCGGGGAATGATGTCGAACTCGAGGGTGCGGGTGAGCCTCGTCTGCCGGTCGCTCATGGCGACCCGGTCGTTCGGCGCCCGGCTCCAGGGCGGCGGTGATGCGTCCGATGCCCAATCGGGTGCCGCTTCGGGCGGCTGCATCGAACCATCGAGATCCAGAGCTTGTCGAGCCAGTCGAGGCATGGCTTGTCTCCTGGTGGGGTTGTCTCTTCGCGATGTTGTTCTTGACGGCAATTCCGGCGACGGATCATGACGCACGAAAGCCGCGCTGTCGACTGTCTGCTCCAGCACGCCCGCTTGCGGCTTGCGGCGCCGGGCCTGGTCGCTCCCCAGTCCGAAAAGCGGCAGCACGTTGCTCGCCCGCGGCGCCTCCCCGCGGCCGGCGGCGGGCTTGGGTGCTGGAGCGATGTCGCGGGGATGCTTCATGGCGGCGTGTTGTCTGACAGGCATGTCATCGACGCGATGATTCCGCGCCGCCGGCCGACTGTCAATTTTTATTTACGTCCAATCTAGTTGACACACCGTGCGCGCCGATCTAGATTGGCCGCATGCGCAACCAGACATCTCCGACGGGCCTCAGCCGCGGCGCCGTGCGTGCACCGAGCCGGCCGCTCTACACGCCGGAGGAGCGCCGCCGCCGCGATACGTCGGGCTGGACGCTGGTGCAGGGCGTGCTGGCCCCGTTGCAGTTCCTGATCTTCGCGGTCAGCCTCGCGCTGGTGCTGCGCTACCTGTGGACCGGCCAGGGCCACACGGCCGCGGTGACTTCGGTGGTGGTCAAGACGCTGGCGCTCTACGCCATCATGGTGACCGGCTCCATCTGGGAGAAGGTGGTGTTCGGCAAGTATCTGTTCGCGCCGGCCTTCTACTGGGAGGACGTGTTCAGCATGCTGGTGCTGGCCCTGCACACCGCGTACCTCGCGGCGCTGGCCACCGGCGCGCTGGGCGACCGGCCGCTCATGTACCTGGCGCTCGCGGCCTATGCGGCCTATGTGGTCAATGCCACGCAGTTCGTGCTCAAGCTGCGCGCCGCCCGGCTGGACATGGCGCGGCAGGCGCTGGAACCGCAGACCGACACTGCGCACAACGGCGGGGTGGCCGCATGAGCGCCGTCGCCAGCGCCGTCATCGCGATTCGCGAACAGCCGCGCGCCGGCGGCTGCGAAGACGCGCCGGTACTGCGCGAGCGCGGCCAGCGCGAGGTGTTTTGCGGCCTCACCGGGATCATCTGGCTGCACCGCAAGGTGCAGGACGCCTTCTTTCTGGTGGTGGGTTCGCGCACCTGCGCGCACCTGATCCAGTCGGCCGCGGGCGTGATGATCTTTGCCGAGCCCCGTTTCGCCACCGCGATCATCGACGAGCGCGACCTCTCGGGCCTGGCCGACGTCAACGACGAGCTCGACCGCGTGGTCACCCGCCTGCTCGCGCGCCGCCCGGAGATCCGGCTGCTGTTCCTGGTGGGCTCCTGCCCCTCGGAGGTGATCAAGCTGGACCTGTCGCGCGCGGCCTCGCGGCTGTCCAAGGCGCATTCGCCGCAGGTGCGCGTGCTCAACTATTCGGGCAGCGGCATCGAGACCACCTTCACCCAGGGCGAGGATGCCTGCCTGGCCTCGATGGTGCCGGTGCTGGCGCCACGCCCCGCGCAGGCGCCGCCCGAACTGCTGGTGGTCGGCACGCTGGCCGACGTGGTCGAAGACCAGTTCGCCCGCCTGTTCTCGCAGATGGGCATCGCCGCGCGCTTCTTTCCGCCGCGGCGCGCCAACGCCATGCCCGAGGTCGGGCCGGGCACGCGCTTTTTGCTGGCCCAGCCGTTCCTGGCCGATACCGCCCGCGCCCTCGAAGAGCGCGGCGCCACCCGGATCGAAGCGCCCTTCCCCCTGGGCGCGGAAGGCACCACGCGCTGGCTGGGCGCCGCCGCCGAGGCCTTCGGCATCGCGCAGGCCGACTTCGAGCGGGTGACGGGCCCGGCCCGCGAACGCGCGGCGCAGGCGCTGGCCAGGCACCGCGTGCAGCTGGCCGGCAAGCGCATCTTCTTCTTCCCCGACTCGCAGCTGGAAATTCCGATCGCACGCTTCCTCTCGCGCGAGATGGGCATGACGCTGACCGAGGTCGGCACGCCCTACCTGCACCGCCAGCACCTGGCGCAGGAGCTTGCGCTGCTGCCCGGCGGCACCGTGCTGTCCGAGGGCCAGGACGTCGACCGCCAGCTTGAACGCTGCCGCGCATTGCGTCCGGACATCGTGGTCTGCGGGCTCGGCCTGGCCAACCCGCTGGAGGCCGAAGGCCTGACCACCAAGTGGTCGATCGAGCTGGTCTTCACGCCGCTGCAGGGCTACGAGCAGGCGGGCGACCTGGCCGAGCTGTTCACGCGTCCGCTGGTGCGGCGGCTGCGGCTGGCCGCCTGAAGAATAAGAACAACGAGGCGCCACGACCATGCAGCTCACTCTCTGGACCTACGAAGGGCCACCCCACGTCGGGGCGATGCGCGTGGCCACCGCCATGAAGGACGTGCACTACGTGCTGCACGCGCCGCAGGGCGACACCTATGCGGACCTGCTGTTCACGATGATCGAGCGCCTGCCTCGCCGGCCGCCGGTCACCTACACCACCTTCCAGGCCCGCGACCTGGGCGGCGACACGGCCGAGCTGTTCCAGCGCGCGGCGCGCGAGGCCTTCGAGCGCTTCAGGCCGGCCGCGATGATGGTCGGCGCGTCGTGCACCGCGGAACTGATCCAGGACGACCCGGGCGGCCTCGCCCGCGCGCTGAACCTGCCGATCCCCGTGGTCGCCCTCGAACTGCCGTCCTACCAGCGCAAGGAGAACTGGGGCGCGAGCGAAACCTTCTATCAGCTGGTGCGCGCCCTGGCCGGCCCGCAGGTGCCGCCGCCCGGCACTGCGCGCGCGCCGCGGCCCGCCGATCGGCGCCCGTGCTGCAACCTGCTGGGCGCCACCGCGCTGGGCTTCAGGCACCGCGACGACGTGCAGGAGATCAGCGGCCTGCTGCACAGCCTGGGCATCGACGTGCACGTGGTCGCGCCGCTGCAGGCCGGCGCCGCCGACCTGGCCCGCCTGGGCGAGGCCGACTTCAACGTGGTGCTGTACCCCGAGATCGCCAACCTCACGGCCCAGTGGCTGCAACGCAGCTTCGGCCAGCCGTGCACGAAGACCGTGCCCATCGGCACCGGCGCCACCCGCGACTTCATCGCCGAGGTCGCCGAGTTCGCGGGCATCGATCCGGCCAGGGCGCAGCACGACGCCGCCGCGCGCGCGCCCTGGTATGCGCGCTCGGTCGATGCGACCTACCTCACCGGCAAGCGCGTCTTCATCTTCGGCGATGCCACGCATGCGGTGGCGGCGGCCCGCGTGGCCGCCGCCGAGCTGGGCTTCACCGTGGTGGGCCTGGGCACCTACAGCCGCGAATTCGCCCGCGAGGTGCGCGACGCCGCGCGGCTGTACGAGGTGACGCCGCTGATCAGCGACGACTACCTGGAGATCGAGGCCGCCATCGCGGCGGTGCAGCCCGAGCTGGTGCTGGGCACGCAGATGGAGCGCCACATCGCCAAGCGCCTGGGCGTGCCCTGCGCGGTGATCTCGGCCCCGGTGCATGTGCAGGACTATCCGGCGCGCTACTCGCCGCAGATGGGTTTCGAGGGCGCCAACGTGCTGTTCGACACCTGGGTCCATCCGCTGATGATGGGCCTGGAGGAGCACCTCATCGGCATGTTCCGCGGCGACTTCGAGTTTCACGAGGATGCCGCGCCTTCGCATCTGGGCCAGGCCACGGTCGCACCCGCAGCCGCCGTCGACGCCGCCGCGCCGCAAGCAGCCGCGGCCGAACGCGCCGCCGCCTGGGCGTCGGAGGCCGAGCAGGAGTTGCGCAAGATCCCGTTCTTCGTGCGCGGCAAGGCGCGCAGGAACACCGAGCGCTATGCGCTGGACCGCGGAGTGCCGCTGATCACCATCGAGACTCTCTATGACGCCAAAGCCCATTTCAGCCAGTGAACGCGGCGCGACCGGTGTCCCGATGCACGTGGTCATCGTGACCATGGACAGCCACCTCGCAAGCGCCACCGAACGCGCCTGGCGCGGCCTGCGCAAGACGCTGCCCGCGCTGCGGCTCAGCGTGCATGCCGCGGCCGAATGGGGCGACCGGCCCGACGCCCTCGCACGCTGCAAGGCCGACATCGCGCAGGGCGACATCGTGGTGGCGACCATGCTTTTCATGGAGGAGCACTTCCTGCCGGTGCTGCCCGCGCTGCAGGCGCGGCGCGACAGCTGCGACGCCATGGTCTGCGCCATGTCGGCTTCGGAGGTGACCAAGCTCACGCGCATGGGCAGGTTCGACATGTCGGCCCCCGAGACCGGCGCACTGGCCTTCCTCAAGCGGCTGCGCGGCAAGCCGGCCGACGGCGCCGACGCCGCCAGCCGCACCACGGCCGGCGCGCGGCAGATGAAGACGCTGCGCCGGCTGCCCAAGATCCTTCGCTTCATTCCGGGCACCGCGCAGGACGTGCGGGCCTACTTCCTCACACTGCAGTACTGGCTCGCCGGCTCTGAGGCGAACATCGCGAACATGGTCCATTTCCTGGTGGACCGCTACGCCGAAGGCCCGCGCCGCGCCATGCGCGGCATCGCCAAGACGCACGAGCCGGTGGACTACCCCGAGGTCGGCGTCTACCACCCGGGCATGAAGCAGCGCCTGGACTGCAGCGTCGAGGCGCTGCCGCGCGTGGCGCGCAGCGGCCAGCGCGGCACGGTGGGCCTGCTGCTCATGCGCTCCTACCTCCTGGCCGGCAATACCGACCATTACGACGGCGTGATCACCGCGCTGGAGGCCCGTGGCCTGCGCGTGATTCCGGCCTTTGCCACCGGGCTGGATTCGCGCCCGGCCATCGACGCCTTCTTCCGCCCCGAGGGCCGCGGCACCATCGACGCGCTGGTCTCGCTCACCGGCTTCTCGCTGGTCGGCGGCCCGGCATACAACGACGCCCGCGCGGCCGAGGACATCCTGGCCTCGCTCGACGTGCCCTACCTGGCGGTCACGCCGGTGGAGTTCCAGTCGCTGGACCAGTGGGGCGAATCGCCGCGCGGCCTCCTTCCGGTCGAGGCGACCATGATGGTCGCCATTCCGGAGCTCGACGGCGCCACCGGCTCGATGGTCTTCGGCGGGCGCGGCAGCGCGGCGCAGATCGCCTGCACCGGCTGCGCCCACGCCTGCACCTTCCGCAACGAGACCGGCGTGCACGACATGCACAGCTGCATCGAACGCGCGGACATGCTCGCTGCGCGCGTGGGCAAGCTGGTCGACCTGCGCCGCGCCGAGCGCGCCGAGCGCAAGGTGGCGGCGGTGGTCTTCAACTTTCCGCCCAACGCCGGCAACACCGGCACGGCCGCCTTCCTGTCGGTGTTCGAGTCCCTCTTCAACACCATGCGGGCCATGCGCGACGCCGGCTACCAGGTCGCGCTGCCGGCCAGCGTCGACGAACTGCGCCAGCGGGTGATCGAGGGCAACGCCGCGCGCTTCGGTGCCATGGCCAACGTCCATGTGCGCATCGCCGCGGACGACCACGTGCGGCGCGAAAAGCACCTGCAGGAAATCGAGACCCAGTGGGGCCCGGCGCCCGGCAAGCAGCAAAGCGACGGCGGCGGCATCTTCGTGCTGGGCGAGCGCTTCGGCAACCTGTTCGTCGGCATCCAGCCTGCCTTCGGCTACGAGGGCGACCCGATGCGGCTCCTGTTCGAGAAGGGCTTTGCGCCGACGCATGCCTTCTCTGCCTTCTACCGATGGCTGCGCGAGGATTTCGGCGCGCATGCGGTGCTGCACTTCGGCACCCACGGCGCGCTCGAATTCATGCCGGGCAAGCAGAACGGCATGTCGGCACGCTGCTGGCCCGACCGGCTGATCGGCGACCTGCCCAACTTCTACCTGTACGCCTCGAACAACCCTTCCGAGGGCACCATCGCCAAGCGCCGCGCGGCCGCCACGCTGATCAGCTACCTCACGCCGCCGGTCGCCGCTGCCGGCCTGTACAAGGGCCTGGTCGAACTCAAGAACATGCTGGAACGCTTTCGCGGGCTGGAAAGCAGCGAGGGCGAAGGCGAGGAGCTGGCCCGCATGATCCAGTCGAACGCTGCCGTGCTCGAACTGGCCGCGGCCGAGCCGCCCTGGGGCGAGGACACGCCGGCGCGCATCGTCGCGCTCAACGAGGCGGTGCTGGAGCTGGAGTACACGCTCATTCCCTGCGGACTGCATGTGGTGGGCGAGGCGCCGAACCCGGCCGAGCGCACCGACCTGCTGATGTCGCTGGCCGAGGCCTCGCACGGCATGCGGCCGCCGCGCGCCGTCGTCGAGGCGATCGTCGCGGGCCGCACGCCCGAGCAGGCGCTCGCCGGCTGCCAAGCCGAGGCCGAGGCCGAGGCCCAGGGCGGCCCCGACATGCTGCCCGTCCTGCAAGAGCTCGCCGCGCTCGACCCGCTGCTGGCCACCGACCACGAACTCGACGGCATCCTGCGCGCGCTCGACGGCCGGTTCCTGCGCCCGGCGGCCGGCGGCGACCTGCTGCGCACCCCGTCGATCCTGCCGACCGGGCGCAACCTGCACGGCTTCGACCCCTTCCGCATCCCCAGCAGCTATGCGGTGCAGGACGGCGCGCGCCAGGCGGCGCGCCTGCTCGAGCGGCACATGGCGGACGGCCACGCCTTTCCGGAATCGATCGCGCTCGTGCTCTGGGGCACCGACAACCTGAAGACCGAGGGCGCACCGATCGGCCAGGCGCTCGCGCTCATGGGCGCACGCCCGCGCTTCGACGGCTACGGCCGGCTGGCCGGCGGCGAGCTGATGACGCTGCAAGAGCTCGGGCGCCCGCGCGTGGACGTGGTGATCACGCTGTCGGGCATCTTCCGCGACCTGCTGCCCCTGCAGATCAAGCTGCTGGCCGAAGTCGCCTTCCTGGCCGCGGGCGCGGACGAACCGCCGGCGCAGAACTTCATCCGCAAGCACGCGCTGGCCTACCAGGCCGAGCACGGCGGCGACCTGGAGACCGCGTCGCTGCGCGTCTTCGGCAATGCCGAGGGCGCCTACGGTGCCAACGTGAACAGCCTGATCGACAACCGCCGCTGGGACGACGCCGACGAGATCGCCGAGACCTACAGCCGCCGCAAGGGCTTCGCCTACGGCCGGGCCGGCCGGCCGGTGCAGCAGGCGCAGCTGCTGCGCAGCGTGCTGTCGGGCGTGGAGCTGGCCTACCAGAACCTGGATTCGGTCGAGCTGGGCGTGACCACCATCGACACCTACTTCGACACGCTGGGCGGCATCAGCCGCGCGATCAAGCGCGCCAAGGGCGCCGATGCCGCGATGGCGCCGGTCTACATCGGCGACCAGACGCAGGACGGCGGCAGCGGCACGGTGCGCACGCTGAGCGAGCAGGTCGCGCTGGAGACCCGCACCCGCATGCTCAACCCCAAGTGGTACGAAGGCATGCTCAAGCACGGCTACGAGGGCGTGCGGCAGCTGGAGGTGCACGTGACCAACACCATGGGCTGGTCGGCCACCACCAGCCAGGTCCAGCCCTGGGTGTACCAGCAGTTGAGCGAGACCTTCTTGCTCGATCCCGCGATGCGCTCGCGCATCGCCGAACTCAACCCGACCGCGTCGGCCCGCGTCGCCAGCCGTCTGCTGGAAGCGTCGGAGCGGCATTTCTGGAAACCGGACGACACCATGCTCGAGGCGCTGCGGCGCGCGGGCGAGGAACTCGAGGACCGGCTCGAAGGTGTCTACGAAGGAAGCCCCGCATGAACACCGTGACCGTGCCTTTCCCCGACATCAAGAAGCCGGGGCCGCGTCCGCAGCCGGCGTCGTCGCCGTCGAAGTCAGCCCGCAGCGACGGCGAGGGCAGCGTGCAGGTGCAGCTGGACCCGGACCTGAAGATCGGCAACGCCAAGGTCTTCGCGATCTACGGCAAGGGCGGCATCGGCAAGAGCACCACTTCCAGCAACCTGTCGGTGGCGTTCTCGCGCCTGGGCAAGCGGGTGCTGCAGATCGGCTGCGACCCCAAGCACGACTCCACCTTCACGCTCACCAAGAAGCTCATGCCCACCGTCATCGACGTGCTCGAGTCGGTCGACTTCCATCCCGAGGAACTGCGCGTGGAGGACTTCGTCTTTCCCGGCTACAACGGCGTGATGTGCGTGGAGGCGGGCGGGCCGCCTGCCGGCACCGGCTGCGGCGGCTACGTGGTGGGGCAGACCGTCAAGCTGCTCAAGGAGCACCACCTGCTGGACGAGACCGACGTGGTCATCTTCGACGTGCTGGGCGACGTGGTCTGCGGCGGCTTTGCCGCGCCGCTGCAGCATGCCGACCGCGCGCTCATCGTGACGGCCAACGACTTCGATTCGATCTTCGCGATGAACCGCATCGTGCAGGCCATCGGCGCCAAGGCCAAGAACTACAACGTGCGGCTGGGCGGCGTGATCGCCAACCGCAGCAAGGACACCGACCAGATCGACAAGTTCAACGCGCAGATCGGCCTGCGGCTGATGGCGCACTTTCCCGACCTGGACGTGATCCGACGCAGCCGGCTGAAGAAATCCACGCTGTTCGAAATGGAGCATTCGCCCGAGCTGGAGGCGGTGCAGAACGAATACATGCGGCTGGCCGCCGCGCTCTGGCTGGGCTCGGAGCCCCTCAACGCGGTGCCCATGAAGGACCGCGACATCTTCGACCTGCTGGGCTTCGACTGAAGCGCGAAGGAAAGGACACGCCATGGCGAACGTCAGCTACCTGCAAAGACGCGGCGAGATCGAAACCTACTTCGACCGCACCGCCGCCCAGGCCTGGGCACGGCTCACCTCGGACGCGCCGGTCGGGCGCATCCGCGCCAGCGTGCGCGCCGGGCGCGACCGCATGCGCCAAACCCTGCTCGACTGGCTGCCCGCGGACCTGCACGGCATGCGGCTGCTCGATGCGGGCTGCGGCACCGGCGCGCTGGCGGTGGAGGCCGCACGCCGGGGCGCGCGCGTGGTGGCGATCGACCTGTCGCCTACGCTGGTGGCACTGGCGCGGGAGCGCCAACCGGCGGCGCTGATCGGCGGCACGCGCGCCGAGGGCGCGGGCCGCATCGACTTTCGTGCGGGCGACATGCTCGACCCGGCACTGGGACGCTTCGACTACATCGTGGGCATGGACTCGCTCATCCACTACCGCACGCCCGATGCGGTGCGGGTGCTGGCGGGCCTGGCCCAGCGGGCCGACCGCGCGGTGCTCTTCACCTTCGCGCCCAGCAATCCGGCGCTGATCGTCTTTCGGGCGGCGGGCCGGCTGTTTCCGCGCGGCAACCGCGCACCGTGGATCGAGCCTGTGGCCGAAAAGTCGCTGCACCGCCTGATCGCCGCCGAGCCGCTGCTGGCCCCCTGGCACCGCGGCCGCACGCAGCGGGTGGCCAGCGGCTTCTACACCTCGCAGGCCCTGGAGATGGTGCGCGCATGAACACGATCACCCGCCTGAACGACCGCGTGGCCAGCAAGTGGAGCCTGATCGCCACGCGCTTCCTGCCCTTCGCGGACGTGGCCACGCGCGAGCTGCCGCTGGGCCGGCTGCTGCGGCTGTCGCTGTTCCAGGTGACGGTGGGCATGGCGCTGGCCCTGCTCAACGGCACGCTGAACCGGGTGATGATCGTGGAGCTCAACGTGCCGGCATGGCTGGTGTCCACCATGATCGCGCTGCCGCTGATCTTCGCGCCGATGCGGGCCCTGGTGGGCTTTCGCTCGGACCACCACCGCTCGGCCCTCGGCTGGAAGCGCGTGCCCTACATCTGGATGGGCACGCTCATGCAGTTCGGCGGGCTGGCGATCATGCCGTTCGCGCTGATCGTGCTGTCCGGCGACACCAACGGGCCGGTGATCTACGGGCAGATCGGCGCGGCCATCGCGTTCCTGCTGGTCGGCGCGGGCCTGCACACCACCCAGACCGGCGGACTCGCCCTGGCCACCGACCTGGCCACGCCGGAGAACCGGCCGCGCGTGGTGGCGCTGCTCTACGTGATGCTGCTGGTGGGAACCATGGTGAGCGCGCTGGGCTTCGGCGCCCTGCTGCAGGAGTTCAAGCAGGTCAAGCTGATCCAGGTGATTCAAGGCGCGGCGCTGCTCACCATGGTGCTGAACCTCATCGCGCTGTGGAAGCAGGAGGCGCGCGTGCCTTCGCGCACCGCGGCGACGCCGGGCGAGCCGCGGCCTTCGTTCCGCGACTCGTGGCGTGCCTTCGTGCAGGGCGGGCGTTCGGCGCGCCTGCTGGTCGCGGTGGGCCTGGGGAGCGCCGGCTTCAGCATGCAGGACGTGCTGCTGGAGCCCTACGGCGGCGAGATCATGCACATGGCGGTGGCCTCGACCACGCAGCTCACCGCGATGATCGCCTGCGGCGCGCTGGCGGCCTTCGTGCTGGCCGCGCGCTGGTTCCTCCATGGCGGCGAGCCGCACCGGCTGGCCTCCATCGGCGTGGTGGTCGGCATCTTCGCCTTCGCGGCGGTGGTGTTCGCCGACCCGGTGGGCTCGCAGCTGATGTTCCGCATCGGCGCGCTGCTGATCGGCTTCGGCGGCGGCCTGTTCTCGGTGGCCACGCTCACCGCAGCCATGGGCCACGACACGGGCGCGCGCAACGGCCTCGCGCTGGGCGCCTGGGGCGCGGTGCAGGCCTCGGCCGGCGGCCTGGCGATCGGGCTGGGCGGCTGGCTGCGCGACGGCATCACCTACCTGGCGTCGCACGGCACGCTGGGCGCGGTGATGTCGGCGCCGTCCATCGGCTACAGCGTCGTGTACTACATCGAGATCGTGCTGCTGTTCGCGACGCTCATTGCGATCGGCCCGCTGGTGCGCACGCCGCGCAACCGGCGACCGCCCGCTGCGGACGCCGACGCCGCCACCAGGCCGGGCAAGTTCGGCCTGACCGAGTTTCCGGGCTGACGGCCAGGCGCCGGGCCACGCACCCTCACACGAAGGAGACACACCATGGGAAACGGAGCCATTACCGGTTACATCGACGTCGCGCAGATCGTGCTCTACATGTTCTGGATCTTCTTCGCGGGTCTCATCTACTACCTTCACCGGGAGAACAAGCGGGAGGGCTATCCGCTGGAGAGCGACCGCTCCGGGCACATCGACGTGCAGGGCTTTCCGGCCGTGCCCAGCCCCAAGACCTTCCTGCTGCGCGACGGCCGCACGGTGCAGGCGCCCAACCGGTTGCGCGAAGAGCGAGACCTGGCGGCCGAGCCCCTCGGCGCCTGGCTGGGCGCGCCGCTGGAGCCCACCGGCAACCCGATGCGCGACGGCATCGGCCCGGGCGCCTGGGCGCAGCGCGCGGACATTGCCGACACCACCATCGACGACGAACTGCGCATCGTGCCGCTGCGCCACGCGCCCGGCTTCGGCCTGTCGAGGAAAGACCCCAACCCCGTGGGCATGCCCGTCTTCGGCGCTGACGGCCTCGTGGGCGGCGACGTCGTCGACCTGTGGGTGGACCGCGCCGAGGCCGTCTTCCGCTACCTCGAGCTCGAGGTGCCGGGCGAGGCCGGGCCGCGGCGCGTGCTGTTGCCGATGAACTTCGCGAAGGTCGAGAAACACCGGGTCCGGGTGCAGTCCATTCTCAGCACCCAGTTCGCCTTCGTGCCCGGCACGCGACTGCCCGAGCAGATCACGCTGCTCGAGGAAGACAAGGTCATGGCCTACTACGGCGGCGGCACGCTCTACGCGACGCCGCAACGCCAGGAGCCGCTGCTGTGAAGGCCGCCAACCTCACGCCGCCCGGCGACGACCACGACTTCGAGCCGGCCTACGGCCTGCCCGAGAAGCTGCCCGCACGCGAGCGCCTGCTCTGGCAAGGCTCGCCCGACTGGAAGCGCATGACCCGCAGCGCCCTGCACGTGCGCGGACTGGCGGTGTACTTCGCGGTGCTCATCGTGTGGCGCGGCGCCAACACGCTGGCCGGCGGCGGCGGCGCGCTCGACGCGCTCGCGGCCATGGCCTGGCTGCTGCCGCTCGCCGCGCTGGCCATCGGCACCCTCGTCGGCCTGGGCTGGCTCACGGCACGCACCAGCGTCTATACCGTCACCGACCGCCGTGTGGTCATGCGCGTGGGCATCGTGCTGACCGTGACCTTCAACCTGCCCTACAGCGCCATCGACGCGGCCTCGCTGCATCACAACGCCGACGGCACCGGCGACATCGCGCTGGCCCTGAACGACGAGGCGCAGATCGCCTACGTGCACCTGTGGCCGCATGCGCGCCCCTGGCATGTGAAGCGGACCCAGCCGATGCTGCGCGCGCTGCCCCAGGCGCGCGAAGTGGCGGCGCTGCTGGCCGGCGCGCTGGCGGCGTCGGCGGGCATTCCGCGCCGCGGGCTGCATGCGGTGGCACCGGCGGTGGGCACCCGCGAAGCCGGCGAGGCCGCGCCGGAACCCATGACCGCCTGAGGACCCGCCAATGAACACGATGCAGCCCCCGCCTCAAACCCGCTCACCGGACGCGCTGCCGCGCGGCATGCTCGTGGCGCTCGGCAGCCTGGTGCTGTGCACGCTCGTCGGCGTGAGCTTCGTGCGTTTCACCGGCATCGGCGTGGTCCATGTGCCGCAGGCCGAGGCCGTGAGCGTGCGCGAGTTCCTGTTCGAGGACCTTGCCAGCGGCGGCATCCGGGTGAAGGACGCGCGCACCGGCCGCGTGGTGCACGAGGTGGCCCCCGAGACCAACGGCTTCCTGCGCGGCACCATGCGCGGGCTGGCGCGGGAGCGCTACCGGCGCGGCATCGGGCCGGAGATTGCGTTTCGCATGATCGGGCGGGCCGACGGCAAGCTCACGCTCGAAGACCCGGCCACGGGCCGCACCGTCGACCTCGGCTCGTTCGGGCCGACCAACGCGGCGGCCTTCGCCGGGCTGATGAACGGCGGCCCGGCCGACACGCAAGCTCTCCAGGCCATTCAGGCTACCCGAGCCACCCGCTGAAGGAACATCCCATGTCCACCCCGGCCTCTTTGGCACCTCGCGCGCCCGGCAGCTCCACCGAGACCGCCCTGCGCGACACCATGCTCACGCCGCGCTTCTACACCACCGACTTCAAGGCGATGGACCGCATCGACGTGGAGCCGATCCGCGCGCAGTGGAACGCGCTCATGGAGGAGTTCCGGGCCGACAACAACACCGACCACTTCCAGCGGCCGGCCGAGCTGGCCGCCAACTGCGCGCAGCTGCCGCCGGCGCTCTACAAGGAGTTCTCGGACTTCCTGGTGAGTTCGATCACCTCGGAGTTCTCGGGTTGCGTGCTCTATGCCGAGATCAGGAAGCAGGTGACCAACCCCGACATGAAGGAGCTGTTCGGCTACATGGCGCGCGACGAAAGCCGGCATGCGGGCTTCATCAACCAATGGCTCAAGGACTTCGGCATCGGCGTGGACCTGGGCTTTCTGGCGCGGGCCAAGAAGTACACCTATTTCAGGCCGAAGTTCATTTTCTATGCGACCTACCTGTCCGAGAAGATCGGCTATGCCCGCTACATCGCGATCTACCGCCAGGTCGAGCGGCATCCGGAGCTGTGCTTTCATCCGATCTTCCGGTGGTTCGAGCGCTGGTGCAACGACGAGTTCAGGCACGGCGAGGCCTTCGCGCTGCTGATGCGGGCCGACCCGCGGCTGCTCAAGGGCGTCAACAAGCTGTGGATCCGCTTCTTCGTGCTGGCTGTCTTCGCGACCATGTACGTGCGCGACCACCAGCGCCCCGAGATGCATGCGGCCATGGGCCTGGACCCCACGGCCTACGACTTCACCGTGTTCCGCATCACCTCGGACATCACGCGCCAGGTGTTTCCGCTGACGCTGGACATCGATGCGCCGGCCTTCCATGCCGGCCTGGAGACGCTGCGGCGCATCTCGGTCGCGACCGAGGCCGCCAAGGCGCGCGGCGGCGTGCCCGGGGCGCTGCAACGCGCCGCGCTGGCCGCGCGCGGCGCGGTTGCGTTCGGCCGGCTCTTCCTGATGCGCGCCAAGCCCAACGCGCTGCCCGACAACGCGCGCATGGCGCCGACTTGGTAGGCGCCCCCGAAGCGCCGAAGTCCCCCGCATGTCCCAGTACCTGCTGCCCATGCTCTACACGGTCTTCGTGTGGTGGTTCAGCACGGGCGTGATCCTGTACCTGAACGGCCTGCCGCGCTGGACCTTCCGCTGGACCATGGGCGGCGCCACCGTGCTGCTGGCGCTGGCGCTGCTGGGCCTTTACGCAACGCGCAACGACCTGCGCGTGACCGGCGCCTACCTGGCCTTCACCTGCGCGCTGCTGGTCTGGGCCTGGCAGGAGGTGGCCTTTCTGCTGGGGTACGTGACCGGTCCGCGGCGCGTGCCCTGCCCGCCCGATGCGCGCGGCTGGCGGCGAGCCGGCTTCGCGCTGCAGGCCTTGCTGCACCATGAGTTCGCGCTGATCGTGCTGGGGGCGGCGGTGGTGGCGCTGACCTGGAGCGGCAGCAACCCCACCGGGCTTTTCACCTTCGCCGTCCTGTGGGTCATGCGGCAGAGCGCCAAGCTCAACGTCTTCCTGGGGGTGCGCAACCTCAACGAAGACTTTCTGCCCGCGCACCTGAAGTACCTGCAGACCTATTTCACCCGCAAGCCGATGAATTCGCTGTTTCCGGTGTCGGTGGCGGTGTCGACCTGGCTGGTCGTGCTGGTATGGCAGGCCGCGCTGGCCGAGGGCGTGCGCAGCTTCGACGCCACCGCACTCAGCTTCGCCGCCACGCTGCTGTCGCTGGCCATCCTGGAGCATTGGTTCATGGTGCTGCCGCTGCCGTCCGAAGCGCTGTGGAGCTGGGGCCGGCGATCGCGCGCGCTGACGCCCGGCGAGCGCGTCGGATCCGAGCGTTTGTGAGGATGGCGCATGGCGCGGCTCCATGTCTAGAATCCGGCCATTCGCGGCATCCCATGCCGTCGAGGAGACGCGACGTGAGTTCCAGAGACGGCGAACTTCCCGATCTGGCTGCCCTGGCGGCCTGGGCGCCTGAACTTGCGAAGACCTTCGTCTCGCTGTCCAGCGACATCGCGCTGGTGATCGACCAGGCGGGCGTGATCCGCAACGTCGCGCAGGGCGAGGTCGACCCGATGGCTCCGCTGGCCAACGACTGGGTCGGCCGCCCGTGGGTCGACACCGTGAGCGGCGACACGCGCGCCAAGATAGAGAACATGCTGCGCGAAGTCACCACCACCGGCATTGCGCGACGGCGCGAGGTGAGCCATCCGTTCCAACTGGGCGGCAGCATCCCGGTGGCCTATTGCGCGATCCGCTTCGGCAGCGACGGCCCGGTGCTGGCCACCGGCCGGGACCTGCGCGCCATCGCCGCCATCCAGCAGCGCTTTCTCGATTCGCAGCAGGAGCTGGAGCGCGGCTACTGGCAGGCGCGCCAGGCCGAAACCCGCTACCGCCTGCTGTTCCAGGTGGCGACCGATGCAGTGCTGGTGGTCGACGGCCACACGCTCGCCATCCTCGAAGTCAACCAGGCCGCTTCGCAGATGTTCGACATCGCCGGCGAGCAGATGGTCGGCCGGCAGGTCACCACCGGCTTCGAGGAGCGCTCCCGCCTCGGCATCGAGGCGCTGCTGCATTCGGCCCGCGCCTCAGGCAGCAGCGGCGAGATCCGCGCCCGCCTCCTGGGCCGGATGGCGCTCACCAGCGTGGCCGCCACGCCTTTTCGCGCCGAGGACGCGATGCGCCTCCTGGTGCGGGTGCGCGCGGTCGATGCCATCCCTCCCGTACCGGCGCTGAGCGACTCGCTGGTGCGGCTGGTCGACGACACCAGCGACGGCGTGGTCGTGACCGATGCCAGCGGCCGGGTGCTGATGGCCAACACCGCCTTCCTCAAGCTGGTGCGGCTGGACGACGAATCCCAGCTGAGGGGCCGCCTGATCGTCGACTGGCTGGGCACGCCCGAGCACCCCATGGCCACCTTGCTGCCACAGGTGCGGCGTGACGGCGTCGCGCGCCGGGTGCCGTCGTGGATCAAGGTGGCCGGCGCGCCGCTGGTCCAGGCCGAGGTGTCGGCCGCGCTGCTCACCGAAGGCGACCAGGAATGCATCGGCTTCACCATTCATCTGCTGCCCGCGAACGACGGCGACGAGCATTCGCACCTCGAACTGAACCTGGGCATGCAGCATCTGACCGAGCGTCTCGGGCAGGTGCCTGTCGCCCAGCTCATGGCCGCGGCGGCCGCGCTCGCCGAGCGCCATTTCGTGTCGGCCGCGCTCGCGCAGTCGCACAACGATGCCGGCGACGCGGCCCGGTTGCTCGGAATGACGGGCGAGGCCTTCGCGCTGATGCGCCGACGCGCCGACGACGGTCCTGCCATTGAAGGCAGTGACGGCGCCACGCCGCAAGGAGGCCGGTGATGCTCGGCAGCCCCGCGTTCGGCAAGGCCGACCTCACGAACTGCGAGCGCGAGCTGATCCACCTGGCGGGCTCCGTCCAGCCCCACGGCGTGCTGCTCGCGCTGCAGGAGCCCGGTCTGCGGGTGCTGCAGGCCAGCGCCAATGCACAGGCGCTGCTGGGCGTGTCGCTGCAGCAGCTGCTGGAGGCCCCCGTGGGCCAACTGGGCGGCGACATCGAGCGCTGCGTGCGCCGCATCGCGTCGCAGGGCCGGCTGACCGATCCCGAAGCGCTGCGCTGCCGCGTCGAGGTGCACGGCAGCGAGCGCGAGTTCGAGGGCACCATGCACCGCATTCCGGGCGAGGTGCTGCTGCTGGAGATCGAACCCGTAGGCCCGGGGACCACGATCGAGACGGTCGATGTGCCCAGCGAAAAGCTGCTCGGCCTGCTGGGCGACGCGGTGCAGCGCATCAGCGCCGCCTCGAACATCGGCACGCTGTCCGACACGCTGGTCAAGTGCTGCCGCGACATGCTGGGCTACGACCGGGTGATGGTCTACAAGTTCGACCCCGACGGCCACGGCAAGATCATTGCCGAGGCGCGCGACCCGCGACTGGATTCCCTGCTTGGCCACCACTACCCGGCCACCGACATTCCGCAGCGCGCGCGCGAGCTGTACCTGCGCACCCGGCTGCGGGTGCTGGCCGACGTGCACTACGTCGCCTCGCCGCTGGTGCCGCAGCGCCTGCCCGGGCACGACGAAGAGCTCGACATGTCCTCGTGCTACCTGCGCAGCATGTCGCCGCTGCACCTGCAGTACCTGAAGAACATGGGCGTGACCGCCACGCTGGTGGTGTCGCTGGTGCGCGAGGGCCGCCTGTGGGGCCTGATCGCCTGCCACCACTACAGCGCGCGCAACCTGCGCTTTGCCATGCGCGCGGCGGCGGACCTGCTGGCCGAGGTGGTGTCCACCCGCATCGCGGCCATCGAGAACTACGCCTATGCGCAGGTCGCGATCCAGGTGCGCCGGCTCGAGCAGCGGCTGGTGGAGGCCACCTCGACCGAGGGCGACTGGCGCCTGGCGCTGTTTCGCAATCCCCGCACGCTGCTGCAACCGTTGGAGGCCACCGGTGCGGCGCTGTTCCAGGAGGGCGAGCTGCTGACCGCCGGCGAGACCCCCAACCATGCAGAGTTGCGCGAGCTGATGCGCTGGATCGATGCGCAACGCTTCGACGGCCTTTTCAGCTGCGCGTCGGTGGAGCGGGCCGAGCCGTCGCTCGCCTCGCTCACGCCCACGGCCAGCGGCGTCGTCGTGGTGCGGCTGTCGTCGTCGCGGCCCGACTACCTGATGTGGTTCCGCAAGGAGCAGCTCACCAGCGTGACCTGGGCCGGCGATCCGTCCAAGCCGGTGCTCGACGCCAACGACCCGCTGACCCTGTCGCCGCGCCGCTCGTTCGCGGCATGGTCGGAGATCGTGCGCGGCACTGCCCTGCCCTGGTCGGTGACCGAGCTGGCGCTGGCCCGCGCCTTCGGCGCGGCGCTGATCGACATCATCGTGCAGGTGAATGCGGTGCGTTTTCTGATCGCCGAGCATCAGCTCGCGCAAATCCGCCTCACTGTCTCCAACGCCAACGAGCCGGTGCTGATCGCCGATCCGAACGGCCGGGCGCTGTTCGCCAACCGCTGCTTCTTCGAGATGATCGGGCGCGGCGCCGAGGCGGACGTGCCCACCGAGCTCGGCGATGCAGCCCAGTGGTTCGTGGAACCCGCGCGGGTGCGGGACATGCTGCGCACCCTGGTGCAGGAGCGGCATTCGTGGCGCGGCGAGCTGTCGCTGGACCTGGGCCATGGCGCCAGCCTGCCCACGTCGTTGCGCGCGGAGCCGGTGTCGGCGCGCGACGGGTCCGTGCTGGGCTTCTTCCTGATCTTCACCGACCTGAGCGACAGCCGGCGTGCCGCCGCCGCACGCGAACACCTGGAGCAATCGCTCTCCAAGGCGATGCGCGACGAAGCGCTGTCACGCCAGGCCGATGCGGCCGACGTGATCGGTGCCATTGTTTCCAACGCCAGCCTCGCCGCGATGGACATCGCAGACGGCAACATGGGGCCCACCGTGGTACCGCTGCTGGCCGAACTCGAGGCCTCGACGCGACGCGCCGCCTCGCTGTACGACCGCATGAAGGCCTTCGTCGGCTGAGCGGCTGACCCCCAGCGCGGGGTGCGGCGAGCGAGTGCCGCGCCGCCTCGCCCTTTACTTGATCACCGCCATCTGCACGCGCCGGGCCGCCGGGTCTTCGCCGGCCACGTTGGCCGCGGCCGACTGCGGCTTGTCGAGCACGATGCGCTCGGCCGCGACGCCGGCGGCCACCAGCGCGTCGCGCACGGCCATGGCGCGCTGCTTGGCGAGCTCCTCGTTCTGCGCCGTATCGCCGCTCGCGGAGTGGTAGCCCGACAGGCTCACCCGCGCCGCGGCATCGGCCTTGAGCGCTGCGATGGCCGGTGCCAGCGCCTGCGCGGCCTCGGGCGAGACGGTACTGGAGCCTGTCGCGAACAGCACGTCGACGCCCGCTGCGGGCAAGCCGACCGCAGCGCCGGACGCCGTGGCCGCGGTGGCGGTCGCGGCCTCCGCCGCCGGGGCCGATGCGCCCTGCACCACCGCGCGGACCTTCGCGAGTTCGGGGTGGTTGGGCAACATGCTCGCGCCATAGAGCGGCTTGAAGGCCCCCTGGTGGCAGGTGGCGCAGTTGATCTTGGGTGCGTCGCCGGCGGGCCCGAGCCGCGCGGCCGGGAACAGCGGCGTGAGCGGGTCCAGGTACTGCGTGTTCAGGTCGCGCACCATGCGGATGCCGTACCAGGCCACGGCGCGCGGCGGCGCGCTGGTTTCCCAGTCGGCGAAGGAGCGCGTGTTGTGGCAGTAGGTGCAGTTCACGCCCAGCGACTGCGACATGTGCATCATCAGCCCGTAGGTCCACTCGGCCTGCTTGATCGATTGCCGGTTGCCGTTCTGCAGCGCGGTCGCGCCGACCACGCGCACGTTCTCCCCCTTGTCCAGGAAAGGCGAGAACGGATCGTTGGGCAGCGACGCCATCGCCACGCTGGCGGCCGGCGCGTTCTGGCCGGCCTTGTTGCCGGCATAGGCCGCCTTCTGCGGCTCGCCCATGGTCCAGGTGTTCAGCGGCACCGGGTTGCCGCGGTGGCAGGTGTAGCAGGTGACGCCGGTGTCGGCCACGTGGGTCTTCCAGTCGGCGTTCAGGTGCTGCGTCATCTGCAGCATGCGCCGCGCGACCACCTTGGTGTAGACCGCGTCGGACGCCATGTTCTCGCCCTGGTGGCAGTAGGTGCAGCCCTGCTGCGGCGCCACCCAGGCCGTCATGGACACCATCAGCCGGGTGAACTCGCCCACGCTCAGGTCGTTGAGAACCTTCACGTTCTGGAACACCTGGCCTGCCGTCGGGCCGGCGGCCGGCGCCGCAGGCGAGTCGGCCGGCAGCGCATTCTTGGCGGCCTGCGTCTCCACGGTGCGCGGGTTGTACACCTCCTGCATGCCGGTGCCACGGTAGCCGCGCTGCACCACGTCGATCGGCGGACGCTCGCAGCCGGCCAGCAACAGCAGCACGCCGGCCGCGGCACCCCAGGCCAGGCGGGCGAACCGTCCTTGCGCAGTGTGGTCGGCGTTCATGGCCGCACTCCCGGCAGCGTCGACGGGTCGATCACCGGCGCGAACACCGCCGGATAGATCGGCGCCACATGGTGCTTGACCGCCCACAGGTACCAGTTGTCCACCACCGTGCCGGTCAGCAGGATGCCGATGCCGCCGGTGAGCGGGCACAGCACCGCGAACCACCAGGCCCAGCGGTGGATCGACTCCATCGTGGCGTTGAATCCCATGCACCAGCGCCAGAACAGCGCGGCCCGCTCGGAGGCCGTGCCGCGGTCGACGATCTGCTCGATCTCGCGCTCGCCGCCGAAGCGGCTCACCGCCAGGATGGTCGCGCCGTGCATCGCGAACAGCAGCGTCGAGCCGTACAGGAAGGCGATCGACAGCATGTGGAACGGGTTGTAGAAGAGGTTGCCGTAGCGGATGGAGAAGGCCGCCGTCCAGTCCAGGTGCGGAAAGATGCCGAAGGGCACCGCCTCGCCCCAGCTGCCCATCAACAGCGGCCGGATGAAGCCCAGCACCAGCATCAGCCAGATCGCGGCGGCGAAGGCCCAGGCCACGTGCGTGCCGATCTTCAGCGCGCGCGCGCGGCGGTACATGCGCGCCCACCACAGCAGCACCGCAGCGGTCATGAAGAAGCCGGCCATCAGCCACCAGCCGCCTTCGTTGAGCGGTGGAAAGAGTTTGAGCCCCATCGACGGCGGCGGCGGCTCCAGCGCCAGCCAGGGCAGCTGGCGCACGAACTGCACCGGGTCCCAGTTGACCGAGGCGAACATGTTGAGCCCGACGATCTCGAAGGCGATGAAGCCGCACAGCAGCGACGCCAGCCCGAACCACCCCAGGTAGATGGGCCCGACCTGCGCATCGCCGATGCGCCCGAGCAGGTGCACGTGCAGCGGCGGGCCTTCGCGCTCGTTGTTGCCGCGCTCCAGCGGCACGCCCGCGTAGGCGGGTGCGACGACCTGCACGCGGGTGAAGATGTTCTGGTATTCGGCCATCGATGTCTCCTCTGGGACGCTGCGGGTCCGGCGCGTGCGTTGGGTTGATCAGTGCCAGATCGGCAGGTTGAGCCACCAGGTCCACCACTCGGGCCAGCCCCGGGTCCAGAACGGGCCGCTGATGACGATGCACACGGCGCTCCAGAAGGCCGCCGACAGCGCCAGGAACAGGCCCAGGCGGTGGATGCCGAGCGTGCCGATCGAGTAGCCGATGGTGTCGCGGAAGAAGGTGTTCTCGTGCTCGGCGGTCTTGACCGTCTCGCCCTTGCCAGGGTTGGTGGCCGCCAGCACCAGGCCGCCGTGCATCGACAGCGCCAGCACCGTGGTGAAGAAGAAGCTCACGGCCAGCATGTGGGCCGGGTTGTAGTGAAAGTGCAGGTACTGGTAGCCGGTGTTCGACACCCAGTCCAGGTGGCTCATGATCCCGTAGGGAAAGCCGTTGCCCCAGGCGCCCATCAGCACCGGGCGCACGATCTCCAGCGTGATGTACGCCAGGATCGCGAACGAGAACGCGAAGGGCACGTGGTAGCCGATGCCCAGCTTGCGGCAGATCTCCACCTGCCTCAGCGCCCACGACACGAAGGCGCCGCTGGCGAACACGGTGACCAGCTGCCACAGCCCGCCTTCCATGAGCGGGGCCAGACGCAGCCCGTACTTGAGGTCGGGCGGCGCGATGTTGATCTGCCATAGGTTCCAGGTCGGCCCCTGCGAAGCGCCCCACACGAGGAGCAGCGTGCCCACCAGCGCGCAGAAGATGGTGGTGACGCCGAAGAAGCCGACGTAGAACGGCCCGACCCAGAAGTCGAACAGGTCGCCACCGATGAGGGTGCCCCCGCGGATGCGGTACTTTCGCTCGAAGCTCAGCATGGCCATGATCATTTCCCCGGGGTCAAGACGCGACGGCACAGGGCCGTCCGGATGACGATCGGAATGCGGGGCATATGGACCTGCAAGGACCTGGACCCGCGCTCCGAACGCACGTAGGCAACGAAGCGGCTATTTGCCCGCCGGTGCCGTCGCCGGCGCGGGCATGGGAGCCATCTGCGCTGCGACCGGACTGCTCTTTCGCGGCCCTTCGAGCCAGTTGAAGCGGTCGGTGCTGAGCAGGATGAAGTGAATCACCAGCGCCAGCACGAAGAGGAACGTGAACAGGGCGACGAGCGTCCTGCGCGGATCGAACAACATCCAGATTCGCCACATGTCGTGTCTCCTCTAGGCATTGAAGCCGATGGATACCGCCGCGAGCGCGACATCCTTGGCGTCGTTGAAGATCGCCGCATAACCGCCGGCACCCGGAAGCCAGGGCCTCCATTGCCAAGCCAGGAAATGGGCGACGACCGCAATCAACGTGAAGATGATGAAGCTCGTCATGAAGATGCTGTGAAACTCCTTGGCTTCCTGCTCGGTCAGACCGGACAGTGAGCCTTCTCTATCTTTTGGAACCATGGTATTTACTCCGTATCGGCCTGATGGCCACGCACCGCGCACATCCCCCGCGGCGGGGATCGAAGCGGCCGCAGGCCGCCACAACTTCTGCGGCGGACCCGCAGGCCCGCCAGGTTCTTGTTCTCATGAAGGGCAGCACGCAGTTCATGCCGGCTCCCCCTGGCGCAGCGCATCGCGCGTGCGCGCCACGCGCGCCGAGGTGATGCGCTCTTCGCCGGCGCGCGCCGCGTCGCGCTCGATCCGGTCGCGCAGCCGCTTGGCCGCCGAGATCTGCACCAGCACCGGTTGTGCCTCGACGAAGTCGTCGAGCAACTGGCGGGCGTCGTCGTCCCACGGGCTGTCGGGCCGCGCATCGGTCCGCCCATCGGGCCGCGCCGGCGTCGCATCGACGCGGTCGAGCTCGGTGCCCAGCGGCAGGATGTGGAACAGCGCATCGAACAGCGCGTTGCAGAACTCCTGGATGAGAAAGGTCGCGCCCGAGTAGCCCATGAAGGGCGTGCCGGTGTGGCGCCGGATGATCGGCAGCGGGAACGAGGCGGGAACGAAGGCGGTCTTCATCATTCCGCCGCCGCCGCACTCGGCCAGGTACATGCGCTCGTTGTAGCTGCCGTACAGCACCAGCGGCGTCTTCTCGTGCACCAGGCGCCGGGTCTCGGCGTTGTCGGTCTTGGCGCCCGCCACGCGGGCCACCGCGAAGTGGCACGGCAGGCCCATCTCGTCTTCCAGGAAGTGGCGCAGGCCCCGCGCATAGGTCTCGTTGGCCACCACGCCGAAGCTGGCGGTGCCGAAGAAGTCCTGCGTCACCGAGCGCCACAGGTCCCAGATCGGCTTGAGGGTGCTGTGCTTCTCGCGCTCGATGAACGGCTCGGGGTCCAGGTGCAGCAGGCCACCGAGCGCGCGCAGGAAGGCTGTCGTGCTGTGCAGCCCGATCGGCGCCTGCAGGAACGGCCGCTCCAGGGCTTCGCACAGCATGCGGCCGAACTCGCGGTACATGCAGATGTTGACGTCGGCCTCGTCCAGGCGCGACACGTCGGCCAGGTGCGTGCCCAGCGGAAACACCAGGTTCACCTCGGCGCCGATGCCCTGCACCAGGCGCCGTATCTCGGCCAGGTCGCTGGGCGCGTTGAAGGTGCCGTAGCTCGGTCCGATGATGTTCACCCGCGGCTTCTCGCCGGCGGGCCGCTCGCCGAAGGGCTTGCGCACCGACGGGTGCTTCAGGCCGTACTCCGACCACAGCCAGTACATCGCGCGGTCGGCGCACTGCCACTGGTCCTCGTCGATGGTGCGCGGCAGGAAGCGCTGGATGGTGGTGCCCGAGGGCGTCACGCCGCCGCCGATCATCTCGGCGATGGAGCCGGTGACTACCACCGAGGGCAGGTCGGGGTCGAGCGCGGCGTGCGCGCGGCGCATCGAGGCCTCGGTGCCCTCGCGGCCCAGCTGTTCTTCGGCCAGGCCCGTGACCACGATCGGCAGCTCGTGCGGCGGCAGCGCATCGGTGTAGTGCAGCACCGAGGTGACCGGCAGGTTCTCGCAGCCCACGGGTCCGTCGATGACGACCTGCAGGCCCTTGATGGCGGTGAACACGTAGACGGCACCCCAGTAGCCGCCGGCGCGATCGTGGTCGAGCACGAGCATCAGATCATCTCCTCGGCCTTGCGCTTCTTCAGGGCCTTCTGGGCCTGGCGGCGCGTGTCGGCCTTGAAGTCGGGGCGATCCTGCGGCACGCCGTGCGCGCTTTCCCACACGCCCGCCGCATGGCCCGCGCCGGTGTCGCCGAAGAAGGCCTTCATCGCCTCGAAGCGCGCCTTGTTGCCGATGGTCGCGTTGATCACCGTCGCGAGCGAGCCCGCGCCGGCCGGTCCCATGAGGGGCCGCGCCGAAATGAGGTTGGTGAAGTACAGCGCCGGCGTGCACTGCTCCTTGGCCGCCTGCACCACCGGTGTGGTGCCGATGGCCAGGTCGGGCTTCCATTCGTGCAGGGCGGCCAGGTCCTGTTCGAGCGAGGCGCGAAACTGCACGTGCACCCCACGGGCCTCCAGCCACTGCCGGTCTTCGTCGTTCCATGCGGTGCGCGGGCAGGCGGTGCCCACGTAGCGCAGGTCGGCGCCGCTGTCCACCAGCAGGCGGCCGACCAGCAATTCGGAACCCTCGTAGCCGCTGAGCGTGATGCGGCCCTTGATCGGCATCTTCGCGAGCGCGCCGCGGATGGCCGGCAGCATCGCGTTCTTGACCGCGTCGATCCTGCCCTGCGGCACGTTGGCCGCGGTGCCGATGGCCTGCAGCCAGGCCTCGGTGCCGTCATGGCCGACCGGCGCCGAGCCGACGATGGGGCGGCCCGCCGCCTCGAACTCGCGCAGGCTCGCGGTGTAGAACGGGTGGATCGCGGCCACCGCCACGCAGTCGAGCGCCGCATAGAGCTCGCGCCATTCGCGCGTGGGCACCGTCGGCCCGGCCGCCAGGCCCATGGGCTCCAGCATGCGGGCGATGACCATCGGGTCGGCCGGGAACATCTCGCCCATCAGCGCGATGGCAGGCTTGTCGGCCCTGCCGGGGCGCGGCGGCTGCACCGGCCCGGCCATGACCTCGGCGCGCGCGTACCTGAGCATGGCGCCGGCCAGCACGTCCTTGGCCTCGGCGTGGGTGGGCACGCCGAAGCCGGGCACGTCGATGCCGATGATGCGCACGCCGTTGATCTCGCGCGGCAGGATCTGCAGCGGCACGCCGCTGGCCGTGGGCACGCACAGGTTGATGATGACGATGGCGTCGTACAAC
Organism: Variovorax sp. AC103; assembly: GCF_979254005.1. Lineage (NCBI taxonomy): Bacteria > Pseudomonadati > Pseudomonadota > Betaproteobacteria > Burkholderiales > Comamonadaceae > Variovorax > Variovorax sp. AC103. The sequence goes on along the minus strand of NZ_CEEDFC010000023.1, from coordinate 69,360 downwards.
GCCGGATCGGCCTGCTTGTGGACCGCCTCGCGGATGTCCTCGAACAGCTTGCCCGTCACCAGCGTCTCGGAGTTGAACGGCACGTAGCCAACGCTGCGCCTGGCGCCGTAGAAATGCGAGGTGAAGGTCAGCCCGTACACGCAGCATGCCGAGCCCGACAGGATGGTGGAAGTGCGCCGCATGCGCAGGCCCACGCGCAGCGCGCCGAAGGCCGGGCACATGCTCTGGGGCTGGTCGTGCGGGCCGGCATGGGGCGCCGGCGGATAGTCCTTGGCGTACTGCGCGAGCGTCTCCGACTTGCCCGCCGCACCGGCCGCCGCGCGCATCGCATCCGCGCCCGAATGGCAACCCACGCCGTCGCCCTGGACGGCCGCAGGCACCGGCAGTGCGACGACTGGAATGGAAATGGGGCGCTGTGTCATGGCGTGGCTTTCAGGCGTCGTCGTAGACCACTTCGAGCGTCGGCCGGGCGGTGTCGGACTTGCCGCACATGTCGAACTGCGTGGCGGGCTCCAGCACCACGTTGCGGCCCACCGATTCGGCCGAAAACAGGCCCAGGAGCTGGTCCTGCGTCATCGGGCGGGGCCGCATCGGCTGCGAGGTGCCCACGTTCTCGGCCAGCTGCTCGAAGAGCGGCCCCCAGGGCGTGCCGGGCACGCCGATGATCTCGTAGCTGGCGCTCTTGCGCCGGATGTCGTCATTGGCCGGAATGACCGACAGCACCGGAATGCCCACCTGCTGCGCGAAGGCCGACGCCTCGCCGGTGCCGTCGTCCCGGTTGATCACCATGCCGGCCACGCCCACGTTGCCGCCGAGCTTGCGGAAGTACTCGACCGCCGAGCAGACGTTGTTGGCCACGTAGAGCGACTGCAGGTCGTTGCTCGCCACCACGATCACCTTCTGGCACATGTCGCGCGCGATCGGCAGGCCGAAGCCGCCGCACACCACGTCGCCCAGGAAGTCGAGCAGCACGTAGTCGAAGCCCCACTCGTGAAAGCCCAGCTTCTCCAGCAGCTCGAAGCCGTGGATGATGCCGCGCCCGCCGCAGCCACGCCCCACCTCGGGACCGCCCAGCTCCATCGCATACACGCCGTCGCGCTTGAAGCACACGTCGCCGATGGCGACGGCCTCGCCGGCCAGCTTCTTGCGCGACGAGGTCTCGATGATGGTCGGGCAGGCCCGGCCGCCGAACAGCAGCGAGGTGGTGTCGCTCTTGGGGTCGCAGCCGATCAGCAGCACCTTCTTGCCCTGCTGCGCCAGCATGTAGCTCAGGTTGGCGAGCGTGAAGCTCTTGCCGATGCCGCCCTTGCCGTAGATGGCGATGATCTGCGTTTCCTTGGTGACGGGCGCGGTGCTCACCGCATCGGGCTCGATGGCGGCCTCTGCGCGCAGCGCCTGCTGCTGCATGAAGCGCACCGGCGTTCCCTCGGCGATGGCGTGGGGGGTGGATGTCATTGGCAGCTTCTCCAGTCGAGGACCATCTTCAGGCAGGCGGGATCGCCGAATGCGGTGCGGTAGGCGCTGTCGGCCTCGGTGGCCTGGGCGCGGTGGGTGATGAGGCCGTCCAGCCGCAGCCGCCCCGACTGCATGAGCGCCCGGGCCGCGGCCAGGTCGTGCGGCTGCCATTGCGCCGCCACCCGGATGCGCGCCTCGCGCATGAAGGCGGGCGCGAAGACGAACGACAGCGGCTCGTCGTAGAAGCCCGCCAGCACGATCTCGCCGCTCGGTGCGAGCCGCCCGATGAGGGTGTCCAGCAGCGTGGGGTCGCCGCTCACGTCGCAGATGCTGCGGTAGTCGCGGCGCGTGTCGGTGGCGGGGTCGCGCACCTCGTAGCCCTGTCCGCCCTCGCGCCTTCGGGCATCGGTTTCCCAGACGACCGGCGCGCCGCCCATGGCGACCGCGATGCGCGCCACCATGCGGCCCAGCACGCCGTGACCGACGATCAGATCGGGCTGAACCCCGCCGCCGGCCGAACTCACGTGGTGGGCGGTGGCGGCCAGGGCCAGCAGCACGCCCTGCTCGGCACTCAAGTCGCCGGCGTCCCATGCCAGGGTGCGCGAGCCCGGCAGCACCACGGTGGATGCGGCGCCGCCGAACAGGCCGCGCACGTCGCCGAAGCACCGGGCGCCCGGCACGAAGACGCGCTGCCCGACGGTTCCGCCCGAATGCCGGCCGGCGCTGCGCACCACGCCCACCGACTCGTAGCCCGGCACCAGCGGATAGCCCATGCCCGGAAAGTCGGGCATGCGGCCCGACCAGAGCAGCCGTTCGGTGCCGGTGCTGATGCCGCTCCATTCGATGTCGACCACAACGTCCTCGTCGGTCGGCGCGCTCAGGGCCAGGCGGCTCAGCGACAGCTCGCGGGGCTTGTGCAGCACCACGGCCAGGGCTGTCATCGGGCTCGCGGAACTTGGGTGCGCAGAACCTGGATTCAGGGCGTGTGTCATTTTCTTTTTACTAATTGAACTGTCTAGTTTTAATTACACATCCAGAAGCTCGATCACGCAAGGCCTGTTCGCGCCACGATGAGCCCGACCTGCAACGGCATGCGCGTCGCCACCGCTTTCACCTCCACGAAACCCACCGCGCGCAACATGGCCTGCAGCGCCGCCGAACTGCGTGGCTTGCCCTTGCCCATCGCGAGCAGGTAGAAGCCGAAATAGGCGCCGCCCATGGCCTGGGCGCCCGGCGTGTCCGCCATGGGCTCGGCCAGCAGCAGGGTGCCGCCCGGTGGGAGCGCGCGCCGCACGGCGTTGAGGATGCAGAGCGCCGCGGCGTCGTCGTGGTCGTGAATGACCCGCACCAGCGTCGCGATGTCCGCGCCCGTGGGCAACGAATCGGCCAGGAAGCTGCCGCTCTCGATGCGCAGCCGCGCGCCGATGCCGGCCGCCGCGCAGCGCAGGCGCGCGCGCTCGGTCACGGCCGGCAGGTCGAACAGCACCAACTGCAAGGCCGGGGCCCGCGCCGCCGCGCCGATGAGGAAGCTGCCCTCGCCGCCGCCCACGTCGAGCAGGCAGCGGTGGCCGTGCAGCGGATAGGCATCGAGGATCTCGTCGCAGACCAGCGGCTGCGACGCGGCCATCAGCGCCGAGTACCCGGCCACGCTGTCGCCCGACAGATCGTCGGGACTGACCGCCCCGGCATAGGGCCAGTAGCTCGCCAGGGCCGTGCCGCGCGCGTCGCCGCGCAGCAGCGCCACCGGGTCCGCCAGGTCGGCATAGAGCGCGCGGTGGTGCATCACCATGGCGGCGATCGCGGTGTTGCCGACCATGGGCGCGCCCAGTTCGCCCAGGCCGAAACGGCCGCCGCTGCGGGCCTCGACCAGGCGCAGCGCCACCGCCGCGGCCAGCAGGCGTTCGGCCGACGCCGGCGGCAGGTCCGTGCGTTGCGCGACGTCGTCCAGGGCCAGCGGCCCGCCCGAGAGCATGTCGAAGAGCTTCAGCTGCACGCAGGCCAGCAGCACCTGCGAATAGACGAAGCCGGCCACCAGGTCGAACAGTGCGCCGGCGCGCTGCCGCGCGATGGGCCGCGTCGGCACGAACGCGGCGGCGCGCCGCTGGAACACCGGGCTCGCGAGCAGGCGATCGCGCACGGCCAGCCATCGATCGCCCCATGCCGTGCGCCACGACGGTGCCGCGGGGCGGCTGTCCACCGGCAGGGTGTGCATGTTGCGGGCCTCCGGCGCGGGCGGCGGATCAGGCCGCCGCCGCGCGCATCACTTCGCCGCGCGATGCCGGCGGCACCAGCCGCTCGGCCTCGTTGCGCACCAGGGCGCGCAGGCCCGCCGAGCCGGCGCAGTCGGGCACCGCGTCGATGGCGCGCGCGACCAGTTCGTCGAAGTACCGGGCCGCGCCCTCGAGCCCCAGCTCAGTCGCCGCGCTGGGCCGCAGCAAGGCCAGGTCGCGGCCGGCCGGCTTGCCCAGCACGCTGGGGTCGCCGATCACGTCGCGGATGTCGTCGGCAGCCTGGTAGGCCTCGCCGAGCCAGTCGCCGAAAGCGCGCCAGGGTTGAGGATCGGCGCCCGCGGCCTGCGCGCCGCCCATGGTCGCGGCGGCAAAGAGAGCGCCGGTCTTGGCGCGCTGGTAGTCGCGCAGGTTCACCCGCGGCTCCGACTCCCAGGCCTGGCCGGCGACGGCACCGAAGGGCATGCCCACGCTCTGCGCCACCATGGTGACCAAGGCGGGCAGGCGCTGGGGCGAGCGCGCGGCGCCCGCGGTCAGCGTCTGGAAGGCCAGGATGATCAGCGCATCGCCCGCCAGCACCGCCAGGCTCTGGCCGTAGGCGTAGTGCACCGAGGCGCGCCCGCGCCGGGTGGGCGCGTTGTCGAAGCACGGCAGGTCGTCGTGCACAAGCGACGCGCAATGCAGCAGCTCGATGGCGCTGGCCGTGGCGCTCGACAGTTCAGGGTCGTCGTCGCCGCAGGCGGCCGCCACCGCCAGGCACAGCTGCGGCCGCACCCGGGCGCCGCCGGGAAACACCGCATGCCGGATCGCGCCGGCCAGCTTGGTGGGGCATCCGGGCGCCTCGCCCTGGGAGACGGCCATGGCGAGCGAATGTTCGATGCGCGTGAGCGGTTTCATCTGGAGCACCTCTGTAATATTTGATAGTCACACTCAAGTGTCAATTAGAATAGACACATGCACTCCCATCGTCAACCGGGCAAGCGATGACAGGCGATCGCGTCGTGATCGTCGGTGCCGGCGTCGGCGGCCTGTGCGCAGCGCTGGAACTGGCCTCGCGCGGCATGGACGTGCATGTGATCGAACGCGCGCCCACGCCGGGCGGCAAGATGCGCGAGCTGGAGGTCGACGGCGCGCGCATGGACGCCGGGCCCACCGTCTTCACGATGCGCTGGGTGTTCGACGAGCTGCTCGCGCGCGCCGGCACGCGGCTGGAAGACCACCTGCGTCTGCAGCGCGCCGAGGTGCTCGCGCGCCACGCCTGGGACGACGGCTCGCGGCTCGATCTGTTCGCTGACGCCGAACGCAGCGCCGACGCCATCGGCAGCTTCGCGGGCGCCGAGGCCGCCCGGGGCTACCGCGCGTTCCAGGTGCGGGCCGCACAGATCTACGACACGCTGGAAGGCCCCTTCCTGCGCGGCACCCGCCCCACGCCGCTGTCGCTGGTTTCGCGCGCCGGTTTGCGCGGCATGCCGGCGCTGGCGCGCATCTCGCCTTTCGGCAACCTGTGGAACGAACTGGGCGGGTACTTTCGCGATCCGCGGCTGCGGCAGCTCTTCGGGCGCTATGCCACCTACTGCGGCGCCTCGCCCTGGCTCGCGCCGGCCACGCTGATGCTGGTGGCCCATGTCGAACAGCAGGGCGTGTGGCTGGTGGAAGGCGGCATGCACCGCATCGCGCAGATGCTCGCGCGCCTGGCCGCCGAGCGCGGCGCGCGGCTGCAGTACGGCGCCGAGGTGGCCGACATCCTGGTCCGCGGCGGCCGGGCCGTCGGCGTGCGGCTGGCCAGCGGCGAACGGGTGGAGGCCGGCGCGGTGGTCTTCAACGGCGACGTCGCGGCGCTTGGCCGGGGCCTCCTGGGCTCGCACGGCGCGCGCGCCGTGCCGGCCAGGGCCCGGCCCGAACGCTCGCTCTCGGCGCTCACCTTCAACCTGCGGGCCGAGGCGCACGGCTTCCCGCTCATGCGCCACTCGGTCTTCTTCTCGCGCGACTACGCGGCCGAGTTCGACGACATCCTGCGCCGCGGGCGGCTGCCGTCGGAGCCGACGGTGTACGTCTGCGCGCAGGACCGCCCGGCCCACGAGGCGCCTGGCTCGGCCCCCGCCACGGCCGGCGCCGAACGGCTGCTGTGCATCGTCAACGCGCCGCCGTCGGGCGACACCCACACCTTCACCCCCGAGGAGATCCGCACATGCCAGCAGACAACCTTCGCGCGGCTGGCCCGTTGCGGCCTGCGGCTGGACTGCGAGGCGGCGCAGATGCAGGTCACCACGCCGCGGCAGTTCGAGCAGCTGTTTCCGGGGACGGGGGGCGCGCTCTACGGCCAGGCCTCGCACGGCTGGGCGGCGAGCTTCTCGCGCCCGGGGGCGCGCAGCCGCCTGCCGGGCCTGTACCTGGCGGGCGGCAGCACGCACCCGGGTCCGGGCGTTCCGATGGCGGCGCTGTCGGGCCGGCTGGCGGCGGCCAGCCTGCTGGCCGACCGCGCTTCGACCTCGCGGTGGCGCACGGCGGCTATGCCTGGTGGTATGTCGATGCGCTGAGCGACGACGGGCAGCACGGCCTCACCGTCATCGGTTTCGTCGGCAGCGTGTTCTCGCCCTACTACGCCTGGGCCCGCGGGCGCCATGGCGGCGTGGCCGACCCGCTGGACCATTGCGCGATCAACGTGGCGCTGTACGGCCCTGCGCGCAGCCTGTCGCGCTGGGCCATGACCGAGCGCCGCCGCGCCAGCGTGCAGCGCGACGCCGCGTCGCTGCAGGTCGGCGCGAGCCACATGCATTGGGAGGGCGATGCGCTGGTGATCGACATCGACGAGCTGACGGCCCCGCTGCCGTCGCGGCTGCGGGGCCGGGTGCGGGTGCATCCGCGCGCGCTGGCGAACCGTTCTTTCGCGCTGGATGCCGCGGGCCGCCACCGCTGGCAGCCGATCGCGCCCAGCGCGCGTGTGGAGGTGGCCTTCGAGCAGCCCCCCTGCCGGTGGCAGGGCACCGGCTACATCGACGCGAACACGGGTGACCGGCCATTGGAAGCCGACTTCGCGCACTGGTCCTGGTCGCGCAGCGCGCGCAGCCAAGGCCGCTCGGCGGTGCTGTACGAGGTGGCGCGCCGCGACGGCGGCACCGCGCTGCTCGCACTCGGCTTCGATGCCCACGGCGAAGCGAGAGGGTTCGACGCACCGCCGCCGGCCGCGCTGGCGCGCAGCGGCTGGCGGCTGGACCGCCCCACCCGCTGCGACGCGGGCGCTGTGCCGGCGCTGCGCCGCACCTTCGAGGACGCACCCTTCTATGCGCGCAGCCTGATCGATACCACGCTGCAGGGCGAGCGCGCGCCGGCCGTGCACGAGAGCCTGTCGCTCACGCGGCTGGACACGCCCTGGTGCCGCGCGATGCTGCCCTTTCGCATGCCGCGCGCCCTGCGCTGAAGGCACGCCGTGCGGCTCTTCAAGTTCCTGCATCTGATCGGCCTGGCGGGCCTGGCGGGCGGACTGGCCGCGCAGCTGCTGCTCGCGCGCACCGACCCGCTCTCCGCCGCCGCCGGCGCGGCGGTCGCCCGGTGGTTGACCGGGCCGGCGCTGCTTCTGCTCATCGCCAGCGGCCTCCTGGGCATTGCCGCGCGCCCGGCCTGGCTCGAGGAGCGCTGGATGCTGGCCAAGGTGCTGCTGATGCTGGTGATCGCACCGGCGGTCTGGTTCGGCGCGGGCATTGCCACCCTGGTCCTGGCGTTGGCCCTGGCGCTCGCCGCGGCGGCCCTCGGCGTCTGGCGGCCGGGGCGCCGCGCGAACTGAGGAAAGACCGTGCAGCACCCGATTTCAGCTTCATCTTCACTGCGTCCGCGCCGTGTGTTCGTGCTCGGCGCGACCGGCACCATCGGCTGCGCGACCGTGCGCGCACTGGTGTCGCGCTGCCACGAGGTCGTGTGCTTGGTGCGCCCTCGGGCCGGTGTCGGCGGCCGCTTGGCGGCGGAAGACAGCGCGCGCCTGCTCGCGGGCGCGACGCTCCGGCTGGGCGAGGCGACCGATGCCGCATCGCTCGCGCGCGACGGCTTTCGCGGCGAGCGCTTCGACGCCCTGGTCTCGTGCCTGGCCTCGCGCAGCGGCGCGCCCGCGGACGCCTGGGCCATCGACCACCTCGCGCATGTGCAGGCGTTGCGTGCCGCGCAGGCGGCGGGCGTGTCGCATGTGGTGCTGCTGTCGGCCCTCTGCGTGCAGAAGCCGCTGCTCGCGTTCCAGCAGGCCAAGCTGGCCTTCGAAAAAGAGCTGGCCGAAAGCGGCGTCGATTATTCGATCGTGCGGCCCACCGCCTTCTTCAAGTCCTTGTCGGGGCAGGTCGAACGGGTGCGGCGCGGCCAGCCGTTCCTGGTGTTCGGCGACGGTCGCCTGACCGCCTGCAAGCCGGTGAGCGACGCCGACCTGGCGGCCTACCTGGCCGACTGCCTGGACGACCCGCAGCGCCGCAACCGGGTGCTGCCCATCGGCGGGCCCGGACCCGCGATCACACCGCGCGAGCAGGGGGAGGCGCTGTTCAGTGCGTTGGGCCGGCCGCCGCGCTTCAGGCAGGTGCCGGTGGCGATGCTCGACGCGATCGTGGGCGGGCTGGCTGCGCTCGGCCACGTGATGCCGGCGCTGGCGGCCAAGGCCGAACTGGCGCGCATCGGCCGCTACTACGCCACCGAATCGATGCTGGTGCTCGACGCCCGCACCGGCCGCTACGACGCGGCGGCCACGCCGTCGACCGGGCGCGAGACCCTGTTCGATTTCTATGCCGGCCTCGCGCACGGCGCGGCGCTGCCGCAGCGCGGCGACCACGCGGTGTTCTGATGGAAGGCACCGCGCGGCGGCGGCGCGGTGCTCAGGGTCGGTCGTCGCGCGGCGCGGGCCCGGGCTTTTGCTTCTTCTTGTCGCGCCGCAGCGCATACAGCTCCCAGAAGCCGAAACCCACCACCACCCCGAGCACGCCGAGCATCTCGAGCGTGATGATCAGGCCCGAGCTCATGGCCGGTGTTCTCAGGCAGGCGTGGCGGGGCGCGCCGACTTGCCGCGCTCACGCCGCTCCAGCCGCTCCAGCCGCTCCAGCCGCTCGAAGAGGTCGATGACCCAGACCACGCTTTCCGAGGGGCCGCGCTTGCGTGCCGCCGGCGCGCGCGGCGCGGTGGCCGACACCGCGTCGACCAGGAAGGCATTGGCCGCCAGCACCGGCCACGCATCGCTTGCGCGACCGGGTCGCACGGCGACCAGCGCGCGCAGCAGCAAGCCCAGCTTGCGCGTGGTGGGCACGACGGCGCGCGCGCTCACCGAATCGCAGCCGGCGCGTTGCACCTGCCCGCCGATGTCGGCATACAGGAAGCGCGCCGCATTGATGCCCGGCCTGCAAGCCAGCGGCAACCGGGCGACGCCGCTGCCCACTCGCGCGTAAAGCACGTCCGCGGCCGCCAGCAGGCGCCGCACCACCGACCCCAGCGCGGGCGTGAAGACCGGCCGCGCCAGCCAGGCTTGCGGGTCGATGCCGGCCTCGCGCATCCATTGGCGCGGCAGGTAGAGCCGGCCCATGGCCGCGTCTTCGCCCACGTCGCGCGCGATGTTCGACAGCTGCATCGCCACGCCCAGGTCGCAGGCGCGCGCCACCGCCTCCGGCGAGCGGGCCCGCATGAGCAGGGCCATCATCGCGCCGACGGTGCCGGCCACGCGGGCCGCGTAGGCATGCAGATCTTCGAGCGTCTCGTAGCTGCGGCCCTCGGCATCCCAGGCAAAGCCCTCGATCAGGGCCTCGGGCAAGGCGCGCGGAATGTCGAAGGCGCCCACCACGCCGGCCAGTGCGCGGTCGGCGGGCGCGGCCAGCGCCGAGGCCGGCGCACCCGCGTCGTAGATGCGCGCGAGCCGCGCGCGCAGCAGTGCCACCGCGGCGGCTTCGTCGGCACCCTGGTCCACCGCGTCGTCGGCCATGCGGCAAAAGGCATAGAGCGCGCAGGCCGCGTCGCGCACCTCACGCGGCAGCAGCAGCGAGGCCGCGAGAAAGGTGCGCGAGCCCTGCCGCAGCGCCGCGCGGCAGGCGGCGATGTCCGCGGAGTCAATGCGGGCGCGCGGTGCGCCTCGCACGGTGCCCAGCTGCGTCTCAGCGGGCGAGGCTGGCATGGCGGGAAGCGAGCGAATCTGCATGAGGCACCACCGTGTCCAGGATGCGGGCCGATGAAAGAACGCCGGGCAAGCCGGCGCCGGGATGGGTGCCCGCCCCCACGAGGTACAGGCGGTCTATGTCTTCGCTGCGGTTGTGCGGGCGGAACCATGCGCTCTGCGACAGCACCGGCTCCAGCCCGAAGGCCGCGCCGCGAAAGGACGAGAGCCGATTTTGGAAGTCCTGCGGGGTCAGCAGGCGCGAACTGGCGATCTGGTTCTCCAGGTCGGGCAGCAAGGTCGCCTGCAGCTTCTTCTGGATCGCCAGCCGGTAGGGCTCGGCCTGGCGCTCCCAGTCGGTGCCGCCTTGCAGGTGCGGCACGGGCGACAGCACGTAGAAGGCGTCGCAGCCGGGCGGCGCCAGCGAGGGATCGGTGGCGGTCGGCCGGTGCAGGTAGAGGCTGAAGTCCTCGGCCAGGTGCTTGCGCACGAAGATGTCCGACAGCAGCGCCTCGTAGCGCGGCCCGAGCGCAATGGTGTGGTGCGCCACGTCGGGGTACTGGCGGCGCGTGCCGAAGTACCACACGAACAGGCTCATCGAATAGCGCGCCTTCTCGATGCGGCGGTCGGTCCAGCGCCGGCGGTGTTCGGGCGCGACCAGGTGCCGGTAGGTCCAGGCCGAGTCGGCATTGGAGACCACCACATCGGCCCGCAGCGTGCTGCCGTCGGCCATACGCACGCCGGTGGCGGTGCCGTTCTTCACGGTGATCTCGGCCACCGCCTGGCGGCATCGCACGCTGCCGCCCTGCCCTTCGATCAGCGACACCAGCCCCTTCACGAGGCTGCCGGTGCCGCCCATCGCGAAATGCACGCCCCAGCGGCGCTCCAGGAACGCGATGAGGCAGTAGACCGAAGTGGTCGCAAAGGGGTTGCCGCCGACCAGCAGCGACTGGAAGGTGAGCACCATGCGCAGCCGCTCGTCGCGCACATGCTTGCCGGCCAGCGAATGCACCGTGCGGTAGGCCTCCAGCTTGAGCAGTTGCGGCAGCACGCGCGCCATGTCGCTCCAGCGGTCGAAAGGCACGTCGCCCAGCTGCTCGAAGCCGACCTTGTAGATCGCCTCGCTGGCCTTTAGGAAGTTCTCGTAGCCCTGCACGTCGCCGGGTGCCAGGCGCGCCACCTCGGCGCGCATGGCCTCGGCGTCGCCCGAATAGTCGAAGGTGGTGCCGTCGTCGAAACGGATGCGATAGAAGGGCGACACCGGGCGCAGCTCGACGTCGTCGGCCAGGCGCCTGCCGCACAGCGCCCACAGCTCCTCGAACAGGAACGGCGCGGTGATCACCGTGGGGCCGGCGTCGAAGGTGAAGCCGTCCTGCCGGTACACATAGGCGCGGCCGCCGGGCGCGTCCAGCTGCTCCAGCACCGTCACGCGGTAGCCGCGCGCGCCCAGCCGCACCGCAGCCGCCAGTCCGCCGAAACCGCTGCCGATGACGATCGCCTCCGGCTGCGCGCGCGGGCCCGTGGCGCGGGCGCTTGCGGCACGGACCGGCGGCACGGCCTGGACTGTGGTTGTCAACATCTTGCACATAGTATGAGTGTCAGGTTAAATTGACAACATGGTCTGCCCGACGCTTGAACTTCGCGAACTGGCTTGCGTGCGCGGCGGCCGTGCCGTGTTCAGCGGACTGAATCTTTCGGTGCGCGCCGGCCGGCTGCTGCGGGTGAAGGGGCCCAACGGCGCGGGCAAGACCAGCCTGCTGCGGCTGGTCTGCGGGTTGCTGCGGCCCGCAGCGGGCCAGGTGCTGTGGGAGGGCACAGGCATTGGCCAACTGCGCGAGGCCTTTCATCGCCAGTTGATCTACATCGGCCATGCGGCGGCGCTCAAGGACGACCTGAGCGCGAGCGAGAACCTGCAGCTGGCTGCCCGCCTGTCGGGCCACTGCGCCACCGGGCCCGAGGTGGTGGCCGCGCTCGGCGCCGTCGGCCTTCAGGGCAGGGAACGCACGCCGGCGCGCAGCCTGTCGCAAGGCCAGCGCCGGCGCGCGGCGCTCGCGCGGCTCGCGCTCGGCGCGCAGGCGCCGCTGTGGGTGCTCGACGAGCCCTTCGAGGCGCTCGACGACGCGGCGTCGGCGTGGCTGGTGCACGGCATCGCCGCGCAGGTGCAGCGCGGTGGCGTGGTGCTGCTCACCAGCCACGACGCGGCGCTGTCATTTCCCCACGGCATGCCGCAGATGGAGCTGGCGCTGTGAACACCCTCGCGCTGCCCGCCGCACCGGTCGCGCAGCCCGGCATGCTGCAGGGCGTTGCCTGCCTGGTCGAGCGCGACCTGCGCCTGGCCTGGCGGCGCCCGGCCGACCCGCTGGCCGCGCTGCTGTTCTTCGTGATCGTGGTGAGCCTCTTTCCGCTGGGCATCGGCCCCGAGCCGGAGCTGCTGCGCCGCATGGCGCCGGGCATCGTCTGGGTCGCCGCATTGCTGGCCTCGATGCTGTCGCTGGCGCGCCTGTTCGCCGACGACCTGCAGGACGGCACGCTGGAGTCGCAACTGCTCTCGGCCACGCCGCTCGCGCTGCTGGTGCTGGGCAAGGCCTTGGCGCACTGGCTCTGCACGGGGCTGCCGCTGGCGCTGGTCTCGCCGCTCCTGGCGCTGCAGTTCGGCCTGGCGCCGCACGCGATGGGCGTGCTGGCCGCGTCGCTGCTGCTGGGCACGCCGGTGCTGAGCCTGGTCGGCGCGATCGGCGCGGCGCTCACCGTGGGCGTGCGCGGCGCCGGCATGCTGCTGTCGCTGCTGGTGCTGCCGCTGGTGGTGCCGGTGCTGATCTTCGGCGCCAACGCGGTGGATGCCAGCAACGCCGGCATGGGCGTGGCCGGCCATTTCTCGCTGCTCGGCGCCATGCTGGTGCTGGCCCTGGCGGGCGCGCCGCCGGCGGCCGCCGCGGCGCTGCGCATCGCGTTCGAATGAAAGGACTCGCCATGTCTTTCGTCACCACCTCGGCATCGCCCGCACGCAGGGCGCCTGCGGGCAGCCTCTTCGCGCTCGCGTCGCCCGCCCGCTTCTATCCGGTGGCGGGCCGCATCGCGACGGTGTCGGCGCTGCTGGCGGCAGCGCTCGCCGTGGCCGGCCTGGTGATCGGGCTGGGCATCGCGCCCACCGACGCCCAGCAGGGTGAGGCCTACCGGATCATCTTCGTGCACGTGCCGGTCGCCTGGATGTCGATGGTGCTGTACCTCGCGATGGCATTCTGGGCCGGCATCGGCCTGGCCTTCAACGCACGGCTGCCGGCCATGTTCGCGCGCGCCCTCGCCCCCACAGGCGCGCTCATGACCTTCCTGGCGCTGTGGACCGGCGCGCTGTGGGGCAAGCCGACCTGGGGCGCCTGGTGGGTGTGGGATGCGCGGCTCACCTCCGAGCTGATCCTGCTGTTCCTCTACCTCGGCTTCCTGGCGCTGCACGGCGCCATCGACGACGTGCGGCGGGCCGACCGCGCGGCCGCGGTGCTGGCGCTGGTGGGCGTGGTCAACGTGCCCATCATCTATTTCTCGGTGAAGTGGTGGAACACGCTGCACCAGGGCGCGTCGGTCAGCTTCTCGAAGGCGCCGAGCATGGCCACGCCGATGCTCACCGGCATGCTGGTGATGGTGGCGGCGGTGTGGCTCTACTGCATTGCCGTGAGCCTGCTGCGGCTTCGCACCCTGATGCTCGAGCGCGAGCGCGACACGGCCTGGGCCCGCCGCGCACTGGAGGCCCGATGAACTGGAACGGCTGGAGCGACTTCGTCGCAATGGGCGGCTACGGCCTCTACGTGTGGGGCGCCTTCGGCATGGCGGCGCTGGTGGTGCTGCTCGAAGCGGTGCAGCTTCGCGCCAGGCGCCGCGGGCTGCGGGCTGCGCAGTCTGGAAACATCGTGGGAGACCTCCCGTGAAGGCGCGCAGCCGGCGCGGCCTGGCGATCCTTGCAGGCCTGGCGGCGGTGGGCATCGCGAGCGCGCTGGTGCTCAACGCGTTCCGCAGCAACCTGGTGTTCTTCTTCAGCCCCTCGCAGGTCGCGGCCAGGGAGGCGCCGCTGGAGCGCGGCTTTCGCCTCGGCGGCCTGGTGGAGCAAGGCAGCATCCGGCGCAGCGGGCAGGGCCTGACGGTGCACTTCGTGGTGACCGACACCGCGCGCACGGTGCCGGTGGTCTACACGGGCCTCCTGCCCGACCTGTTTCGCGAAGGCAAGGGCGTGGTGGCGCAGGGCCGGCTGGGCGCCGACGGCGTGTTCCGGGCCGACCAGGTGCTGGCCAAGCACGACGAGAACTACATGCCGCCCGAGGCCGCCCACGCGCTGGAGACAGCGCGCCAGGGCAAGCTGGAGGTGGCCGAGCCGTGATCCCCGAACTCGGCCACTTCGCGCTGGTGCTCGCGCTCGCGATGGCGCTGGTGCAGGCATCGCTGCCGCTGGCCGGCGCGGCGCGCGGCCATGCGGCCTGGATGGCGCTCGCCGGCCCGGCGGCGCTGGCCCAGTTCGTCTTCATCGCCCTGGCCTACCTCGCGCTCACCCGGGCCTTCGCGCTGAACGACTTCTCGGTGCTCTATGTGGCACAGCATTCGAACTCGGCCTTGCCCATGGTCTACCGCATCACCGCCGTCTGGGGCGGGCACGAAGGCTCGATCCTGCTGTGGACGCTGATCCTCTCGGGCTGGACGCTGGCCGTGACGCTGTTCGCGCGCGGCGTGGACCCGGCGATGCGCGCCCGCGTGCTGGGCGTGATGGGCTTCGTGAGCTGCGGCTTCCTGCTGTTCACGCTGTTCACCTCCAACCCTTTCGAGCGCCTGCTGCCCGCGGCGGCCGAAGGGCAAGACCTCACGCCGCTGCTGCAGGACCCGGGCATGGTCATTCATCCGCCCATGCTCTATATGGGCTATGTCGGCTTCGTGGTCGCCTTCGCCTTCGCGGTGGCCGCCTTGATGTCGGGCAGGCTCGACGCGGCCTGGGCGCGTGCCTCGCGCCCGTGGACCACCGCGGCCTGGTGCTTTCTCACCTGCGGGATCGCGCTGGGCAGCTTCTGGGCCTACTACGAGCTCGGCTGGGGCGGCTGGTGGTTCTGGGACCCGGTGGAAAACGCGTCGCTGATGCCGTGGATGGCCGGCACCGCGCTCATCCATTCGCTGGCCGTCACCGAAAAGCGCGGCGCCTTCCGCGCCTGGACCGCGCTGCTCGCGATCATGGCGTTCTCGCTCTCGCTGCTGGGCACCTTCCTGGTCCGATCGGGCGTGCTCAGCTCGGTGCACGCCTTCGCGTCCGACCCGACGCGCGGCGTGTTCATCCTGGTGTTCCTGGCGGTGGTGGTCTGCGGATCGCTCGCGATCTTTGCCTGGCGCGCGCCCAGGCTGGAGGCCTCGGTGCGCTTCGAACTGGTCTCGCGCGAGTCGATGCTGCTGGCCAACAACGCGCTGCTGCTGGTGGCCTGCGCGGCGGTGGCGCTGGGCACGCTGTACCCGCTGGCCGTCGATGCGCTGGGCCTGGGCAAGCTGTCGGTCGGCCCGCCCTACTTCGAAGCGGTTTTCGTGCCGCTGATGGCACCGGCCCTGTTCCTCATGGGCGTCGGCCCGCTGGCGCAATGGCGCCAGGCGCGGGTGGGCGACCTGGCGCGGCGGCTTCGCTGGGCCATGGGCGTGAGCGCGGCCAGTGCCGTGGTCGCGCCGCTGGCGCTGGGCCGCTGGACGCCGATGATCGGCTTCGGCCTGATGCTGGCCGTGTGGATCGCCAGCACCTGCGCGCTCAACCTCGCGGGCAAGCTGCGCGGCCATGCGCCCGGCGCATGGGGCGCTCGGCTGGCGGCGCAAAGCGGCAGCTACTACGGCATGCTCTGCGCGCATTTCGGG
Source organism: Variovorax sp. AC103 (assembly GCF_979254005.1). NCBI lineage: Bacteria > Pseudomonadati > Pseudomonadota > Betaproteobacteria > Burkholderiales > Comamonadaceae > Variovorax > Variovorax sp. AC103. The sequence continues at coordinate 53,712 of NZ_CEEDFC010000023.1, read as the reverse complement.
GTGGCGGTGTTCGTGGTGGGCGTGACCATCGTCGGCGGCTACTCGGTGGAGCGCGACGTGCGCATGGGACCGGGTGACACCGCCACGCTGGGCGCCTACGTCTTCCGCTTCCAGGGCGTGAACGAACAGCGCGGCCCCAACTACATCGCCGCGCGCGCCACGCTCGCGGTGACGCGCGACGGCGAGCCTCTGGCCATGATGGCGCCCGAACGGCGGCTGTACATCGCGACCCGCACGCCCATGACCGAGACGGCGATCCACCGCCATTTCACGCGCGACCTGTACGTGTCGCTCGGCGAGCCGATCGGCCCGATGCAGTGGAGCGTGCGCATCCACTACAAGCCCTTCGTCGGCTGGATCTGGGGCGGTTGCCTGCTGATGGCGATCGGCGGGCTGATGGCGATACCTGCGCGGCGGCGGCGGCGCGCAGAGGACTCTGCGGGTGCGGCGCACGCGGACGCACCACCGCAACCGCAACCGCAGCCGCAGCCGCAGCCGTTGCCTGGTTTGACGGCCCAGCCCATCATGAAAGGGGTGGCGACCTTCATGACCGAAACGAGGCATCCATGAGACGCGCCGCGATTCCTCTGCTGGCCGCCGGCGTGCTGGTCGCCTTCATGGCGGCCGGCCTCACGCTCAAGCCGCGCGAGGTGCCCTCGCCGCTGATCGGCAAGCCGGCGCCGGGTTTCACGCTGCCGGTGCTGGAACAGCCCGGCCGCACCCTGTCCGTGCAGGACATGCGCGGCAAGGTCTGGCTGCTGAACGTCTGGGCCTCGTGGTGCGTGGCCTGCCGGCTGGAGCATCCGCTGGTGCTCGATGCATCCCGCACCGGCGAGGTGCCGATCTACGGCCTGAACTACAAGGACGCGCCGGCCGACGCGCAGCGCTGGCTCGATCGCTACGGCAACCCCTATGCGGCCTCGCTGTCGGACCGCGAGGGGCTGGTGGGCATCGACTTCGGCGTGTACGGCGTGCCCGAGACCTTCGTGATCGACAAGCAGGGCGTGATCCGCCACAAGGTGATCGGCCCGCTCACGCCCGAGATCCTGCGCGACACGGTGATGCCGCTCGTGAGGAAGCTCGATGGCTAGGCGCACCCTCCTCGGCTGCGCGTGGGCGCTCGCCGCCTCTGCCGCGTTGGCCGGCGAAGCGCAGCCGCTGGCCGCCGACCCGCAGCTCGACGCGCGCGTGCAGGCGATCGCGGCCGAGCTGCGCTGCCTGGTGTGCCAGAACGAGACGCTCGCCGCGTCGCAGTCGGCCCTGGCGATCGACCTGCGCGCGCAGATCGGCCAGCAGCTCGCGCAGGGGCGCAGCGCAGACGAGGTCAAGGGTTACATGGTCGAGCGCTACGGCGACTTCGTGCTGTACCGGCCGGCCTTCAACGCCACCACCGCGCTGCTGTGGATCGGGCCCTTCGCGCTCCTGGCCGGCGCCTTGCTCGCGCTGGTGCGCATCGTTCGCCGCCATGGGCGCGGCGCACCCGCGTCATGACGGCCTTCTGGATCGCCGCCGCCGGGCTCGTGGGCCTCGCCTGGCTGATGTTGTCGGGGTCGGGAGCGGGGCTGCAGGCCGCCGCAGGCCCGGCCGTCGCGCTGTCGCGGCGCGCGCGCACGGGGCTCGCCGCCGCGATCGCGGTCTTCGCGTTCGGCGTCTACGGCTTCATCGGCAACATCGACGCGCTGCAGATGACGCCTTCGCCGGCGGGCGCGTCCGTTGCCGCCGGTGCGCCCGCCCGGGCATCGGCCACCGACAACGCGACCGAGCCTTCGGCCGAAGCGGTGCAGGAGATGCTCGACAGCATGGTCGTGCGCATGCAGGGCCAGGCGCCCGGCACCATCGATGTGGCGGGCTGGACGCTGGTGGCGCGCTCGTACGCATCGATACAGCGTTTCGACAGCGCGAACCGCGCCTATGCGCTGGCGCTCGCCCTGGCGCCGGACGACGCGGTGCTGAAGGCCGAGCAGGCCCAGGTCCAGAAGTCCCTGCTGGCCAGCCAAGCGCCCCGCGCCGGCGCGCCGCGGTTCGCAGACACGGTGAGCGGCACCATCGGCCTCTCACCCGAACTGGCCGCCGCGGTGCGGCCGACCGACACGGTCTTCGTCTTCGCGCGAGAAGTGGGCGGCGTCGGCATGCCGATTGCGGCCGCGCGCTACAGCGCAGCGCAATTTCCGCTGCGCTTCAAGCTGGACGACACCTCGCCGATGAACGGCGGCAAGACGCTGTCGCAGGTGGCGCGGCTGATCGTCACCGCGCGCGTGTCGCGCAACGGCGAGGCGATGCCCCAGCCGGGGGACCTTCGCGGCGAGTCGGTGCCGGTGGAGGCCGCGCGCGACGACGTCCAGGTGCAGATCTCGTCGACGCAGCCGTAGCGAGCGCTCAGCGCTCAGCGCTTGGGCGTGCGCATCCAGTCGAAGATCAGCCAGATGAAGGGTGCGCCGATGATCCAGATGGGCAGAAGTGCTTTCATTGCTTGCTCCTTGGGGAGTAAAGGAATTGCGGAGTGTCTGCCTGTACCGGATGCCGGGCGTACGCACGGCTGCAAAAATCCTGTAGGCGGGTGGCGCGGTCTGCGCCCCGTCGCAGTCAATGACGCTGGAACAACTGCTGCGTGCAGGCCGAGAAGCCGTCGACGGTCGCATGGCTGCGCATGCGCACCATGCCGTCGCCCGAGATCCGCGCGCTGGTCACCATGAGGTCGATCACAGCGAAGAGGGGGTCCGCGCCGGCGCGCCGGTTGAAGCGAAGGGTCAGCCTGTACTTTCCGACGATGTCGCCGTAGGCGGCGGCCATGTCGTCGTCGAAGTCGCCCAGGTAGAGCGCAAAGCCCGGCGCCGACTCTTTTCGGATCGGCGGAGAAGGCGCCCGTCCATCGGGTGCCAGCACCAGCGCCTCGGTGGGCGCCAAAGGCACCTCCCGGCCGCTCACCTCATCGACGAGGCCCAGCTTCAATGCATAGAACACCATGCCGTCGGTGGCTCTGCGCAAGACAAAGGTGCCGCCGATCTTGACCAGCGCATCGTCGCTGCCGGGGACGTCGCGCACCAGCGCCAGGAAGCTCAGTTCACACGACGCCAGCGCGCCGCCCGAAAGCGTCTTCGACGATCCGGCAAAGAGCGTGCCTTCCAGCGCTTCTTCGGGTGCAGGCGGTCGCACGGCGGCCAGGCAAGACCCGGACAAAGCGCCGGTTGCCAACATGACCAGACATGCCTGCAGAAGCTTGAACACGGTTGACTCATGGAGGGTGTGCCGCTGAATCAGGTCATGTTTCGTGCACGATGTCAATTGTCTAGCCGCAGCCCACGAGCCGTTCCTTCTCACGCTGTAGGCATGATCACCGGCACCGCATGGTGCTGCTGAATCCGACGGCAGAGGTCGAGGCCGCTTTCGTCTGGCCGCATCAGGTCGCGCACCACCACGTCGAAGGTCGCGCCCGCCATGCAGGCACGCACCTCGCGGCCATCGGCAGCCGCCGAGACCTAGCCCGTTGCCGCGTCCCGCAGCAGCCGCCGCAGCACCTTGCCTGTGCCGCTTGCGGGCAGCGATTCCCGTAGCTCGACCTGTCGGGGCACCTTGTAGTGCGACATGTTCTCGCGCGCCCAGCGCAGCAACGCTTCCTGGTCGAGCACGCCGTTGCGAGGCACGACAAAGGCCTTGATGACCTCTCCCTTGTCGGCGTCGGCCACACCGATCACAGCCACCTGCTGCACGTCGGGGTGCAGGATGAGAATGGCCTCCACCTCCTCCGGGAACACGCTGAAGCCCGACACCTTGATCATTTCCTTCACCCGGCCGATGAAGGTCAGGTAGCCCTGGTCGTCCATGCGGCCGATGTCGCCGGTGTGCACCCATCCGTCGTGCAGCACCTCGGCGGTGGCGTCGGGCCGGTTCCAGTAGCCATGGAACACACCACGGCTGCGCACCGCGATTTCGCCGCTCTCGCCGGCGGGCACGATGCAGCCGTCGCCGTCGATGATCTTCAGCTCCACCCCCCGCCCGGGGATGCCGTTGGTGCCCCAGCGCACGGCGTCGCGCGGCATCAGCACGTCGTTGGTGTGCGTCTCCGACAGGCCATAGCCGGCTTCGTACACGAGGCAGCCATTGGCGAAGGCGCTCCAGCGCGCGGCCAGTTCCTCGGTCAGTTTGATGCCGAAGCTGGTGCCCATGGTGGTGTGCAGCGACGACAGATCGAATCGCCCGGCGTCCGGCTCGTTCATGGCCGCCACCAGCATCGGCGCCATGGCGTACCACCAGCTCACGCGGTTGCGCTCTATCGACTGCAGCACGGCCAGCGCGTCCATGCGATTGAGCAGCACCACCGTCGCGCCGGTGTAGGCCAACATGGTCACGCCGCAAATCATGCCGGCGATGTGGTACAGCGGCGCCACCGCCAGCAGCACGTCTTCGCCGCGGATGCGGAACATCTCCTGCCCCACCGCCGTCTTGTACAGCGCGTTGCGGTAGCTCAGCATCGCGCCCTTGGGCATGCCGGTGGTGCCCGAGGTGTAGGTCATGAGCGACACGTCGTCCATCGACAGCGCGACAGTGGGCGCGACAACATCGGCGCGCTTCACGATGGCATGGAAGTCGAGCGTGCCCTCGGGCAGCGGCCGGCGCGCGGCCACCTCGTCGGGCACGCGCACGTCGGGCTCGGCCGGCAGGAAGTCTGCGTAGCGCACGCTGAACACGTGCGGCACCTGCACCCGCTCGGCCACCGACTGCACGATGGGCACCAGGTGGTCGGCCACCACCAGCGCCTTGGCGCCCAGGTCGCCGACCTGGTAGGCGAACTCGTGCGACTTGAACATGGGGCTGCACGGGCTGACGATGGCGCCGATCTTCTGGATGCCGAAGTGCGCGATGAGGTACTGCGGGCAGTTCTGCATGAACAGCGCCACGCGGTCGCCCTTGCCCACGCCGCGTTCGTGCAGTGCCTGCGCGAAGGCGTCGCTGCAGCGGTCGAGCTCGGCGTAGCTGATGGCGCGGCCGTACCAGACCAGCGCAGCCTTGCCGGGGTGGTTTCTTGCGTGGCCGCGCAGGTACTCGTGCAGCGGCTTCTCGCCCTGCAGGTAGTCGATGTCGTCGTCGTTCATGGTCGGAAGGGGGTGGAGCGTGAAGTTGTCTGGTTTTGCCTAGAGGCCGAGCACGTGCTTGGCCATGATGTTTTTCTGTACTTCGGTGCTGCCGCCGTAGATGGTCATGGCGCGGCAGAACAGGTAGCTGGCCACCGGGCCCAGCGCGTGCTCGGGGCCGAGCAGCGCTTCTTCACGCCCCTGGCCGAACAGCAGTCCGGGCTGGTAGCGCAAGGCATCGGGCCCGCTCGCCTGCACCAGCAGCTCGGTGATGCGCTGCGCAATCTCGGTGCCGCGTATCTTGATGAACGACGACTTGCCCGCCCCCACCGGCGCGCCGGCCTGCATGTCCGACAGGGTGCGCAGCAGCCCGACCTCCAGCGCCTTGAACTGCACCTCGACCGACGCGAGCTCTGCCATGAAGCCCGGGTCGTCCGCCAGGCGGTGGCCGCCGCTGCGCACTTCGCCGGCCACGCGGCGCAGCTTGCGCAGCTCCTGGGTGATGAAGCGCAGGTTGGCGTTTTCCACTCGCTCGTGTTCGAGCAGGAACTTGGCGTAGGTCCAGCCGCGCCCCTCCTCGCCGATGAGGTTGCGCTTTGGCACCCTGGCGTTGTTGAAGAACACGGCGTTGAGGTAGTGGCGCCCGTCCATCATGCGAATGGGCTGCACCTCGACGCCGGGCGTCTTCATGTCGATCAGCAGGAACGAGATGCCCTGCTGCCGCTTGCCCTCGCGGCCGGTGCGCACCAGGCAGAACATCCAGTCGGCATGGTGGGCGAACGAGGTCCAGATCTTCTGGCCATTCACCAGGTAGTGGTCGCCATCGTCTTCGGCGGCCGTCTGCAGTGCCGCCAGGTCGGAACCCGCGCCGGGCTCCGAATAGCCCTGGCACCACCACACCGACGAGTCGCGGATGGCCGGCAGGTGCTGCGCCTTCTGCGCCTCGGTGCCGAAGGTGTAGATCACCGGTCCCACCATCGCCGGGCCGAACACCTGCAGCTCGGGGCCGTGCAGCTCGCCGGCCACGCGGTTGAAGATGATGGTCTGCATCGGCGTCCACGCGTGGCCGCCGTGCGCGCGCGGCCAGGCGCCGGTGAACCAGCCCTTGCGCCCGAGGATCTGCTGCCAGCGCATGTAGTCCTCTCGGCCCAGGTGATGGTCGAGCCGCACCTTCTCGCGGATGTCGTGCGGCAGCTCGCGCGCGATGAACTCGCGCACCTGCGACTCGAAGGCCTGCTCGTCGGCGGAAAGATCGAGGTTCATTGCCCTGCCCCGCCTTCAGGACTGCGCGTGGCGCTGCAGGTGCCAGCTGCTGTCGCCAAAGCTCACGCCGATCATCGAAAGGCGCTTGAAGTAGTGACCCACGGCCAGCTCCTCGGTCACGCCCATGGCGCCGTGCAACTGCACGGCCTCCTGGCCCACGCGGCGCGCCGTGCGGTCGATCTCGATCTTGGTGGCCGACAGCGCCTTGCGCCGCACTGCGGCATCGGGTTCGGCGAGCATCAGCGCGCCGTACAGCGCCATCGAGCGCGCCTCGTCCAGCGCGATGTACATGTCGACCATGCGGTGCTGCAGCGCCTGGTTGGTGCCGATGGGGCGGCCGAACTGCTGGCGCGTCTTGAGGTAGTCGAGCGTCATGTCGACCAGCGTGGCCATCGCGCCCACGGCCTCGGAAGCGACGGCGGCAATGGCCTGGTCGATGACGCGTTCCAGCGCGGGCAGCGCGCCGCCCTCGGAGCCCAGCAGATTCGCCGCGCCCACGCGCACGCCGTCGAAGTGCAGGTCCGCCGCGCGGCTGCCGTCGTGCGTCGCGTAGCCCCACACGCCGAGCCCGGCGGTCCTGGCATCGACCACGAAGGCGCCGAGCCCGTCCGCGTCAGCCACTTTGCCCGACGTGCGCGCCACCACCACGACGAAGTCCGCCGCCGCGCCGCCGTGCACCAGCACCTTCTGTCCGTCGATCACCCAGCCTTCCGCGTCGCGGCGCGCGGTCGTGGCGCACTGCGCGATGTCGTAGCGCGCACCCGGCTGCGCATAGGCCAGTGCCAGCTTGTGCGTGCCGGCCATCATCGGCTGCAGCCACTGCGCTTTCTGCTGCGCGCTGCCCAGCGCGGCGAGCATGCCGCCGGCGAGCACCACGTTGGCCAGGTAGGGCTCCAGCAGCAGGCCGCGGCCCACGCCTTCCATCACGATGCCGGTGTCGGTGGCGTCGCCGCCGATGCCGCCGTCTTCCTCGCTGAAGGGCACAGCGAGCCAGCCGAAGTCGGCGTAGCTGCGCCAGTGGCGCTCGTCGTGGCCGCGGTCGCTGGCCACGAGCCTGCGACGGTGCGCGAAGTCGTATTCCTCGCGCACGAAGCGCTCCACGCTTTCGCGCAGCTGGTTCTGTTCGGGGGTGTACTGGAGGTCCATGGGAGGTCCGCGAAAAATGGGCAGTTGAAAGAAGGAGGGGATGCGCGTCAGAGCGCGAGGTAGCGCTGCTGCACTTCGGGCTGGCTGTCGAACTGCGCCCAGTCACCCTCGAACACGATGCGGCCGGTGTCGATCACGTACACGTGCTGCGTGCAGCGCCGGGCGAACCAGATGTTCTGCTCGCACAGCAGCAGCGCCACGTTGCCCTCGGTGCAGGTGCGCACCACGTCGCGCGCCATCTCCTCGACGATGATCGGCGCCAGGCCCTCGGTGGGCTCGTCGAGCAGCAATAGGCTGGGGTTGGCCGCCATGGCGCGCGCCACGGCCAGCAGCTGCTGCTGCCCGCCGCTGAGCTGGCCGCCGTAGCGCTGCAGAAGCGGCGCGAGCATGGGAAAGCGCGCCACGATGTCGGGCACCGGCACGGCCGCTCGCGTGGGCGAGGCCCCGTAGCGCGCCATGGCGATGTTCTCGGCCACCGTCAGGTGCGTGAAGATGCGCCGGTCTTCAGGAACCAGCGACAGGCCCATGCGGGTGCGCTGGTGGGTGGGCATGTCGCGCAGGTCGCGCCCGTCGAAGCGCAGCGTGCCGCGCACGCGCGGCCCGGCGTTCATCACGCTCTTGAGCAGCGTCGACTTGCCCGCCCCGTTGCGCCCGAGCAGCGCCACGCGCTGGCCGGGTTGCACCGAGACCTGCGCGCCGAGCAGGATGTGGCTGTCGCCGTAGAAGGCGTCGAGTTCGCGGACTTCAAGCACCGACCATCTCCTTGCCGAGGTAGACCTCGCGCACCTTCGGGTCGCGGCGCACCTCGTCGACGCTGCCCGTGGACACCACCTCGCCGTAGTTCATCACCATGATGCGGTCGGCCAGGCCGAAGACCACGTCCATGTCGTGCTCGGTCATCACCACCGTGATGCCGCGCTCGCGGCGCGTGCGCGCCACCAGCTGTGCGATGTCCGCGCGGTCGCTGGGCGACATGCCCGCGGTGGGCTCGTCGAGCATCAGGATGCTCGGGCGCCCGGCCAGCGCGATGACGAATTCCAGCCGCTTCTTGTCGCCATGCGACAGAAAGCGCGCGGCCTCGCGCGCCATGGGGTGCAGCCGCACGTCTTCCAGCAGCGCCATCGCCTCGTCGCGGGTGTCGGCCGAGGGCGCGCAGCGCCAGCGCGAACCCAGCGGTTCGCGCTTGCAGGCGCGGCGCGCCTCCACCGCGGCGATCACGTTGTCGAGCACGGTGAAATCGTGGAACACGCGCGCCACCTGAAAGGTGCGACCGAAGCCCTCGCGCACGCGCTCGTAGGCCGGCATGCGCGTGACGTCCTTGCCGTCGAAGCGGATGGTGCCGCCGTTGGACGGCACCTCGCCGGTCATCACCTTGAACATGGTCGTCTTGCCGGCGCCGTTGGGCCCGATGATGGCGAACACCTCGCCGCGCCCCACCGACAGGCTCACGCCGTGCAGCACCTCGATGGGGCCGTAGTTCTTGCGCACGCCGTCCACGCGCAGCAGTTCGGCGCTCATCGTGCGCCTCCGGCTTCGAGCTTGACACCGGCGGGCGGCATGCGCGCGTCCTTTGACGGGTTTGCAGGCGGTGCGGCCCTGCGTCCCCAGACGCGCTCCTCCAGGTTGCGCCACAGCCCGACCGCGCCGTTGGGCGCCAGCAGGATGATGGCGAGCAGCCCCGTGCCCACGATGAGCTCCGACAGGCCCACCAGCGTGCGCGTGGCGTACGTGATGGCCGCGAACAGCCCCGCCCCCACCACCGGCCCCCAGAACGAACTGACACCGCCCAGCAGCGTGTTCAGCATCGGCTGCGCCGAGGCGAGCCAGTGCACCTCTTCGACCGTGACGATGCGCGACCACGGCGCATACAGCGCGCCCGCCACCGCCGCCACCGCACCCGAGATGACGAAGGCCGCCAACCGGTAGCGCGCCACGTTCGTGCCCATGAAGGCGGCGCGCTCCGCGTCTTGCCGCACCGTCTGCAGCGTCCGGCCGAAGCGGCTGTGCAGCAACCACCACAGGAAGGCGGTGATCAGCAACGTTGCCACCAGCAAGAACCAGTAGTAGGCGTTGGAGCTCGACAGGTCGATGCGCAGCACGCCGAAGTCCAGCGCGGGGCGCGGAATGTCGGTGATGCCGTCTTCGCGCCCGAGAAAGGTCGAGAAGCCGATCACCAGCCGCAGCGCCTCGGCGAGCGCCACCGTCAGCACCGCCAGGAACACGCCGCTCATGCGCCGCAGCGCCAGCACGCCGATGACCCACGCAGCCACCGCGCCCAGCGCCGCCGCGCCCACCAGCACCCCGAGAAAGGGCACGCCCGCGACGTGCCGCAGCGCCAGGGCCGCCAGGTAGGCGCCGATGGCGAAGAAGCCCGCATGCCCGAACGACACCAGCCCCGTGTAGCCGAACAGCACGTTCCACGACAGCGCGAAGATCACCTGGACCAGCACCGTGCCCACCACGTACAGCGGGCCTGCGTTCACCCACAGCGGCAGCGTCGCCAGCACGCCCACCGTTGCCACGCCCACCACCTGCCACGCAGCGCGCGGAATGCGCGGGCGGTGCAGCGCGCCCGAGCCGTGCGACTCGGCGCCCGCCTCGGCCTGCGCCCCGACCGCCGGAAACAGGCCGCTGGGTTTCCACAGCAAAAAGGCCGCGAGCACCACGTAGATCGCCAGGCCCGGCACCGACGGCAGCAGCACCGTGTTCAGGCTCTGCACCAGCCCCAGCACCAGCGAGCCGATGAAGGCGCCGCGGATGTTGCCCAGCCCGCCGATGATCACCGCGAAGAAGGCGTACATCAGGTACGAGTCGCCCAGCCCGGTCGAGAGGCTCTGGTTGGGCAGCAGCAGCCCGCCGGCCAGCCCCGCGAGGAAGAAGCTCGCCATCACGCTCAGCGCAATGCCGAACGACACGTTCAGCCCGAGCACGCCCGCCATCCAGGGGTCGGCGGCCAGCGCCTGCATCAGCTTGCCGAACCACAGGCGGTGGATGGCCACCTCGAGCACGATGTACACCACCACGCCAGCCGCGATCACGAAGAGCTGGTAGGCCGAGAAGAACAGGCCGAAGGGGTTCAGCGGCTGGTCCAGCCCCGGCGGCGGGTTCACCGAGAAAAAGTCGACGCCCCACACCAGCTTAGTGACGCCGGTGCACACCATCATCAGCGCGAAGGTGGCAATGAGCACGTAGTGCGGGTCCACGTTGCGCAGCCGGCGCAGCACGAGCCGGTCGGTCAGCAGGCCCAGAAGTGCCACCACCACGCCACCGCACAGCGCGGCCAGCAGGAACATCCACAGCGACTGCACGTCGCGGCCCATCACCGAGTAGGCGGTGTACGCGCCGATCATGAAGAAGCCGCCCTGCGCCATGTTCAGCAGGCGCATGAGCCCGAAGATGAGCGTGAGCCCGGCCGCGACCACGAAGATCGCCATGCCGAAGGCGGCGGCGTTGAACACCGCGAACAGGAGTTCGTTGGCCATGCTCAGCCCTCGTACTTCCTGCCGGGCGTGGGCGGCTCGACGATCTCGTTCTCGTCCAGGCGAAACACCTGCTCCAGCCCGTAGCCCGGCGCGGCGTCGCGCGCGCCGATCTTGGCGAAGTAGAACGAGCCGATGCCCTGGTGGTCTTCCTTTCGCACGCGGTAGGGCCCGGCCGCGGTGTCGAACTGCAGGCCCTCGAGCGCGGCGATCACCGCGTCGGTGTCGGTGGAGCCGGCCTTCTTCACCGCGTTGAAGATGCCCAGCGCCGAACGGTGCGAGGCCTGCACGATGCCCGGCACCCACGGCGTGCCCGCCACCTTCAGGATGTATTCGCCGAGCTGGCGGCTCACCGGGAACTGCGTCTTGAACGGCTCCAGCTCGGGCGCCCAGAAGGTCACGCCCCAGAGGTTGGCGGGCGTGGACTTCTGCATGGCCTTGGCGATCATCAGCTCGGTGCCGGCCTCGCCGATGGCCTTGAACTTCTTGTCCAGCCCCACCGCGCGGCCCTGCTGCAGCAAGCTCACGCAGGGCGCGGCCGTGAGGCCGATGAACAGGCCGTCGGCGCCGGAGTTCATCAGGTTGTTGATCTCGATCTTGTAGTCGGCCTTGTTCAGGCTGGCGTACACCGGCTCGGCCACCTTGATCTGGCGGCCGGCCTTGGCCGCCGCGGCCAGCGCGCCGGCCTTGAAGTAGCGCGCCACGTCGCGGCCGTTCTCGCTGTCGGGCGCGATGACGGCCCAGGTGCCCACGTCGGCGAACCGGGTGGTCATCAGGTTGCCGATGCCGCCGTACAGCATCAGCGCGTTGGACGACAGCCTGAAGAAGTTGCGGCTGAAGTTCTCGTGCGTGACCGACATCACCGTGGGCGCCGGCGCCACCACCATGCTCTTGAGCTCGCCAAGAATGGGCGCGATGGCCAGCGCCATGGGCGACTGCCCGGCGCCCACCGACAGGTTGACGCCCTCGCCCGCGAGCTCGCGCACGGCGTTCACCGCGCCCGCGCTGGTGAACTTGTCGTCGCGCACCACGATCTCGATCTGGCGGCCGAGCAGCCCGCCGTTGGCGTTCCACTGCAGCTGCGCGGCCTTGATGCCGTTGAGCCAGGCGGCGCCCGCCTCGGCGCCGATGCCGCTCATGGGCAGCATGGCGCCGATCTTCACGGGCGCGCCCTGCGCGCGCAGCGGGCGTGCGCCGGCGGCGCCCAGCACGGCGGCCGCGCCGGCGGCCTGGAGAAGGGTTCTGCGTGGGAGGGTCATGGCATGGTTCCTTGTGTGCTCACAGCGAAATCGACTTGCCGGGCGACGGTGGTTCCGCCACGTCAGCTTCGTTGTAGGCAATGGCATCGACGATGCCGTAGCCGGGCTCGGCCTCGCGCGTGCCCACCTTCGCGATGTAGGCGGTGCCCAGGCCCTGGTGGTCTTCCTTGCGCACGTGGTAGCTGCCCACCGCGGTGTCGAAGCTCAAGCCCTCGAGCGCGGCGACCACGGCGTCGGTCTCGGTGTTGCCGGCCTTCTGTATGGCGTTGAAGAGCGCCAGCGCGCAGCGGTGACTCGACTGCACGATGCTCGGCGGGTTCTTGTCGCCGGTGAGCTTCACGTAGGCGTCGTACAGCGGCGTGCTCATCGGGTTGCGCTTGCCGGCCTCGGTGCCCGGCACCCAGTAGCTGATGCTCCAGAGGTTGGCCGGCGTGGACTTCTGCATGGCCTTGGCGATCATCAGCTCGGTGCCCGCGTCGCCGATGACCTTGAACTTCTTGTCCATGCCCACCGAGCGGCCCTGCTGCAGCAGGCTGATGCAGGGCGCGGCCGTCAGGCCCACGAACAGCCCCTGCGACGGCGCGTTCATGAGGCTGTTGATCTCGACCTTGTAGTCGGCCTTGTTCAGGCTGGCGAACACCGGCTCCAGCACCTTCACCTGGCGCCCCGCCTTGGCAGCGGCACGCTGCACGCCGGTGGTGAAGAAGCGCGCCATGTCGCGTCCGTTCTCGCTGTCGGGCACGATGCACGACCAGCTCTGCACCTCGCTGAAGCGCTCGGTCAGCATGCCGCCGATGCCGGCGAAGGCGATGTACGCGTTCCACGACAGCCGGAAGAAGTTGCGCTGGAAGTTCTCGTGCGTGAGCGACATCACCGTGGGGCAAGGCGCGACCATCATCGCCTTGAGTTCCGGCAGGATGGGCGCGGTGGCCAGCGCCATCGGCGACTGCGAGCCGCCGATGAGCAGGTTCACGCCGCTGCCCGCCAGCTCGCGCGCGGCGGCCACGGCGCCGGCGCTGGTGAACTTGTCGTCGCGCACCACCAGCTCGACCTGCCGCTTGAGCACGCCGCCCTTGGCGTTCCACTGCTCGGCGGCGACGCGGGCGCCGGCCAGCCATGCGGCGCCGGCCTCTGCGCCGATGCCGCTGAGCGGCAGCATCACGCCGATGCGCACGGGGGCACCCTGCGCGCTGGCGGTGCGCAACGCAGGCCAGCCCAGCACGCCGGCGGCGCTGGCCACGGCGGTGGCCCGAACGAAATGACGCCTGTTGATGGCCATCGATGTCTCCTTCGTTGACGCGCCGGCCGGTGTTTGCTCGTCGCGTTATTTGTTATAACAGATGGCAATTTACGACCTGGCGCGTAGCGCTGCCACTGGCGTAAACCCGAAGGCAGGCGCGTTCCGGCGCGCGGACACGCTGGTGCCGCGAAGGAAGAGGAAGGAAAACGAAGCCGCGCCCAGCGTGGGCGCAGGCGGGCCGCTCAGCGCGCCAGGCAGCGCATCAGCACGCAGCGCAACCAGCGGTTGGCCGCGTCGTTCTCTGCGCTGGCGTGCCAGTACATGTACGCGTCCATCGACGACAGCGGCGCCGGAAACGCCATCACCTGGTTGCCGAACTGCCGGTTGGCCATGTGCGCGTAGCTCTCGGGCATCGTCAGCACCAGATCGGTCTGCGACACGGTGCGGCACGCCGCAAAGTAGAACTGGCAGCGCAGCGCCACCTGGCGCTGCACGCCCATGCGGCGCAGCTCGATGTCCTCGAAGCCCGGGCCCTGGCGGCGCGAGGTCACCAGGATGTGGCGCTGCGCCAGGTAGGTGTCCAGGTCGATCGCGCCGTCGATGGCCGGGTGCCCCTTGCGCGCCACCACGGCCATGCCGTCCACGCTGATGCGCTTGACCTTCACCGCGTCGGACAGCGGCAGCAGCACGTCGATGGCCATGTCGAGCGTGCCGGCCGCGAGTTCGCTCTCCAGGCTGCGGCGGTTGGCGCGCACGCTGGACACCTCGATGCCAGGCGCCTCGGCGGCCAGCGCGCGCATGAGCGGCGGCATCACCGTCGACTCCATGAAGTCGCGCAGCCCGATCACGAAGCGCTTGCTCGCGCTGGCGGGCTCGAAGCTCTGCGTGTCGTTGAGCAGCGAGCCGATGGACTGCAGCGAGCCGCGCAGCGGGTCGATCAGCCGCTTGGTGAGCGCGGTGGGCACCATGCGGTGGCCCTGCCGCTCGAACAGCGGGTCGTTGAACAGGTCGCGCAGGCGCGCCAGCGCATGGCTGATGGCCGGCTGCGTGAGGTGGAGCTTTTCCGCGGCCCTGGTGATGCCGCCTTCGGTGTAGATGGTGTCGAGCACCACGAGCAGGTTCAGGTCGACGCGCGAGATATGCATTTGCTGTATCCAGGTCCATTCCAAGCATTCATTGGCCGCCGTGGCGTGGCTGCCCTTAGGCTGTGGCCAGGAACGCGCGCCATCATGCGCGAGATGGCGCCCGCGCGCATTCACCGAGGAGACAAGCACCCATGAGCACCATCGAGGAGTTCGCCGGCACCACCGAGGTCCAGGAACGGCAGCGCTTCGACGAGACCGCCCTGCGCCACTGGTTCGCCGCGCGCGTGGACCCGGGCGCCAACGCGGGGTTTCGCGTGTCGCAGTTCAAGGGCGGCCAGTCGAACCCCACGTTTCTGGTGGAAACGCCGAAACGGCGCTACGTGGTGCGGCGCAAGCCCTCGGGCGAGCTGCTCCCCTCGGCGCACGCCATCGACCGCGAGTTCCGCGTGATGAAGGCGCTGGCCGACACCGGCGTGCCGGTGCCGCGCGTCCATGCGCTGTGCGAAGACTCCGATGTGATCGGTACCGCCTTCTATGTGATGGACTGCGTCGACGGCCGCATCCTGTGGGACCCGAAGCTGCCCGGCATGGCGCCGGCCGAGCGCGCCGCGGTATGCGACGACATGAACCGCGTGCTGGCCGCCCTGCACGACGTCGATGCGAACGCGGTGGGCCTGCATGACTACGGACGGCCCGGCAACTACATCGAGCGCCAGCTCGCGCGCTGGAGCAGGCAGTACCGCGCCAGCGAGACCGAGCGCATCCAGGCGATGGAACAGTTGATCGACTGGCTGCCACGGCACATGCCGCCGGAGAACGCCGCGCGCATCGTGCACGGCGACTTCCGGCTCGACAACCTGGTGTTCGCGCACGACGCGCCGCGCGTGGTCGCGGTGCTCGACTGGGAGCTGTCGACGCTGGGCGATCCGATGGCCGACTTTGCGTACCACTGCATGGCGTGGCAGCTGCCACCGCCCTTTCGCGGGCTCGGCGACCTCGACGCGAAGGCGCTCGCGCCGCTCGGCCTGCCCGACGAGCACACGTACCTTGCGCGCTACTGCGAGCGACGCGGGCTGGCCCCGGTGCCGGCGCAGACCTGGCGCTTCTACACGGCGTTCAACCTCTTTCGCGCCGCGGCCATCGCCCAGGGCATCATGGGCCGCGCGCTGGCGGGCAATGCCTCGAGCGAACGCGCGCTGGACGCGGGCCGGCAGGCGCGGCAGCTGGCCGAACTCGGCTGGCAACGCATAGACCGGGCCTGACCGCATGACCGCGTCGCCCTACGCCCAGGCTCAGACCCACGCCCAGGCCCACCCTCAGGCACCCTGGCTGCGCGGGCTGCGCGTCGGCGTTGCGGACAGTGCCGCCGCGGCGGCCTGGCTCGCGCAACTGCTCGGCACGCCGCTCGCGCGCGACGACGGCGACCACTGGCCGCGCCTGGGCTTCGCAAGCCGCTGGCTCGAACTGCGCACCGGCTCGGGCGCCACGCTTGAGCTGCACTGCGCGGACCTGTCGCGCCAGCGCACGCACCTGCAGCGCCTGGGCATCGACCCGACGGACGACAGCGCCGTCGGCTGCGCGCCGCGCCTGCGGCTGGACACGATGGACACGGGCGCGTGCACGGTCGATCTGCGCGAAGGCCCTGCATGCGGGCTTGCGCCGGACGAAGCGCCGAAGGCAAACGCACCCGGCGTGGCCAGCGCCCTGTGGTGCGGCCTGGAGCTGGCGGTGCGCTCACCCGAGCGCGTCGCCCTGCACTGGGCACAGCTCTTTCACTCGAACGTCACCCGCGCCGCAGGCGGATTGCCGGCGCTTGCGCTGCAAGGCCTGGACTTGCGCTTCGTGCTCGCCCGCGACGGCCGTGCCCGCGTCAGCGCCATCCACTTCGCGGTACCCGACGTCGCCGCGCTGGCGCGGCGAGCGTCGTCGCAAGGCATGCAAGCGGTGGCAGACAGCGAGGGACGCACCGGCTTCGAGGCCCACGGCCTCCGCGCGAGCCTGCGGCAAGCGAATGAAGCGACTTGAATGGGTCAGGCAAAAGCCCCGGCGTCGGCCGCCAGTCGCAACAACAGCGGCGCGGGCTGCCAGAAGCCCTCGTCCTGCAAAGCAAAGCGGCGCATGGCCGCCACCACGTTGTAGAGCCCTGCCTGCGAAGCGCAATGCATGGGCCCGCCACGCCAGCGGGGAAAGCCCAGCGTGGAAAGAAAGATGAAGTCGATATGCGCGGCGTGTGCCGCTTTGCCTTCCTCGAGCAGCCGAGCGCCCTCGTTGACCATCGCATAGACAAGCCGCTGCACGATCTCTTCGTCGGCAACAGCTGGCGTGGTCGCAGACGCGGAAGCGTTTGTAAGCGGCGCCGCTGAAACCTCCGGCGCAAAGCCGTAGTGCGCCATCGCACGCGAGATCTGCCCCGGCGACACGCCGGCCTGCATCAGCCACGCAGCCTGGCGCCGGTACTGCGCCAGCATCCGCTCGCCAATGACGGCATCGCCCGGCCCGCTCGCCTTCTTCGCCGCACGCTCGGCGAAGAACGCATGGCGAAGCGCGGCGCTCTCTGGCGTCCACACCAACTCCGTCACCGCCTGGCTTTCGTAAGCCACCGCGGCATCGAAGGGCAGCCGCACCGACTGGGCCACGCAGTCCAGGCAGCGCAGCGGTGCCGGGTAGTGCTGCGAGCTCGCGGCCACGGCGTTGCGCGCAAAGTGCAGGTAGCCCTGCGCGTCGGCATGCGCCACGGCCAGTTCGCGCGAGCGCGGCAGCGGCCGTGCATGCGCCTTGTCTCGCGCGAACAAGATGGCCGCCGGCAACACGTCGTGCGCCACCAGCGCATCGAAGAGCCGCTGGCCCGGCAGCGCGAACAGGCGCTCGCTCATCACCGTGTCGCCCGTCACGATCATGTTGAGCGCGGCCTCCAGCCCGATCAGCCGGGGCAGGCGCTGCGTGCCGGTCGCGCCCGGCAGAATGCCGATGCGCACCTCGGGCAGCGCCACCTGCGTTCCCGCCTGCACGATGCGGTAGTGGCAGCCCATCGCCAGCTCCAGCCCGCCGCCCATCACCACGCCGTGAATCGCGGCAACCACGGGCTTGGTGGCGCCCTCCACCAGCGCGATCACGTCGACGAGTCCGGGCGCGGTGGTGGCCTCGGGAAGATTGAATTCGCGGATGTCCGCACCGCCGCAAAAAGCCCGACCCGTGCCGGCGAGCACGATGGCGACCACCGCCGCATCGGCCTGCGCGCGAAGCATCGAATCGGCGACGAACCGGCGGTTGCCCAGCCCGAGGCTGTTGACGGGCGGGTTGTCCATGGTCAGCACGGCAACGCCGTCTTGCACTTCGTAGCTTGCGGTCACGGTGTCCTTTCGGTGCGGGTCGCCGCCATGTTCGGGCACGCGCAGCGCGCGGGCATCAACAAGCCGCATGGGCCCGATGAAAAGCCTGCATGCCGCAAGCCCCTTTCGCGGCCGGCCAGGCGGCACCATTGGCGCATCGCCATTTCAAGCCTTGCCGCCATGCCCTTGCTGAACAAAGACAACCTGCTCGAACACGTCGGGCAATCGATAGGCACGTCGTCGTGGGTGGAGGTGCCGCAGTCGCGCATCGACGCCTTTGCCGACTGCACCGAGGACCGCCAGTGGATCCACATCGACGTGGAGCGCGCCCGGCGCGAAAGCCCCTTCGGCGCGCCCATTGCGCACGGCTTTCTCACGCTGTCGCTGCTCCCCATTACCTCCTACGAACTGCTGGCCGACCTGAAGGCGACGAAGTCGGTCAACTACGGCATGGACAAGCTGCGCTTCATGTCGCCAGTGGCCGCGGGCTCGCGCGTGCGAAACCACATCAAGCTGCTGGCGGCCGAGCCACGCGACGACGGCTGGACGCTCCTTCGCACCGAGAACACGGTGGAGATCGAAGGCCAGGCCAAGCCGGCGCTGGTGGCGGTGTCGCTGGGCCTTTTCTCCTGGGCCTGAGCGGCCGCTATTTTTCAACCCGACGACCGAAACCGAGACACCATGGAATTCGAATACACCCCCAAAGTGCAGGATCTGCGCAAGCGCCTTCTCGCCTTCATGGACGAGCACATCTACCCGAACGAGAAGCGCCGCGAAGAAGAAGCCCACCGCTCCTACCTGAACGCGCAGAACGGTGGCAGCTACACCACGCTGCCGCTGATGGAAGAGCTCAAGCCGAAGGCGCGCGCCGCGGGCCTGTGGAACCTGTTCCTGCCCGAGGCCGGCCACGGCGCGGGGCTGACCAACCTGGAGTACGCGCCGCTGTGCGAGATCATGGGCCGGCGCTACTGGAGCGCGGAGGCCTTCAACTGCAGCGCGCCCGACACCGGCAACACCGAGGTCATTGCGCGCTATGGCTCGCCCGAGCAGCAGGCGCGCTGGCTGCAGCCGCTGCTGGAGGGCGAGATCCGTTCGTCGTTCGCGATGACGGAGCCGGCGGTGGCCTCGTCGGACGCCACCAACATCGAGTGCCGCATTCGCCGCGACGGCAGCGACTACGTGATCGACGGGCGCAAGTGGTACATCACCGGCGCCATGAACGAGCGCTGCAAGCTCTTCATCCTGATGGGCAAGACCGACCCCGACAACGCCGACCGCCACCGGCAGCAGTCGATGATCATCGTGCCGAGCGACACCCCCGGCATCACCGTGGTGCGCGACATGGCACTCATGGGCCACTACGACGCGCCCTTCGGCCACCCCGAGGTGCTGTTCGAGAACGTGCGCGTGCCGGCCTCGAACCTGCTGCTGGGCGAAGGCCGGGGCTTCGAGATCGCGCAGGGCCGCCTCGGGCCGGGGCGAATCCACCACTGCATGCGCATGATCGGCATGGCCGAGTCGGCGCTGGAGATGATGTGCGAGCGCGTGGTCTCGCGCGTGGCCTTCGGCAAGCCGCTGGCCGAGCAGGGCGTGTGGCGCGAGCGCATCGCCAAGGCGCGCATGCTGATCGACCAGACCCGCTGGATGGTGCTCCACGCGGCCTGGCGCATGGACACCGTGGGCAACAAGGTCGCCGCCAAGGAGATCGCGATGATCAAGGTGCTGGCGCCCAACAACTGCGTGCAGGTGATCGACGATGCGATGCAGGCGTTCGGCGCGGCCGGGCTGAGCCAGGACACGCTGCTGACGTCTTTCTACGCCTATGCGCGCCACCTGCGCGTGGCCGACGGGCCCGACGAAGTGCACCGCAACGCGATCGCCAAGCAGGAGCTGGCGAGCTACCGGGTGCCAGTGAACGCACGCTGACCGGAACCTGGCGCGCCGGCGCGCCGTGCGCACCGGCTGCTCAGTTCACGGCCATCGACGTGGCCGGCTCCCGCAGCATGCGGCGCAGCAGCTTGCCGTTCTCCGAAGACGGCAGGCCGTTGCGGAAGATGACGGTGCGCGGCACCTTGTAGTGCGACATATGCTGCAGGCACCACTCGATGATCTTCTGGTCGGCGCGGTCCTTGGTCTGGCCGGCGTGCACGCGGGCCGCGGCCTCGTCCTTGAGCACCACATAGGCCTGCACGGCCTCGCCCCGGTCGGGGTCGGGCAGCCCGACCACCGCCGCCTGGCGCACGTCGGGGTGCATGCCCAGGATGGCCTCGACCTCTTCGGGAAACACGCTGTAGCTCCAGACCTTGATCATTTCCTTGGTGCGCCCGAGGAAGGTGAGGTAACCCTGCGCATCGACCACGCCGACGTCGCCGGTGCGCAGCCAGCCGTCCAGCAGCATGGCCTCGGTGGCTTCACGCTGCAGCCAGTAGCCCTTGTAGCGGATGGGCCCACGCAGCAGGATCTCGCCGCGCTGGCCCGCAGGCAGGTCGCACCCGGTCTCGGGGTCGACGATGCGCAGTTCCACGCCCGGCGCCGGCTTGCCGTTGGTGCCCCACCGGATGGCGTCGGGCGGCATCAGCGTGTCGCAGGTGTGGGTTTCGCTCAGTCCGTAGCCGGCCTCGTACACCAGGCAGCCGTTGGCAAAGCGGCTCCAGCGCGCGGCCAGCGCCTCGGTCAGCGGCACGCCGAAGCTGGTGCCGACCGTGGTGCGCAGCGACGACAGGTCGAAGCTCGCCGCATCGTCGCAGGCCATGGCCGAAGGCAGCGACGGCGCCATCGTGTACCACCACGTGACCCTGAAGGCCTCGATGGCCTGCAGCACGGCGGTGGCGTCGAAGCGGTTGAGCAGCACCACCGTGGCGCCGCAGTACACGGGCAGCGCTAGCCCGGTCATCATTCCGGAGATGTGGTGCAGCGCCACGTCGGCCAGCATGACGTCGTCGGCACCGATGCGAAAGCTGTCGGCGCTCACCGCCGTCTTGAACAGCGAACACTCGTAGCTGATCATCGCGCCCTTGGGCAGTCCGGTGCTGCCCGAGGTGTAGGCCATGAGCGCCACGTCGTCCATGGCGATCGTGTCCGCCGGCTCGAAGCGCCCGGCCTCGGCCAGCGCGTCGGCGAAGTCGATGGCGCCGGCGGGCAGCGGCGGCGCGCTCTCGTGCGGCAGCCGCAGGCAGGCGGGCACGTCCATGGCAAGCGTGGCGGGCAGCATGTCGCCGCTGCGCACGGCGTACAGGTGCGCCACGGTGCGCATCGCGTGCGAGCCGAGCACCACCTTCAGCAGCGCCTCGCCCGCGACGATGGCGCTGGCGTCGAGCTCGCTGAGCTGGTGCTCCAGCTCGTAGGCCTGCGCGTCGGGGTTGCAGGGGCTCACGATGGCGCCCAGCTTCTGCGCGCCGAAGTGCGCAATGAGGTACTGCGGGCAGTTGTGCAGGAACAGCGCCACCACGTCGCCCTGGCCGATGCCGCGCTCGCGCAGGCTTTGCGCGAAGCGGTCGCTCAGGTCGTCGAGCTCGGCCCACGAAATGCGCCGGCCGTACCAGATGACGGCCGCCTTGTCGGGCGTGTTGCGCGCGTGGAGACGCAGATACTCATGCAGCGGCTGCAGGCCGTGGCGGTAGGCGATCATTCTGGGCTTGTCTCCGAGTCGATCTGCTCGTCCGGGTTGCGCCCGTGTCGCGGCGCCCCGGTTTGTTCGCCATCATGCGGCGAAGCGCCAGCAGCGGCAAGGCATGCCCGATGAATATTCGGCATGCGGGTCCATGTTCGCGGTGCATGGTCGTGCGGCATGCAAGGCCGGCGCTGCGGCGCCCCCGCTCAGGCCAGCTGGCTGCTTGCGCGGCGCGTGGCCGTGGTGGCCATGTTGGCTTTCGCCAGCTTCGTGTCTTTCGAGGCCTTGGCTGCCGTACCCCGCTCGGCCGGCTCCGCCTGCGCCTCGTTGCGCTCGCGCAGGTACGCCAGGATGGGCGCCGTGGTGCGGTCGATCTCGTCCTGAATACCGCGCCGCGCCACGTCGCCGTCGTGTTTGCGCAGGCCGCGCAGCACCATCAGGTGCGGGTGCTGCTTGCGTGGCTGGTCGAGCGCGTGGGTCTGCAACGCCTTGAACAGCGGGCCGCATTGCAGCCACAGGCCTTCCACCATGCGAAGCAGCACCGGCATGCCGGCCAGCGCGCACACCTCGATGTGAAAGCGCTCCGACTCGAGCAGCTCGCCGGCCGTGTCGCCGGCCTCGCGCAGCGCGGCCATGCGCTCGTGGATGGCGTCGAGCCGGCGGACGTCCTCGGTGCCTGCGCGCAAGGCCGCGCGCGAAGCCGCCTCGCCTTCGAGCATGAGGCGCAGCGTGCGCACCTCCGCGAAGCGCTCTTCGCTCATCACCGGCACCCGCACCGAATGGTGGCCGACCTGTTCGAGCGCCTGCTCGGAAATCAGCCGCGCCAGCGCCTCGCGCACGGGCGTGGGGCTGATGCCCATCTCGGCCGCGAGGTCGCGCAGCTTGAGCTTTTCGCCCGGGGCGAAGCGGCCGGCCTTGAGGTCGCGGCACAGCCGGTTGTAGGCCTGCGCGTTCAGGCTGTCGCGGGTAAGAAGGTTGTCGTCCATGGCGTGGAGCGGCACGCGGCAGCGTGCACGTTGTTTCTTTGCAAATAGCGTATATGTTATTTCTTTCCGCGGCGAGCCCTGCGATGCCGTGGCCGGCAAACGTCAGCGCCCGGTGAAGGCCGGTGCGCGCTTTTCAAGGAAATGCGCCACACCTTCACGGAAGTCCTCGCTCGCGAACGAGGCCCGCATCTCTTCGTCGGCACGGCGCCAGGCGGTGTCCAGGTCCTGGAACAGGCTGTCGTACACCTGCTGTTTGATGACGCCGATGGAGCGCGGCGAGGCGCTGCGCGTCATCTCGCGTGCCGTGGCCTGCACCTGGGCAAGAAAACCTTCCGCCGGCAGCGGCTTCACCAGGCCCAGCGCGGCTGCCTCCGCCGTCACCAGCGTGCGCGCCGACAGCAGCAGGTCGAGCGCGTTCGTCGGCCCCACCAGCCGCGGCAGCATCCACGAGATGCCGTGCTCGGCGATGAGCCCGCGCTTGGCGAAGGCGGTGGTCAGCTTCTGTCCCTCGGCCATGTAGCGGAAGTCGCAGAACACCGCCATGCACAGGCCGATGCCGGCAATGGGCCCGTTGATGGCCGCGAACACCGGCTTGCGCACGCGCAGCAGGTAGCTGAAGCGCCAGGCGTAGTTGGCCTCGATGCCGGTGCCGGCGCCCGGCGCCGGGGCGGATTCGGTCGTGTCCTGCGATGCCGCGCCGGCGGCACCCGCCTCCAGGATGTCCATGTCCGCCCCCGCGCAAAAGCCCCGCCCCGCGCCGGTCACCACGATGGCGCGCACTGCTTCGTCGGCCTGCGCCGCCTCCACGGCCTGGCGAAACTCGCTTTCCATTCGGTGGGTCCAGGCGTTGAGCCGCTCGGGGCGGTTCAGCGTCAGGGTGAGCACGTGCCCGTCGATGGCGGTGGTGATGTCCTGGTAGCTCATGGATGCGTGTCCTCTGCTTTTTTCTTCAGTGCAATTGCCGTGCGTACTTTGGCCTTCAGGCCTCGCCGCCGATGGTGGCGCCGCCGTCGATCACGAGCGTGGTGCCGGTGATGAAGCGCCCCGCGTCCGAGCCCAGCAGCAGCGCCGCCCCGGCAATGTCCTCGGGGTCGCCGATGGCGTTCAGCGGGCTCGACGCGAGCGCGGCGGCCAGGGTCTGCGGGTTGTCCCACAGCGCCTTCGCAAAGTCGGTCTTGATGAGTCCGGGCGCAATGCAGTTGGTGCGAACGCCCTGCTTGCCCCACTCCAGCGCAAGGTTGCGCGCCAGCTGCATGTCGGCCGCCTTGGAGATGGCGTACGCGCCGAGCACGCGCGAGCCGGTCAACCCTGCAATCGAGCTGATGATGACGATCGAGCCGCCGCCTCGCTCGGCCATGCCGGGCGCCACGCGGTTCACCAGCCACAGGTTGGAGCGGATGTTCACATCCATCACCTTGGAGAAGGCCTCGTCGCTGATGCCCAGCATCGGGCCGTAGTACGGGTTGACGGCCGCGTTGCACACCAGCACGTCGACGGTCCCGTAGACCTCCTCGGTGCGCTCGACCAGCGCGGCCACCTGCTCCTTGTTCGAAATGTTGCAGGGCACGGCAGCAGCCTCCAGCCCCTCGCCGCGCAGCTGTGCCACCACCGCCTCGCAGGCGTCGGCCTTGCGGCTGGTGACAATCACGCGGGCGCCCGCGCGGGCATAGGCGATGGCAATGGCGCGGCCGATGCCGCGCGACGAGCCGGTGACGATGGCGGTCTTGCCCTTGAGAGAAAAGCGGTCCATTCGGGGGTGCTCCGTTCAGCGGTTGACGAACTTGGGGGCGCGCTTTTCCACGAACGCGCGCGCTGCTTCCTGGTGGTCTTCGGTCATGCCGCAGCGAATGTGGCGGATGGCCTCGTGGTCCAGTGCCTGCGCCAGCGTGGCGCCCTGCTCCGCCGCGTTGAGGTTGGCCTTGATGTGGCCCAGCGTGATCGACGGGCCGTCGGCCAGTTGACGCGCCAGCGCGCGGCCTTCGGCATCGAGCTCGGCGTCGGGCACCACCCGCGTCACCAGGCCCAGCTGAAGCGCTTCGTCGGCCTTGAGCACCGGCGACAGCAGCGCGAAAGCGCGCGCCCGTGGGCCCAGCAGCTTGGTCAGGAAGTAGGTGCTGCCGAAATCCCCCGACAGCCCGACCTTGGCAAAGGCCGAGGTGAGCTTGACGGTGTCGCTGGCCAGCAGCAGGTCGCAGGCCAGCGCCAGCGACAACCCCGCGCCGGCGACCGCGCCGCGCGCCACGGCGATGGTCGGCTTGGCCATTTCGTGCAGCAGGCGCGCGCACTCCATGTGCTCGCGCAGCTGCAGCGTGCGCGACTCGAGCGTATGGCGGCTGGCGTCATCGTCGGCCATGGCCTTCACGTCGCCGCCCGCGCAGAAGCCGCGGCCCGCGCCGGTGAGCACCACCGCGCGCACACGGGTGTCGACGGCCGCGCGGCGCAGCGCCGCAAGCAGCGCCTCGGTCATCGGCACGGTCAGCGCGTTCAGCCGCTCGGGCCGATTCAGCGTGAGCGTGAGCACGCCGTGGTCGAAGTGCTCTACGAGTTCGTCGAAGTGCTGGGTGGAAGTCGTCATCCGCTTGTCTCCTGCAAAGGTTGTCGTGGAAATCTCGAAGTCAAAGCGCACCCGAGGCGCGCAGGGCGTCGACGCGCGCGTGCGCATAGCCGAGCCATTGCGCAAGCACCTCGCCGCTGTGCGCGCCCACGTCGGGCATGGCGCCGCGAATGGACAGCGGCGTGTCCGACAGGTGAATGGTCACGCCCTGCACCGGCACCGCGGTGTCGCCGAAGGCGATGTCGGCAATGGCGCCGCGGTGGCGCAGCTGCGGGTTGTCGACCACCTCGTCGACGGTCGCGATCTTGGCGCAGGGCACGCCTTCGGCCTCCAGGCGCGCGACGATGTCGTCGGCGTCGTGCGCGCGCATCCATTCGGCGACGATGCCCTCGACCGCGTCGCGGTGTTCGAGGCGCAACGCCATGGAGGCGAAGCGCGGGTCGTCCAGCAGCGCGGGCTGCTTCATGGCGCGCACCACGCGCGGAAACATGTTGTCGTCGCCGCCCACCATCAGCACATAGCGGGCGTCGCCGGTGGCGAAGGTGTTGGAGGGGGCTACAAAGCGGTCCCGGCTGCCCACGCGCGTCATGGTGGTGCCGAAGAGCTTCTGCTGCGGGATGGCCGTCATCAGCATCGAGGTGGCGCTTTCCAGCAGCGACACGTCCACCAGCTGGCCCTTGCCCGAGGCATGGCGCGCATTCAGCGCGGCCAGGATGCCGAGCGCGGCGTACATGCCGGTGGTGTAGTCGCACATGAACGAGCCGATCATGGTGGGCGGGCCGTCTTGCGCGCCGGTCATGTCCATGAGCCCGCTCATGGCCTGTGCCACGCCGTCGAAGCACTGCTTGCCGGCCAGCGGCCCGTCCTGCCCGAAGCCGGAGATGCGCGCCATGACCAGCCGGGGGTTGAGCTTGTGCACCGCGTCCCAGCCCAGGCCCATGCGCTCCATGGTGCCGGGGCGAAAGTTTTCCACCAGCACGTCGGCCTGCGCCACCAGCTCGTGCAGCACCCGCAGGCCGTCTGCATGGCGCAGGTCGATGGCCAGGCTCTTCTTGTTGCGGTTGACCACGAAGGTGTACAGGCTCTGGCCGTTCACGGCGGGCAGCGCGCGCCGCGCGTACTCGCCCTCGCCGGGCGGTTCGATCTTGACCACCTCGGCGCCCATGTCGCCGAGCATCATGGCGCAGTAGGGCCCGGCGATGAAGCGCGAGAGATCGAGCACGCGCACTCCGGCAAGCGATGTCATGGGTCGGCCTTGTCTCTTTGATTTCGTAATTTGTTATATCATATTCAAAATTAAACGAATTCGGCAACCCATGAATTCAAGGAGACACGCTTGACGACGACCACATCCGCGCCCGGGGCCCGCCCTGCGCACTACCTCCGCCTGCGCCAGCTTTGCCTGGTTGCACGCGAACTCGCCCCGGTGGAGGAAGACCTGTGCGCCGTGTTCGGCGTGCGCGTGTGCCACCGCGACCCCGAGGTGGGCCAGTTCGGCCTGCACAACGCGCTCATGCCCTTCGGCACCAGCTTCGTCGAGGTGGTGGCACCGCTGCAAGCGGGCACCGCGGCGGGCCGCTACCTGGAGCGGCGCGGGGGCGACGGCGGCTACATGGTGATCCTCGACAGCGAATCGCTGCCGCGCTGGCGCGCCCACGTGGCGCGCATCGGCGTGCGCATTGCCGCGCCGCTGGCCCTGGGCGACTACGAGGGCATGCAGTTGCACCCGCGCGACACCGGCGGTGCGCTGCTCGAGATCAATACCACCCGCAACGGCGCGGACCTGCACGGCCCCTACTGGCCCGCCGGCCCGCACTGGCCCGATGCCGTGTCCGACGCACGGGTGCGCGGCATCGCGGGCGCGGTGCTGCAGGGCGACGCCCCCGAGACATTGGCCGAGCGCTGGGGCCGCATCCTGGAGCGCACCGTGCGCCACGGCACACAAGACAGCGAACCCACGGCAGACCCGTTTCTGCCACTCGACAACGCCACGCTGCAGTTCATGCCGCAGCACGACGGCCGGGGCGAAGGGCTGTACGGCATCGTCGTCGATGTGCAGGACGCGCAGGCCGCAAGCGCCATCCACGCCACCGCGCGCGAGCGCGGCCTGAAGACCGACGCCGCGGGCGTGCACGTGGGCGGCGTGCATTTCATGCTGCGCACCCACCACTGAGCCCGAGAGGAAAAATTCATGGACCTGGCTTTCAGCGCCGAAGAGCGCGCCTTCGCCGACGAGGTGCGCGCCTTCATCAAGACCCACCTGCCGCGCGACATTTCACGGCGCGTGGCGCACGACCTGCACCTGCACCGCGAGGACTTCATGCGCTGGCAGCAGATCCTCGGGCGGCGCGGCTGGCACGCCTACACCTGGCCAGTGTCGCAAGGCGGGCCGGGGTGGAGCGCTACGCAGCGCTACATCTTCGAGACCATCAGCGCGGAGCTCGACTGCCCCACCATCCAGCCCTTCGGGCCGCGCATGGTGGGCCCGGTGATCTTCAACTTCGGCAACGAGGCGCAGAAGGCCCAGCATCTGCCAGGCATTCGCGACTCGACCACATGGTGGTGCCAGGGCTATTCGGAGCCGGCCTCGGGCTCCGACCTGGCTTCGCTGGCCACGCGCGCCGAAGACCGCGGCGACCACTACCTGGTGAACGGCCAGAAGATCTGGACCTCGTACGCGCACTACGCCGACTGGATGTTCTGCCTGGTGCGCACCAGCCGCAACGCCAAGGCGCAGCACGGCATCTCGTTCGTGCTCATCGACATGAAGTCGCCCGGCATCGTGGTGCAGCCGATTCCCATGCTCGAGGGCACGCACTCGTTCAACGCCGTGTTCCTCACCGACGTGAAGGTGCCAAAGGCCAACCTGGTGGGCGAAGAAGGCCAGGGCTGGAGCTACGCCAAGTTCCTGCTGGAACACGAGCGCGTGGAAAACTCCAACATCGGCTTCTCGACCTTCGCCATGCGGCGTCTGCACCGCGTCGCATCGAGCGTGACGCAGCGCGGCAAGCCGCTGATGGAAGACCCTGTGTTCCGTGCCAAGGTGTCGGGCGTCGAAGCGCAGCTGAAGGCGCTCGAAGTGACCACGCTGCGTGCACTGTCCAGCATGGGCAACGGCAGTTCGCCGGGCGCGGGCCTGGCGTCGGCATTGAAGATCCGCGGCACGGAAATCGGCCAGCGCATCACCGAGCTCATCTTCGAGGCTGCGGGCCCCGAAGGCCAGGTGCTGGACCCCGCCCTCATGCGCGGCGAAGGCGAGCTCGACGGCATCGAGGCCAGCGTGCAGGGCGCGGCGCCCAACTATTTCTGGCGCCGCGCGATGTCGATCTACGGCGGAAGCAACGAGATCCAGCGCAACATCATCGCGAAGCGCGAGTTGGGGCTCTAGGTGATCGCCGACGAACACGTCGATAGGCGCTCCTGTCGCGATCGTGAGCTCCGCGGGGGCGGTTTTCAGCCGTACTCCGAAACATGGGGCGTGATCGCGCAGACCCCGTCGCACGTGCCGTGGGTTGCCATCTCAGAATCAGGTCGACAGCGCAGCCAGCACGCGCCCGCACAGTTTCGCGACCAGCGACTCGGGCTGCGAAGGCAGCTTGTCGCCACGCCACACGACGTGCTGATCCGCTCGGCAGAGCACCAGCTTGTGGACGTACGCGGCGGGCAGCGTCTCGGTTGTCACGTCGATCAAGGCGAGCGGCATCCCCGCGCCTCGGGCTGCGGCTTGCAGCGCGTCGACGTCGACCGTCGGGTCACTCCGAAGCAGTGTGTAGCCAGCACCGAAGGCATCGTAGAGCGAGCGCCCGTCGGCCAGCCAGAAATGCGGCGCGCGGCACCCTGGAACGGTCGAGGGCGTGAAGCTTCCCATCGCATAGCCTGGTGGCTGCTCTTCGTCGGTGGCGATGATGGGCGAACCGGTGTAGTAGTAGCCAAAGTTCAGTCCGGCACAGCAGAACTGCTGCACGTTGAGCTCGTAGGCTTCGCGTCCCAACTCTGCGCGCAGTGCGTCGCCTGCGGGTCCAGGTGCCTCGATGTCCTGCGGCACCGCGCGGCGAGCACGGATCATCTTCTGCGCATGGTCCATGGCAAACCGTGACACCTGCTCGGTGATCGGTCGGCGCTCGGCCTCGTAGGCGTCGAGAATGGCTTCGTCCGCCCAGCCTTGAACTGCCGCGGCCATCAGCCAGCCCAGATTGATGGCGTCTGCGATGCCGGCATTCATGCCATACCCTGCGTAGGGAACCCACAGGTGCGCCGCATCGCCCGCGAGGAACACGCGCCCCTCGCGGAAGCGGTCAGCCACGAGACGCCGTCCGACCCAGTCTTCCTTGCTGATCACTTCGTAGCTGAAGTCGTCACCGACGCCGAGAATCTCACGGATCGATCGGTCGCGATCGACCGAATCGAACTCGGGCTCGTCGGCGTTGAGATGGTTGTGCACCAGCCAGGTGTCCTGCCCGTCGATTGCGAACATGGTGCCGCATCGCCGCGGATTCATCGAATAGTAGGACCATGCCGGCTTGCCCGGCAGCAGCGCGCGCAGCTGCGGAGCCCGGATGCAGGTCGATTGCACACGCTGGATCACGGGTGTGCCTTCCAGCTTTGCGCCCATCTGCTTGCGCACCCCCGAGCTGCCGCCATCGCATCCGGCCAGGTAGCGACTGTGCACGGTGCGGGTCGCACCCGTGTCGAGATCAACCAGGGCAGCCGTCACGCCCTGGTCGTCCTGAGCGAAAGATGTGACCTGCGTGCGATTGAGCAGCGTCACGCCAGGCAGCGCCGCCGCATGCTCGAGCAGGATCGGCTCGAGATATATCTGATTGATGCGATGCGGCGGCTCCGAGGTCGGCCACCAGCCGTCGGGGCCTTCGGTTTCGGTGTAGCGGTCGCGCCGGCAGGGGATCGGAATTCGCGTCAATTCAAGGCCGGTGGCGCTGGTGCGAAATACGACATCGTTCGGGTAGTCCGCCGGCAGACCCGCGTCGCGCAGCTTCTGCGCAACGCCGAGCCTGCGGAACTGCTCCATGGTGCGTGACGCGACGTGGTTGCACTTCACGTTGGGCGGCTCCGCGTAGTGGCGAATCTCGGCGATGACCACACGCACGCCGCGGGAAGCCAGGTCCATCGCCAGAGTGAGGCCCACGGGGCCAGCACCCACGATCAACACGTCGGTATTCAATGTTTCCATGTCCAGGGTGTCCTCAATCGAGCTTGATGTGGGCGGTGCGGATGACCTTGGCCCATTTCGTGGTTTCCGACGCTATGTAGGCGCCGAAGGCGGCAGGCGTGCCCGGCGACGGCTCCACGCCAAGGTTGCGCATGGCAGCCTGTATCTGCGGGTCGGACAGCGCGGCGTTGAGCTCGGCGTTGAGCCGCGCCACGATGGCATCGGGCGTGCCCGCGGGCGCGACCAAGCCGAACCAGCCGGTCGAGTCGTACCCTGACAGGCCGGACTCCGACACGGTCGGCACGTCGGGCAGCATCGGCAGGCGCTGCGGGCTGGTCACGGCATAGGCGATCAGCTTGCCGGCCTTGATCTGCTGGAGAGCGGAAGGCAGGTCAACCATCGCCAGCGGAATCTGGCCACCCAGCGTGTCGAGCGCGGCAGGCCCGGAGCCGCGGTAAGGCACCTCGATGAATCGCGCGTCTGGCATCTGGCCGAACAGCGCAACCGACAGATGCATGGCTGTGCCGTTGCCGCCATGCCCGATGGACAACTTGCCCGGCTCCTTGCGTGCGAGAGCGATCAGTTCGGACTGCGTGCGCGCCGTCATCGAAGGGTGACCGATGAGGACGAACGGAATGGCGGCCACCATGCCGACCGGCTTGAAGTCCTTCGCCGGGTCGAAGGGCATCTGCGCATAGAGGCTTACGTTGGCCGACAGTCCGCCTGCAGCGCCCAGGCCGAGGGTGTAGCCGTCACCTGGTGATTTGGCAACCAGCGACAAGCCGACGTTGCCGCCAGCGCCCGGACGGTTGTCGACGATCACTGGTTGGCCCAGTTTCTCGTTGAGGCGGGGCGTGAGCATCCGTACAACCGCGTCGGTGCTGCCACCCGGCGGAAAGGTCACGACCACGCGGATCGGCTTCGCCGGAAAGGCCGTGGGCGCCTGCGCCGCAGCGGGACCGGCGACCCAGGGCGCAAACAGGGCGGCGACCAGAAGCGCGGCAAAGAGCCCTGTGCGGCGACGTTGGAAGTGATGCATGCGATGTCTCCTTGCTTGTAGTTGCACCTATTGAACACCGCAGCGATTCATTCGTAAATCAACAAATTCAGAAGCAAATATGATGTTCTCTGATGAATCCGACCTTCACCCCCAGCATTCGACAGCTGCGCGCTTTCGTGGAGGTGCATCGCCTGCGCAAGCTGAGCGCCGCTGCGGAAAGGCTCTTTGTGACTCAGTCTGCCGTGAGCATGCTGATCCGCCAGCTCGAGGAAGGGCTGGGCACCCGGCTGTTCGATCGGACGACGCGCTCGCTGCAGCCGACCGCCGCGGCGGCCGACATGCTCCCGATAGCGGAGCGCATCTTGCGCGATGTCGACGCGCTGTCCGGTGGCTTTCGCGAGCTGTCGACGCTCAAGCGCGGGCGCATCTGCGTGGCGATTACACCGACCCTGGCGTCATTCCTGATGCCCTCCGCGATCCGCAGCTTCATGCAGAGCCATCCGCAGGTGCGCATCGTCGTCGACGACTGTGCACCCGATCAGTTCATCGCGCGGATCATCGCCGAGCAGGTCGACTTCGGCATCGGCACGCCGGAGCGGCCAGGTGCCGAAGTCGAGACGCAGACCCTCTTGCGCGATCACCTGGCGTTGGTTTGCCTACGGGATCATCCGCTGGCGCAGGCCCGCGCGGTGCGCTGGGCGGACCTGGCAAATCACCAAGTCATCACGGTACGGCCCGGCTATGGCATTCGTCCTTTGATCGACGCCACCGCGGCGCGCGCCGGCGTCGAGTTGAAGGTGATGAACGAAGTGTCGTTCCTGTCGACAGCGCTGTGGATGACGGCCAGCGGCATGGGCGCGTCGATCATGCCCTCGGCCTACGCGATGGCCGCGAGCGACGACTCGCTCGTGATCCGCCCGATCAGCGCGCCGCGCGTGTCGCGCGACGTCTTTGTGGTCCAAAAGCGGGGCCGTTCGCTGTCGGCCGCCAGCGAAAGCTTCATTGCGACGCTTCGTCGGGTCCGCTCCAAGGAAGGTCTCATATAGGCGTCGGCGCGCGTGGCCCAGCAAGATGCTTCGACTGCGCGCCCCGAAGAGATGCTTGCGGAGGACTCTCGGCACCCGGCTCCCTAAGCTGGAAGCGGCTGCCCTCGAGTCGCCGCAACCTCGTGAAGCCTGAACCGAAAGGTCTGCTCCAGGGGATTGCTGAGCCACGACCGTCCAGCGCTTTGTGCCGTGCCATGTGCCTTTTGCCATCTGAGCGAACGCTCGGAGTCGGCATGCGAACAGCCGTCTCGATCCGGGCTGTCTTCCAGTTGCCAGGCGCTGAAACATGCGATCAGCTCGGCCGCGTCGGGAAACGCTTCCTCCAGATGCCCCACATAAACACTGGTGGCCACCATCGTGTCTTGCAGGGTCGGACGTGCCCCTTCAATCGTTGCGGAGAAGACGCGTCCGCTGCCAGTCTGAATATTGCGCATCACGCTGCCCTTGCACTTCCGGTCATGCACATCGACTAGGGACGGTGTGCGATAGAAGGTGAGATGCCGCTCGAAATGAGAATCGAGGTACGAACACGGTGCTCATGAAAACGGCATAGACCGTCAATAAGCAGCATCTCGGAGCTGACCCTAGTTGTTTCAGCTTGTTGCAAATGTAGGTGAAAACGCCTCAAAGCCCTAATTGTCGAAAACGAGACCTTGAAACGCTACCGGTCGCGCCCGCCACTTCGGACTTCGCACAGGACCGAACCCGACTTCAGAACCAAGGCCGTCCTAGATGGGAGGCTCAATGAGATGGCTCAGGTCGAGCGCCGGCCCCGCAGGGTCGCAGGCCCCGCCTTCCCGCAAGGCTTCATTGGCGATGCCTCGAATTCGTGAGCCGTACTCCTTCGCCGTCGACAGCACGACGGCAAGCCCTACAGCCCGTTGAAAGAAGCCATGCTCGAGGCGGCAGGCGCGCGCTCGCCGAACGGGCCTGGAAGTGGAAGCAGCACGTCCGCCGCGCTCAGTCCCGAATGAGGCCCAGGAAATCCTTCGCGCGCTGACTCGCGGCCGGCCCGAAGAAGTGATCGGGCGATGCGTCCTCCACGATCACGCCGCCTTCCATGAACACGATGCGGTCGGCGACGTCTTTCGCGAAGCGCGTCTCGTGGGTGACGACCAGCATGGTCATGCCCTTGTCGGCAAGGTCGCGCATCACCTTGAGCACTTCGCCGCGCAGTTCGGGGTCCAGCGCGGAGGTCGGCTCATCGAAAAGAATGACCTCGGGGTTCATGGCAAGCGCGCGTGCGATGGCCACGCGCTGCTTCTGCCCACCCGAGAGGCGGCCCGGGTATTCATCGGCCTTCTCCAGCAGGCCCACCTGGGCCAGCAGCTCGCGTCCGCGCGGCAGGGCCACCGCCTTGCGGATGCCCTGCACCGACACCATGCCTTCGATCACGTTCTCCACGGCCGTCATGTGCGCGAAGAGGTTGAACGACTGGAACACCATGGCGGTCTTCTTGCGGATGTCGCGCATCTTGCGGCGTGTGTCGCTCGAAGGCTTCGGCCCCGCATCGGCGATCTCGATGCCGCACATGCGGACCGTTCCGCGGTCGGGCATCTCCAGGAAGTTGAGCGAGCGGATCAGCGTGGTCTTGCCCGAGCCCGAAGGGCCCATGATGACCACGACCTCGCCGCGCGCCACCGTGAGGTCGATCTGCCGGAGCACGTGGTTCGCGCCGAAGCTCTTGGCCAGGCCCTCGACGTGCACTGGAGGAATATGGGATTCGGTCATGCGTAGCGCTTCGAGAGGTGGCTTTCGAGCCAGGTCTGCAGGATGGTGAGCACCTGGTTGATGAACCAGTAGATGGCACCGACGATGAGGAACATCTCCATGTAGCGGAAGGTCGTGGCGCCCATCTGCTCGGCCACGCGGGTGAGCTCCACCACCGTGACGGTCGACGCGAGCGACGTGTCCTTCATCAGCCCGATGAGCCGGCTGCCCACCGGGGGCAGCGCGATGCGGAAGGCCTGGGGCAGCACGATGCGAAACAGCGTCTTCCAGTAGCCCATGCCCATGGCCCAGGCGGCCTCCCACTGGCCCTTGTCCACAGCCATGATGCCGGAGCGGAAGTTCTCGCTCAGGTAGGCGGCGGCGAACAGGCTCAGCGCGAGCAGCGCCGAGGGAATCGGCGAGATCACGATGCCGTAGCTCGGCAGGCCGAAATAGATCAGCAGGATCTGTATCAGGAGCGGCGTGCCACGAAAGACCGACACGTACGAAAAGGCGAACCAACGCAACGGCCGAAATGGCGAGATCCGCGCCAGCGCCACCAGCAGCCCCAGCACGCTACCGAAAAAGAACGCCGAAAAACCCAGGCCGAGCGTGACAAGCACCGCCTTCTCGAGCAAGGGCAGCGCCCTCAAGAACAGATCGAGCATCGTGGTCTCCTCAGCGCGTGGGCAGCAACGCGCTGTAACCCGCCAGGCCGGCCTTCAGGTCGGCGATCAGGTCGTCGGTCGCTTCCAGCCCGATCGACAGGCGAATCACCGGCTGGTCGGTGGCAGGAAACACGCGCTCGGCCTGCAGCGCCGCGGGATAGTAGGCCGCCAGGCTGTGCACGCCGCCCCAGCTCGCGCCGATGACGAACTGCCTGAGCGAATCGAAGAAGCCATGGAAGGCACGCTCGGGCCCCGGCTTGAGCACCAGCGAGAAGAGGCAGCCGTTGGTGCGGAAGTCGCGCTTCCACAGCGCGTGGCCCGGGTCCGACTCCAGCGGCGGGTACAGCAGGCGCTCGACCTCGGGTTGATCTGCCAGCCACCGCGCCACGCGCAGCGTCGACGCACTCTGGGCTTCGAGCCGCAGCTTGAGGGTCTCCAGGCCGCGCAGCACCAGGAAGCAATCGTCCGGGCTCACCTGCTGGCCCAGGATGCTCTGCGTCTCGCGCAGCACCTCGTAGTGCGCATGGTCGTTCATGCTGATGCTGCCCATCAGCAGGTCGGAGTGGCCGCCGAAGAACTTGGTGGCGGCCTCGATGCTGAAGTCCACGCCGTGCTCCAGCGGCCGGAAGCCGAGCGGGCTGGCCCAGGTGTTGTCCATCATCGTGAGCACGCCGCGCCGGCGTGCCACCGCCGCGATGGCGGGCGTGTCCTGCATCTCCATGGTCACGGTGCCGGGCGACTCCATGCAGATCATCCGGGTGTTCGGCCGGATCAGCGATTCGATCTCCGCGCCGATGGCCGCCGGATAGAACTCCACCTCGACGTTCATGCCGGCCAGCCACTTCTGCGCGAAGGTCTTGAGCGCGCCGTAGCAGGCGGCTGACACCAGCAGGTGATCGCCGCCGCGCAGGAAGGCCATCACCGTGGTCATCAGCGCGGACTGGCCCGAGGGCGTGACGACGCAGTGACGGCCGCCTTCGAGCGCCGCGATCTTCTTCTCCAGGCCCCGCGCCGTCGGCGTGCCGGTGATGCCGTAGCTGAAGCCGTCGGGCTGCCGGCTCTTGCGTTGCACGAAGTCGTCGAAGGTCTTGAAGACGACGGTCGATCCACGCACCACGGGGGGTGACAGGCTCTCGAACTGGTCATTAGTTGAGGCAATTGATTGCATTTATGCTATTCGTCCAGGTTAGGTTGTCTTGGCGATGCGTTGAAGTATTTGTCAGGCGTCCTGTCAACTCAACAGCGTGGATGACTCGCTCAATAAGCGGAGGTTATGGATGGAAAAGCGCGACATCGAGGTCTTTCGCGCCGTGATGCGCGCCGGCACCACCAGCCAGGCCGCGAACCTGCTGGGCGTGTCGCAGCCGGCGGTGAGCCAGTCGCTGCGCAAGTTCGAACTGGCCTGCGAGTTGCGCCTGTTCGAGCGGGTGCGCGGGCGCCTGGTGCCGACGCAGGAGGCGGTGGCGCTGATGGTCGAGGTCGACCGCTATTTCACGGGCCTCGAGATGATCGAGCACCGCATTCGCAGCCTCAAGTCTTTCGGCCTCGGGCGCCTGGCCATCGGCTCGCTGCCTGCGCTGGGCACCGGCTTCATGCCGCGGGCCATTGCGGCGTTCGGGCTCGAGCAGCGACAGATCCAGTTGTCGTTCCAGGTCATGAGCTCGCGCGAGGTGTACCAGCAGGTGTCCGCCGGCCAGCTCGATTTCGGCTTGATGGCCGAGGAACTGTCGGTCACCGGCCTCGAGCACTCCCCCTTCGCGGCCGTGTACGGCGTGATCGTCATGAACGCGAAGCACCCGCTGGCGCGAAAGAAGATCCTCGACGCGAACGACCTGGCAAGCCACCCGTTCATCGCGCTCAATCCGGAAGATGTCGGGCGGCGCGCGCTCGACGAGGCGCTGGCGGCCGAGGGCAGGAGCTTGCGGCCGGTGATCGAGACGCCCTACTCCAACTCGGTGTGCGAGTTCGCGCTGCAAGGCGTCGGCATGGGCATGGCCCACCCGGTGATGGCGCTCGACTATGTCTCGCGCGGGTTGCTGCTCAAGCCGATGACGTTCGACATTCCATCGACGTCGCTGCTCGTCTTCAGGCCGGGCGTGCCGCTGTCCGACAACGCGAAGGAACTGCTGCGCGTCATGCGCATCCAACTCGACGCAGACCTCAAGCGCGTGCGGGAGGCCGTGGGTGGCGCGGCCGTCTCGGTTCCGCGGAAGGCACCTAAACGGGGATAGTAGTTTCCCTGATTGGTGCATAAGCTGCGCTTATTGAGCAACTACCGGCGCCGGATTGTGGCAAGGCCATGACGCGCGACAAGATCGCGCTCATTCATCGACCTCCAACCTGCACAAGCGCCATGAACCGAGTTCCTTCCAGACGCCACCTGATCTGCAGCCTGTTCGCCGTGTCGGCCTTCGGCGCACTGCTTGCTCCCAGCGCCGCTGCACAGCAGGCCGATCTCCTTGCGAACGCGCGCGCCAGCGGCGTGATCCGCGTGGCCAACACGCAGGCCAGCCCGCCCTGGAGCATGCTCGACGACAAGAACCAGCCGGCAGGCTACGACGTCGAGGTGGCCAAGGAAGTGGCCAGGCGCATCGGCGTCGCTCGGGTGGAATTCGTTGCCGATCTCTTCAAGAATTTCGTCGAAGGATTGAAGGCCGGCAAGTACGAACTCGTGATGAACGACCTGACTCCCACGCCCGAGCGCGAGAAGCAGGTCGACTTCAGCGTCGCCTACGGCCTGGAAGACTTTCGCATCTTCGTGCGCACGTCCAACACAGACATCAAGGACCGCCCGGACCTCAAGGGCAAGCGCGTCGGCGTCACCGCGGGCACCAGCAACGAATCGTGGTCGCGTGCGAATCTGCCTGGCTCGGAGATCGTGACTTACGACAACGGCGGGCTGGTCTTCAACGACATCGCCATCGGCCGCATCGACGCGCTCATCAGCTCCCACTTCGGCGGCATGCGCTACGCGAGCGTGAACAAGCTGCCGATCAAGGAGGTCGGCCCGATCCTGACGTACCAGCTCTCGGCCGCGGCGATGCCGAAGAACCAGCCCGCGCTGCGCGAAGCGGTGAGCAAGGCGATCCGGGAGATGCGCGCCGACGGCACGATCGACAGGCTTTCGAACCGGCTGCTCGGGGTGAGCTACCAGATGTCGGCGCAGATCGCGCAAGAGGAAAAGCAATGAACCGGGCTCGACGCATCTTCAGCCTCGCGCTGCTTTCGCTGGCAGCGGGCGGTTGGACCCTGGCCGCGGCCCAGGCCGATGAGTCGCTGGCACGCCTTCAGAAGAAGGGTGTGGTGCTCGTCGCGAACACGCAGGAGAGCCCGCCGTGGAGCTACGTGGGCGCCGACAACCAGCCCGCCGGCTACGACGTGGCCGTGGCGCGCGAGATTTTCCGGCGGCTGGGTGTGGCCAAGGTCGAGTTCGTCGCGGACAAATTCAAGCACTTCATCGACGGCGTGAACGCCAAGAAGTACGACGTGGTTGTCAACAGCCTGGCGCGCACCGAGGAGCGCGCGAAGGTGGTCGACTTCACCGTGCCCTACACCGTGCAGGATTTCCGCATCTGGGTGCACGCGAAAAACACCGACATCGTGGACCCCGCCTCCCTGAAGGACAAAAGGGTGGGCGTGAGTGCCGGCACCACAAACGAGATGTGGGCAAGGCGCAACCTGCCGGCCTCCGACATCAAGGCCTACGACGGCGGCGGCTTCGTGTTCAACGACCTGGTCAACGGGCGCATCGATGCCATCGTCGACTCGTACTTCAACGGCTACAAGATGAAGACAGTGAACAACCTGCCGATCAAGTCGGTGGGCGAGCCGGTCGTGTATTCGCTGGGCGCCGCGGTCGTGCCCAGGAATTCTCCCGCGCTGCTCGAGGCCATGAACAAGGCCATCAACGACATGGCGGCCGACGGCACGCTGCAGAAGCTCGCGAACGAGCATGTCGCGCCGGGCTACGACATGGTCGGCAACATGAAGAAAGGCACGGCCTGGAAATGAGCGCTCCCAACCCCATTCGCTGCGACATCGATCTCGATGCCGAGGGCAAGCACATCGGCTTCTTGCGGCTGCCGCATTCGGTGCACCGCTCGGCCTACGGCTGGCTGCCGATCCCGATCGCCTCGATCCGCCGTGGCGAAGGCCCCGTGGTGATCGTGAGCGCGGGCACGCACGGCGACGAGTACGAAGGGCAGATCATCGTGTCGCGGCTGATCCGCGAAATCGACGCGGACATGGTGCAGGGCCAGCTGATCCTGCTGCCGATGGCGAACGCGCCGGCGGCCGAGGCGGGGCTTCGCACCTCGCCGCTCGACGACGGCAACCTCAACCGGCTATACCCCGGCGACCCGCAGGGAACGCCCTCGCAGGTCATTGCGCACTACATCGAGCACACCCTGCTCTCGCGGGCCCAGTACATGGTCGACCTGCACTCGGGCGGCTCCTCGCTCATGTACGACGGCGCCAACATGATGGGACTGGAGCCGCGCGATGCCGACGAAGAGACGCGCGTCACCGGCCTGCTCAACGCCTTCGGCTTGCCACGGGCGTTTCTGTACCAGCCGAACGCGGTCAATGTGACGGCGGCGGCGCGGCGCCAGGGCGCGATCTGCTTCCTGACCGAACTCGGCGGCGGCGGCGCGGTGGATGCATCGCTGGTCGCGCAAGGCAGGCAGGGCCTGCTCCACCTGCTGGGCTTCATCGGCGTGCTGCAGGGCGCCATCGTGCCGCCCAGGCCACCGGCCGTGCCGCGGCTCATGCACATCGACCGCGCGCTGCACTATGTCTATGCAATGGACGAGGGTGTCCACGAACCGCTCGTCGAGCTGGGTGCGGTTGTCAAGAAGGGCCAGCCGGCCGCTCTGGTGCATTTCCCGGCGAGCCCGAAGCGCGAGCCGGAGACGGTGTACTTCCCCGGCGACGGCGAGGTCATCTGCAAGCGGGCGATCGCGATGGTTCGGCGGGGAGATTGCATCTTCCAGCTGGCGAGCGAACGTCGCGCGCGAGTTTGAACCGGCGGCTTGATCGACAAGGCGGTGCCGAAGCTGGGCACCACGCGCTTGTTCATCCTGTTGGTTTTCATACCATGATGCGTTCACTACTTTACCGGGATGAGCGCAGCGCGGACAGTCCGTGCATCGACGTTTTGGAGACTGTTCCATGCAGGTATTTGTCACAGGTGCCACCGGCTTCATCGGCTCGGCGGTGGTGAAGGAATTGATCGCGGCGGGGCACGGCGTGCTGGGCCTCTGCCGCTCGCGGGAGAAGGCCGCCGCACTGGCGGCCGCCGGGGCCGAGGTGCTCAGCGGATCGATCGACGACGCGGAGATCCTCAGGCAGGGCGTGGCCCGTTCGGACGGCGTCATCCACCTCGCGTTCAACCACGACTTCTCGAAGTTCGCGGCGAACTGCGAGGACGACCGGCGCATCATCGGCACGCTCGGCGCAGCCCTGTCGGGCTCGAAACGCCCCTTGCTCGTCACCTCCGGCACGGCCATCGCCAACACCGCGCCCGACCAGCCGGCGACCGAGGACGGCGCGACGGTCAGCTCGCAGACCAACCCGCGCGCCGCATCCGAAGAAGCCGCCGCGGCCCTGGCCACGCACGGCATCAGCGTGTCCGTCGTGCGCCTGCCGCAGGTGCACGACACGCGCCGGCAGGGGCTCATCACGTACGTGATCGAGGCCTACCGCGACAAGGGCGTGTGCGCCTATACCGGGGACGGCAGCATCCGCTGGCCCGCGGCGCACATCCTGGACGTGGCTCGCCTGTACCGGCTGGCGCTCGAGCGGGCCGAGCCCGGGGCCAAGTACCACGCGGTGGCGGAGACGGGCGTGGCGTTTCGCGACATCGCCGAAACGCTGGGCCGCCGACTGGGTCTGCCGACGGCGTCCATCGCCGCCGAAGAGGCTGGCGCCACCTTCGGCTGGCTCGCCATGTTCGCGAACCACGACATGGCGGCGGTGAGCACGCGGACACGCCGGCAGCTGGGCTGGGAGCCGAGCGGCCCGACCATGCTGGCCGACCTGGAGCGGCTCGAGCTCGACGCGCACTGACCGCCGGTATCCGCCACGCCCGCCATGCCCGCCATGCCCGCAGCGGCGCGATGCTCCGAGCCTGCGCAATGCCCTGCACATCGGCCAGCCTACGGTGACCGACCAGGTCAAGGCGTTGGAGACGCGCTTCAGCGTCGAGCTTTTTCTTCGCACGGGCCGCAGCGTGCGGTTGACCTCGGCGGGTGAGCGGCTCTATGC
This sequence comes from Variovorax sp. AC103, assembly GCF_979254005.1. NCBI lineage: Bacteria > Pseudomonadati > Pseudomonadota > Betaproteobacteria > Burkholderiales > Comamonadaceae > Variovorax > Variovorax sp. AC103. The sequence goes on along the minus strand of NZ_CEEDFC010000023.1, from coordinate 12,837 downwards.
CATCACCCAGGGCCTGTTCGGACAGGAAGAGGAAGCGATGCAGTTCCTGCAGAGCGCGCACAAGCTGAAGGTCGGTCTGGTGCGCGTGGGCGCCGTGTCCCCGCCCATTGCGCTGGAACTGGCGCGCCACTTCCGTCAGGCGCACCCGTCGCTGGAACTCACGGTGTCCATCGGCTCCGAGGCGTCGACGCTGCGCGGCCTGCAGGACTTCGACATCGACGTGGGCATCCTGGCCGAGTCGGCCGCCGTCGAGGGGCTGCATGTGGCGCCCTACCGCGACGAACGCATCGTGGCGGTGGTGCCCGAGAACCATCCGTGGACCCGGCGCGCCTCGATCTCCACCAACGACATCGAGGGCGAGATGGTCATCCTGCGCGAGCCCGGCTCGAAGACCCGCCATCGCGTCGAGCGGGCGTGCCAGGAGAAGAGCGTGCGCCTGAACTGCGTCATGGAGATCAACAGCCGCGAGGCCATCCTGCATGCGGTGGTCAACGGCATGGGCATCGGTTTCGTGACGCAGGTCGAGTTCATTCCGCTGCCGGGCCTCGCCGCTGTGATGATCGACGACGACGAGTTGTCGATCGGCTATTCGCTGTGCTGCTTGTCGGTGCGCCAAGACCGGCCGTTGATTCGCGCGTTGTTCGACGTCGCGCTGGGGTGAGGCGCCGGGGAAGATCAATTTACCCATTTGCTGGGTATTTGTCTTATTACCCATTTGATGGTTATTTTGACAAATACCCATTAAATCGATAATCTTCCGGTTACCCACCTCATCGGTAACCCCCATGCAGCAAGTTCTTTCGGTCCCCTCACAGCTCGGCGTACTGCTCAAGGCCGCTCGCAAGGAGTCGGGCATTTCCCAGGTGAAGCTGGCCGAGCGCCTCGGCATCAGCCAAAGCCGCATGTCCCACATGGAGCTCAACCCCGGCTCGGTGAGCCTGGAGCAACTGCTGGCCCTCTTCAGCGTACTGGGCCTCGAAATTCTGGTCGGCTCGAAGAACCCGGCAAGGCTCTCGACCTACCCGACAGGCGCCGACCATCCAGACCCGAGGCATGTCGCCGACGAGCCTGCGCCTCCTTCAGAGTGGTGAGCGTGGCGCGCGCATCGAACGCCCCCGCGCTTTCCATTTGGGCCAACGGCGAGCGCGTCGGCATCTGGCGCATTCCCGAGCGCGGGGCGGACGAGTTGATCTACGACGAAGCCTGGGTCGGCTCGCCGGCAGGACGCCCCCTCTCGCTGTCATTGCCGCTGGTCGGAGGCTTCACCCACAAGGGCGCAGTCGTCCAGAACTACTTCGACAACCTGCTGCCCGACAGCCAGCCCATTCGCGAGCGCATTGCAAGCCGATTCAGGACGCGCACCACACAGCCGTTCGACCTCTTGCAGGCCATCGGACGCGACTGCGTCGGCGCCATCCAGTTGCTGGGCGAGCACGACGGCCCGGCGCATCCAGAGCACATCGAGGGCGAGCCGATGACCGAGGCCGACGTCGAGAAGCTGCTGCAGCAAACGGTAGACCCCGGCAGGTTCGCAGGGCAATCCGCGCCTGAAGACGAGCTGCGCATCTCCCTGGCCGGTGCGCAGGAAAAGACTGCGCTCCTGTGGCACCAGGGCCAGTGGGTGCGCCCGCACGGCTCGACCCCCACCACGCACATCCTGAAGTTGCCGCTGGGCCTGGTCGGCCATCGCAAGGCCGACTTCAGCACCTCGGTCGAGAACGAGTGGCTCTGCCTGAACATCCTCCAGGAATACGGCATTCCCGTGCCGCTGACGGCCGTGCTGCGCTTCGGGTCGCAAAAGGTGCTGGCCGTCGAGCGCTTCGATCGCCGGCTGCACTCGTCCGGCAACTGGTGGCTGCGCCTGCCGCAGGAAGACTTCTGCCAGGCCCTGGGCAAGCCGTCGCACCTGAAGTACGAGGCCGACGGCGGGCCCGGCCTGATCGACCTGGCGGACGTGCTTCGGAGCTCGGTCGATGCACAGAAAGACCTGGCCACGCTGCTCACCGTGCAGTTGCTCTTCTGGATGCTCGGTGCACCCGACGGCCACGCAAAGAACTTCAGCATCGCGTGGCTCCCGATGGGCCGCTACAGGCTGACGCCCATCTACGACGTGATGTCCATCTGGCCGGTGGAGGGCAACGGGCCCAACCAGTTTTCCAGGCACGAGGCCAAGCTCGCCATGGCCTTGATCGGCAAGAGCAAGCACTATCCCTTCAAGACCGTCCAGCGCCGCCACTTCAACGCCATGGCAAAAAAATGCCACTACGGCCCGGAAGCAGAAAACCTCATCCAGCGCGTGCTCGCTGCAACGCCGGGCGTGATCGACCGGGTCGGCGCGCGCTTGCCGCCGCACTTTCCGGCGGCGGTGTCCGGCAGGATCCTCGAAGGGCTGGCCCGCTCCGCCAAGGCGCTGGGCGCGATGCCTTCTTTCTAGGCCGCCGAACGCTCGCCGCTTGAGCGCGCCTGCGAGAGGTCAAACCACGAGGTGCCGTTCCAGCGTCTCGCGCGGCAGGTCGGCGGTGGCGCCCGCGAGCGAGCATTCGCCGTGGTCGATGGCCAGGATATCGTCGGCCACCTGCAGCAGGAACTCGAGGTTCTGCTCGACGATGACGAACGCGGCGCCCTCGGCCTTGCGCGCGCGCACCAGCGTGGCCATGCGCTCGATGTTCTCGGGCTGCACGCCCTCGGTTGGTTCGTCGAGGATGGCGAGCGGTGCGCGCAACCCGAGGGTTCGGGTGAACGACAGCAGCTTGCGCTCGCCGCCGCTGAGCGAGCCGGCGCGCTGGCCCATGCGCTCGGCCAGCCGCGGAAATGCGGCAAGGCCGTCGGCATAGCGTGCCGGGTCTCGCCCGCGCAGGTGCAGCCACAGGTTCTCGCTCACGCTGAGGTCGCCGAAGACCACGTCCTCCTGCGGCGCGTAGGCCATGCCCGCGGCCAGGCGCTGCTGCGGCGGCAAACGCGCCAGGTCGCGCCCGGCGAGCGCGACGCGGCCCTGCTTCAGCGGCAGGAAGCCGGTGAGCGCGCGCATCAGCGTGGTCTTGCCCACGCCGTTGCGCCCGAGCACGCCCAGCACGCGGCCAGCGCCGACCGCCCCGCCAAGGCCGCGCAGCACCATGGTGTCTCCGTAGCCACAGACCACGTCGGAAAAGTCGAGCAGGTTCGCGCTCATTTGCGTGCTCCCGCATAGACCGCGCGCACGGCCGGGTCGGCCTGGATCTGCGCCAGCGGTCCGCGCGCCAGCAGCTTGCCCTGGTGCAGCACGTACACCTCGCCGCCGATGGAAGCCACCGCGCTGATGTCGTGCTCGATGACCAGCGCGGCCGCACCCAGGCGCCCGGTCGCCGTCTTGATGGCCTCGATCATGTGGTGCGTCTCGCCGGGAGAAAGGCCCGCGCACGGCTCGTCGAGCAGCACGAGGCGCGGCTGCGGCAGCATGGTCATCACGAACTCCAGCGCCTGGCGCTCGCCCTGCGACAGGCTGCCCGCCGGCGCATGCAGTTGCCTGGCAAGCGAGGGAAACAGGTCGAGCAGTTCGCCGCGCAAGGCGCTGTCCCAGGCGAGCGCGCCGCGCTGCAGCGTTGCGGTCGGCCGCAGGCGTCCGGCCCACAACGCGACGTCCAGATTCTGGCTCACGCTCAGGCCGGGGAACACCGACGGAATCTGCAGCTTGCGGCCCACGCCCTGCCGGGCCACGCGCCATGCGGTGGCGCCCGAAATGTCGACGCCGTCGAGCAGGATGCGTCCGGCGCGCAGCGGCAGTCGGCCGGTCATCACGTTGAAGGCAGACGTCTTGCCCGCGCCGTTGGGGCCGATCACGCAGCGCAGGCCGGGGCCCTGCAGGTCGAACGCCAGGCCGTCGAGGATGCGCACGCCACCCTGCGCGCAGGCCACCTGCTCGAACGCGAGGCTCACGCTGCCGCCCTGCGCCTGCACCGGCGGTGCCGGTGTTCTGGGCAGCGCGTGCGCATCGTCGGTGCGCCCGGAGAATCGGCGCCCCATCGCGGCAAGCCCCGCCAGTCCGTCGGGCAGGAAACGCACGACCGCGATGAAGATCGCGCCGACCGCCACTTCCCAGTAGGCGAAGTGGTCGCGCAACTCCGAAGACGCATACCCCACGAACACCGCCCCCAGCAGCGCGCCCAGCGGGCTTGACTTGCCGCCGACCGCCGCCCAGATGACGAACTCCGTCGACAGCACGAACCCCATGGTCAGCGGCGTGACGATGCCCTGGTGCATCGCGAACAGCGCACCGGCCAGCGCGGCCAACATCGCGGAGAACGCGAAGGCCACCGCCTTGATGCGGTCGGTGGCGTAGCCGAAGAGCTGCAGGCGCTCTTCGTTCTGCGCCAGCGCGCTCCACAGCAGGCCCAGCGGCCGACGCAACACGCCGGCCAGCAGCAGCGTGGTGCACAGCGCGCATGCGGCCACCACCCAGTAGAAGGTGCTGTAGCGCTCGGTGCCGGGCATTTCGGGAATGTCGGCCATGCCGTTGAAGCCGCCCGTGACCGCGCTCCACTGCTGCGCCGCCAGGAAGCCGAGCATCGTCATCGCCAGCGTGATGAGCGAGAAGAACGGCCCGCTGCGGTGGCTGCGCGCGAACACCAGCCGCGCCGTCAGGTAGGCCATCGCCGCGGGCAGCAGCAACGCCAGCGGCAGGGCCGCGAACCACGCCGGCTGCTGCTGCGCCGCCTTGAGCGTGCCGCCGGCCAGGTAGGCGCCCAGGCCGAAGAACAGCGCATGCCCCAGCGGCAGGAAGCCCAGCCGTCCCCAGCACAGCGCCACGCCTTGCGTCGCGATGCCGTAGATGAGGAACAGCGCGATCTGGTAGGCGATGAAGTCGTTCGACGCGAACGGCAGCGCCACCAGCCCCGCGCCCAGCAGCCACGGCCCGGGCACCGGCAGGCGCCAGCGCCGCGCGGGCGCGACGAGCGTCCGGGCCGCCAGCGAAGAATCAACGGCGTCCAAAGAGTCCATTCGGTTTCAACCAGAGAAAGAGGATCGACAACACCAGCACCACCGCGTAGCCGCTGGTCTGGCCCGAGAGGCTGCTCACCACGGACTGCGTGCCGCCGATCACGCCCACGCCGCCGCCGAAGCCGCCCAGCGTGCCCAGCCCGCCGACCACCAGCACGAAGAAGGAGTCGAGCAGGTAGTCGACGCCGATGCCGGGCTCGATGCGCACCAGCGGCGCCAGCAGCACGCCTGCCGCGCCGGCCAGCACCACGCCGATGACGAAGGTCTGCGACGCGAGCCGGCGCGTGTCGATGCCCAGCGCCTGCGCGAGCACGGGGTTGCCCGTCATCGCACGCACCCGCAGCCCCATGGTGCTGCGCCGGTACCAGAGCGCCAGCGCAATCATCAGCACCACCGCCAGCGCGATCAGCGCCAGCCGGTAGCCCGGGTACTGCACGCCGCCCAGCGACACCGGCGCGCCCAGCGTGCTTTCGATGTTGCGGTAGCCGCGCCCGTACACTGCCTCGACCGTCTTGCGCATGACCATCGCCAGGCCCCAGGTGGCCAGCAGCGTGTCGAAGGGCCGCGCATACAGCGGGCGGATCAGCCAGCGCTCCACCGCATAGCCCAGCACGCCGCACACCAGCATGGCCAGCGGCATGGCCGTGGCGATCGGCCAGCCCCAGGACTGCACGGTGACGACCGCATAGGCGCCCAGCATCACGAACTCGCCGTGCGCCATGTTCATCACGCCCAGCAGGCCGAACACCACCGCCAGCCCGAGCGTGGTGAGGCCCAGCGTCGCCAGCGCGTAGGCCAGGTTCAGCGCGTGCAGCAACCAGCTGGTGTCCATGGCGGCGTCACACCTTGCAGGTCTGGCCGGACGCGATGTGCGGGAAGGTCTTCACCACGCGAAAGCCCTTCTCACCCACGTCGGCGAGGTAGATGTCCTGGTCGACGTGGCGCGCGTGCATGGTCACTGCGCCCCGCGGGCCGCTGTAGCTCGCGCCTTCGCTCGCTGGCTCCATCTTCGCCACGTCGAGCGACTTGGCGCGCGCGGCCATGGCCTCCAGCATCAGGAAGCCTTCGTACACCGACTCGGCCAGGCCGTTGAGCGCGGGCGCCTGCGCGCCGAAGCGCTTGAAGTACGCGTCCGAAAAGGCCTTGGCCGCGGGCGTCTCGATGTTGGCGAAGTAGCCCGCGCTCGAATACAGGTTGCGCGCATTGGCCGGGCCGATGCCGGCGAGCGTGTTCTCCTCGAGCAGCGAACCCAGGCGGATCGTCTTGTCGGCCAGGCCGAAGCTCGCGAAGGCCTTGTTGAAGGTGACGGAGGCACCGCCCACCAGCGACACCAGCACCGCATCGGCCCCGCTGTCGCGGATGCGCGCGAGGCTGGAGTCGAAGTTGTCGGCGGTGAAAGGCAGGTACTCGTCGCCCACCACCTGTGCGCCCGTCTGTGCGATGTAGCCCTTGGCCGCGGCGTTGGTGTTGCGGCCCCAAACGTAGTCGTTGCCGATCAGGTACCACTTCTTCGGCTTGCGTTCCGCCGCCAGCCAGGGAATGACCGGTGCGAGCTGCTGCGCCGGCGTCTCGCCGTTCACGTAGGTGCCGCGCGCGCACTCGCCGCCTTCGTACACCGGCGTGTAGAAGTACGGCACCTGGCCCTTGAAAAGCCCCACCAGCGCGCCGCGCACCGCGCTGTCGTGCATGCCGATGACCGCCTGCGCGCCCTGCCCCTTCCAGAGCTTCAGCGCGGTCTGCGAGGCCTCGGCGGGCGGCAGCCCCGCATCGCCGAACAGCGGGTTGAGGGTGCGGCCCAGCACGCCGCCGCGCGCGTTGATCGTCTGCACGGCCAGCTCGGCGCAGGCCTTGGCCGAGGGGCCGAAGAGTCCGGCCGGCCCGCTCATCGGCAGCATCACGGCCACGTTGAGCGGCGAGGCCGCGCGCACGCCCGCCGAGCTGACGGCTGCTGCGGCTGCAATGCCGTGGAGAAAGGTACGACGGTCCATGAGAACTCCTGGTTGCAATGAAGAAAGACGGAATCGGGCCGGGCGCGCTCAGCGCATCCAGGGCACGGATGGCAAGGGAGGCAGCACCGCCTCGACGGCGGCGGCCAGCGCCAGCAGGCCACGGTCGCTGCCCGCCGGACCGTCCAGGCCCAGCCCCACCGGCAACCCGCCCGCCAGGCCGGCGGGCAGCGTCACGCCGGGAATGCCGGCGTTGCTGCCCGGGTCGGTGTTGCGGATGAAGGCGGCAAAGGTCGGCAGCGCTTCGCCGTTCAGCTGCACGGTCACGTCGTGGCCCACCGGCGCGGCGGTCAGCGGCGTGGTGGGGAACAGCAGCGCCCGCACGCCATGCGCGGCGAAGGCTTCGGCATAGACGGCCTGCAGCCCGCGCCGCGCCTGCAGTGCCTGCGCATACACGGCCTCGGGCACCGCGCCTTCGCCCAGCAGCGGCTGCACGATGGCCGCCACGTCGGGGCTGCCGATGGCGTCGACCAATTGCCGCAGGCTCACGCCGCGCTGCGCGTACTGCAGGTAGTCGCCCATGTCCCTGACGAATTCGTACAGCGCAATCGGAAAACCCGCCGCCTCGTTGAAGCCCGCCAGCGCGGGCAGAGGCACCTCGACCAGCTGCGCGCCGGCCGTGCGCAGGCGCTCGATGGCCTCCTGCGCGACGCTGTGCACGCCAGGCGCCAGCCCTTCCCAGAAGGCCGGCCCCGGCAGGCCCAGCCGCACGCCTTGCAGCGACACGGGCACCAGCGCTTGCGCATTGCCACTGAGCACGCCGTCGAGCAAGCCGCAGTCTTCGACGCTGCGCGCAAGGGGTCCGGCGGCATCGCGGGTCAGCGAAATGGGCGCGATGCCCCGGCCCGGTACCCGCCCGGTCGTCGGGCGCAGGCCGACCACGCCGCAGAGCGCGGCAGGCACGCGCACGGAACCGCCGGTGTCCGTGCCGATGGCCGCGGGCACCAGGCCGGCCGCCACCACCACGCCCGAGCCCCCGCTGCTGCCACCCGGAATGCGCGATGCATCCCATGGGTTGCGTGCGGCGCCGGTCACGCTGTTGTTGGTGGTGATGCCCATCGCCAGCTCGTGCATGTTCGCCTTGCCGGCGATCAGCGCACCGGCCTTGCGCAGCCGCTGCACCACTTCGGCGTCCTGCGGGGGGTGCAGGCCCAGCAGCGCGCCCGTGCCCGCCGAACTGGGCAGCCCGACCGCGTCGATGTTGTCCTTCAGCGCCACCGGCACGCCCAGCAGCGGCAGGTCTTCGCCTGCCGCGATGCGCGCATCGGCGTCCCTGGCCTGGGTACGCAGGCCCTCGGGGTCGAAGGCGACGTAGCCGTTCAGCGCGGCGTGCGCCTCGGTGCGCGCGATGAGCGCGTCGGCCACGTCGATGCTGCGCACCGCGCCCGACCGCAGTTCGCGCCGCAGTTGCGCGACGCCCAGTTGTGTGAGGTTCATGTGAGTTCCCGTAACGATGACCCGATGCTAGGAATCGCCGCAGCCGCTCACACCTAGCACGATTGATAGGTGGCCTACGGGTCGGCCCCGATACCCGCGGCGATTGCCGGGGCTAGCATCGCCAGCACTGAAGTTCGCACGGTCTTTGCTTGACCCCTGCCATGCACCTCTCCACGACACAGACGCGCGCCCTGGGCGACGTCATGCGGCTGCTGGCCGAAGCGACCGACCCCGACGCCCTGCGCGCCGACCTGGCCTTGCCCATGCTCGACCTGCTGCACGCGGACACCTACGTGTCCTTCACCTGGGACGCCGCCGCGCAGTGCTTCGCGCGCGTGAAGGCGCTGAACATGTCGGTGGAAAACCTGCGCAGCTGGGACGAGTACTACCGCTTCGTCGACCCGCTGACCTTTCCGATGATGGAACGCCGCCACCCCACGCTGGCCACGCAGATCCTCTGCCAGCAGGACCTGTCGCGCACCGAGTTCTTCAACGACTTCCTGAAACGCGACCGCATGCACTGGGGCGTGAACGTGTATGTCTTCGCCGACGGCGAATGCACCGGCGACATGCGCATCTGGCGCCACCGCGAACGCGGCAACTTCGACGCGAACGAGATCGAGGCGCTGCGCCTGGTCGAGCCCGCGTTCGCGGGCGCGCTGGCACGCTTCAAATGGCAGGCTGGGCCGACCTCGTCGATGCGCGCGCACGAGGGCGTCAGCGAGCTGCTGCAGCGCAAGTCCGCGTTGAGCCAGCGCGAGGCCGAGGCGGCGGCGCTAGTGGTCTCGGGATGCCCCGACAAGCTCATCGCCAAGCGCATGGCCGTGGGGCTGCCCACCGTGCGCTTCCACCTAGGCAATGCGTTTCGCAAGCTGCATGTCGAAAACCGCACGCAGCTTGCCGCCCGGGTGCAGTCCATGATCGGCGCCGAGGCCTTCGCCGACGGCTAGACGCGGTCGTGCATGCGCCCGGCGCTAAAGGCACGCCCGCTTACCTGGTCGGGCCGGACACCCGCCCCTGCACGCCTTGCACGAGCCAGTTCATCTTCAGGATCTGCTCGTCGCCCAGCTGCGTGCCCTTGGCGATCGTGACGCGGCCTTCGTTGTCGCGCACGTCGCCGTTCACCGCCCGGAACGGCTGCAGCTTGCCGGTGGCGATGTCCTGCTGCCGCGCGAGCACCTCGTCCTGCACCGCCTTCGGCACGCGGGTGCCGAAGTCGCCGACGCGGATCATTCCTTCCTTCACGCCGCCCCAGACGTTGCCGCTCTTCCAGCCGCCGTCGAGCACGGCCCTGGCACGCTGCGTGTAGTAGCCGCCCCATTGGTGGGTGACGGCGACGAGCTGCGCGTCGGGCGCGATCTTTCGCATGTCGGAGTGGTAGGCGATGGCCATCTTGCCGCGCTCCTGCGCCGCCGCCATCACGGCCGTGGAGCCGGTGTGGAAGGCGACCACGTCGGCGTTCTGGTTGAACAGCGCCATCGTCGCGTCGCGCTCCTTCGGCGGATCGAACCATTCGTTGAGCCACACCACGATCACCTTCGCGTCGGGGTTCACCGAGCGCATGCCGAGCGTGAACGCGTTGATGCCCTGCAGCACCTCGGGAATCGGGAAGCCCGCCGCATAGCCGGCCACGTTGCTCTTCGTCATGCGGCCGGCCGCGATGCCCGCGAGGTAGCGGCCTTCGTAGTAGCGCGCGTTCGCGGTCGCCACATTGGGCGCGGTCTTGTAGCCGGTGACGGATTCGAACTTCACGTCGGGAAAGTCCTTCGCCACTTTCAGCGTCGGCTCCATGTAGCCGAAGCTCGGCGTGAAGATGAGGGTGTTGCCCTGCTGCGCGAGGTCGCGAATGACGCGCTCGGCATCGGCGCCCTCGGCCACGTTCTCGACATAGGTGGTCTTCACCCTGTCGCCCAGCGCCGTTGCGACGGCCTGGCGGCCCTCTTCATGCTGGCGCACCCAGCCGGCATCGGTGACGGGCGTGACGTAGACGAAGCCGATCTTCAGCGGCACCTTCGGCGGCTGCGGCGTCTGGGAAAAAGCGGGAGACAAACAGCAAGCGGCAACCCACGCCAGAACGGCGCGGCCCGCGAGGTTTTTGTACATGGTGGTCCTCTACATGGCCCCGGAAAAGCAAAAACCCGCAGCCGGCCGGGACGCCCTGCTGCGGGGGAACGATTTTAAGCGGGCCGTTTCGACCCTCGACGCCCGGGCTACTCGGTTTCCGGCGACTGCAGGCTCGCGGAGATCTGGTATTCCACCCAGCCCCAGTAGTGGTCGAAGGTCGCGCCGTCCTCCATGGCCTTTTTCCAGCTGGAGCGGGCAAAGACGGGATGCTCGTTCGCGGTGCCGTACTTGTCGCCCAGGTCGGCCGCGCTCAGGTCGATGTCGCCCGCGAAGGCGTCCAGCAAAACAAGCGTTTCGCTGGGCGCCGGGGTTTCGGCGGGCGTGGTGTCCAGCGGAATGGCGGCGTTGCGGCCCGCGAGCACCACGCAGTCACGGCCCCTTGCCTTGGCGCGCAGGAGCGCCATGTCCGCCTCCTTGAGCGACGTGCTCGCGTCGCGCGTGGCCGTCAATGGTGCGATGCCGATCGACAAGGTGAGCGGGATCGTTTCCGAATCGATGGAGAACAAATGGTCGGAGAAGGCCGCGCGGATGGCTTCGGTGCAGGCATGCGCCTGCGCCAATGGCATCGCCTCGAAGACCAACCCGAACTCCTCGCCTCCCAGCCGCGCGATGGAGGCCGTGCCCGGGACCAGCGCGCTCAGCCGCCTGGCGACCTCCACCAGCGCGACGTCGCCCGCGTCGTGGCCGAAGCGGTCGTTGACCGATTTGAAATAGTCCAGGTCGACGATGGCCACGGCCCCTTGCGAGCCGCCCTGCACGGCCGCCTGCGCCGCCTGCAGCACGTCGTTGAAACGGCGGCGATTGGGCAGCCCGGTCAGGGGATCCGTCTCGGACAGGTCGACCAAGCGCCGGTTGAGCAGCGAGAGTTCGCGGTGCGCGGCGAGCAGGGCGTTCTCGCGCTGGACCAGCTCGGTCACGTGGGTCCACACGCAGGCGATGCCGCCCATGTCCCAGGCTTGCTCCTGGACCCGGTAGAAGCGCCCGGTGCGCGCGCGCATCGTGAGCAGGGCCTGGAGCGGGCCGGCGTCGGTGCTGCGGCACAGCTCCGCAAAGGCGTCGTCGCCACCGAAGATGTCCTCGAACTTCCGCCAGTAGGCGCCCTGCCCGGAGTCGCGCCGGTCGATGGACGGCACCCGCTCGATGAGGCCGAGGAAATGCTCCGAGAAGAACCGGGAGTTGACGTAGCGCAGGCTCCCCGCCGCGTCGTGAACGATCAGGCCCACATTGGCGACCTCCATCAGCCCCTGCAGCAGGTTGCCCTGCGTGCCGGGCGCCTTCTGCGCGGACACGTCGGTCCACATCTTGAGGCGGCCGCCCCCGGGCCGGGGAAACATGCGCATTTCGAGCCAGCGGCCGTCGGCGCGCTGGTACTGGAGCGGGCCCTCCTCGTGGGATTGCAGGTGCAGCGCGTTGCGCACGGCGTCGGCGCGCTCCTGCGGGGAGGCCTGGGGGTGCTGCACCGCCAGGAAGGGCTCCAGCGTCTCGAGGTAGGTGGTTCCGACCCGCAGAAACGGCACCACCTCCGGAAAGAAGGCCAGGTAGCGCTCGTTCCAGAAGGTGACCTGCTCCGAAGCGTCGTAGCCGCACACGGCGCATCCGCCGTGCGCCATCAACGCCTGTGCAAGAAACTCTGAGTCGGAAACCATCTGATTTGTCAACGCCTGCCTGATTGAGTCTTGAGTGTGGCGAGATACGCCGCACCCGCCCGGTGAGGCGGCCGAATTGTTCCATGAATTTGCAAAATTGCTTACAAAGTGAGGCGTTTGATTGCATCGCGGCGGCCCGGCGGCGAGGCTGGGGCATCGACCTACTTCAATGTTGGCGCTTCGCTGTATGCGGCGGGCGCGGGGCCGCGCCAGTCTTGAAGGCCAGATCATTCCCTCAGAGAAAAAAGAAAGGCCAGCCCATGACCGCTGCTTCCACCGCCCTGCCTGCATCGATTGCCGACGACTCGATGACTCCGCTCGACATCTCCCAAGCCGTGCTGGAGGGTGAGGAAAACCCTAACGTCGCGCGACCGCTCAGCCTGAAGGAACAGGCCGCGCAGAGCGCGGCGAACGCCGACGATGGCGCCTTGGGCACGCGCGCTCGCCTGATGCGCGCGCTTCGCAGCCCCGCCGCGGCCTGGGGCGGTGCAGCGGTGACAGGGATTGCGCTGGCGCTGTTCTACGCGCGGCGCACCAACCGGATCTGAACCGGATCTACGAAGCTGCCGGGTCGTGCGCGGCGTCGCCGTGCACGCCCTGTCTCTTATACACATCTCCGAGCCCACGAGACGAGTCATAGGATCGCGGAT
>NZ_CEEDFC010000022.1:0-146544 GCF_979254005.1 Variovorax sp. AC103 | reverse complement strand
GTCGGCGGCAGGCGCCGCCGACGTCCTGCTGCCGGCGGCAGAAGCCTTGCCGCCGGCAGATCCGGGAATGCTGGGAGTGCTGTTGCGCTTCATGGGCCGCGAGCTTACCCGCCCCCGATGGCGGTTTCATGCATCGCGGCGCGAAGCGCCGACGGCTCACTCGCCGCTGGTGCTCGCGGGCGGGTTCGCCGATGCCACGGGCGGCTGCACCTGCGACTCGAGCACCTCCGTCGGATGCATGCTGTTGTTCGCGCGGACGGCCTCGGCCTGCACCTGCGCGCGGTCCAGGCCCGACACGGGCGTGGCCACCTGCGATTCGAGGACCTCGGTCGGATGCATGCTGTTGTTCGCGCGCATGGCGTCGGCGGCGACCGCATCGCGCGACATGGTGGAATGCGACGCCTGCGGATAGTCAGGGTCGGCGTAGCCGCTCGCATGCGCGAACGAGGCGAGCACCAGCGCCGGCACGGCGGCGATGCACAGGGTCAGGGTACGGACTCTCATGGTTGTCTCCTTGAGTGATGACGGTGGTTTCACTCTAGGACCGTGCTCTTACCAGCCTGTGAGAGGCAGCTTAGGCGCGGGTGACGGGCCACTTAGGCGCGCATGAGCGGGTGCGCCGCCGCACAGGGCGCATACTGGCCCACCTTTGCTGCACCGAGGTCTCGCCCGCGAGACCCCGCACCCTTCGATGCCGGGCTATCTGATCAAGCTGGAGCGCATCGCCATCGCGGGTGCCGACGACCTCGTCATCCGGTCGCTGCTCGACCGCCAGCAGTTCTCCGACCCCTTGGGCACGGCCGCCGCGCAGGGCATTTCTTCCGCGTCGTGGCCGATGTTCGGGCTGCTGTGGCCCTCGGGCGCGCAACTGGCCGCGCGCATGGCGGTGCACCCGGTGGTGCGGGGCGCGCGCGTGCTCGAGATCGGCTGCGGCCTCGCGCTCGCCAGCCTGGTCGGCCACCGGCGCGGCAACGACATGACCGCGAGCGACTGCCACCCGCTCACCGCGGGCTTCCTGCTGGAGAACCTGCGCCTGAACGCCCTGCCGCCCATGAAATACCGCCGCGGCCACTGGGGCATGCAGGAGACCGGCCTGGCCGGCGACGTGCGCGGCCTGTTCGACCTCGTCATCGGCAGCGACCTGCTGTACGAGCGCGACGCCCGGGGCCTGCTCGCCGCCTTCATCGGCCGCCACACCAGCCCCGCCGCCGAGGTATGGATCGTCGACCCCGACCGCGGCAACCGGCCGGCCTTCAACCGGCAGATGGCCGACGAAGGCTTCGGCATGCGCGAGCAGCGGCTGGACCGGCTGGCGAGCGTGAGCCAGGCGGCGTACCGGGGGCGCTTGCTGACGTACCGGCGCATGGCTGGTTGAGCACGCGGTGCCGGGGCAGAATCCCCGAGCCATGCCGACCATCGACATCACACGCCTCTTCGGCCACACGCTGGACCTCGTCTGCGACACGCTCATCGAGCGCTACCACTTCAACGCCACGGGCCACGTGGCCGCGACCATGGGCGTGAAGGACGGCCCCGTCACCGCGCCGCTTTTCAGCTACCGCATGCTGTCGCACGACAGCCTCGAGATCCTGCACGGCAATGGACACACCGAGCGCTGGACCGACATGCGCATCGAGGGCGATCTGCTGCACGTCGAGCGCGACGGCCGGCCTCGCACTTTCACCATCACGAAGCCCACGCCATGAAAGTCAAACGCATCGTCGCCAACATCGCCACGCCCGAGCCGGCGCGCGCCGCCGTGTTCTACAAGGACGTGCTCGGCCTCGACCTGCTCATGGACCACGGCTGGATCCAGACCTATGGCTCGCAGGCCGACATGGCAGTGCAGCTCAGCGTGGCGGCCGAAGGCGGCTCGGGCACGCCGGTGCCCGACCTGTCCATCGAGGTCGACGACGTCGACACCGCCTTCGAACGCATGAAGGCCGCCGGCTTCGCCATCGAATACGGGCTGGTCGATGAGCCATGGGGCGTGCGCCGCTTCTACGTGCGCGACCCGTTCGGCAAGCTGGTCAACATCCTCGCGCACACCTGAAGCATGCGTCGCCGCGGGCTTCAGTCGAGCCCGTGGAACACGCTGTCGTCCGGCCCGATGTGCGAGGGCGGCGTCCACGCGGCGTCGCGCATCGAGCGGCTCACGAGCTTGTCCACGCCCAGCAGCGTGGCGAAGATCGCCATGCGCACTGGGATGCCGTTGTCGGTCTGGCGGAAGATGGCCAGGCGCGGGTCGTTGTTGAGGTCCACGCTCAGGTCGTGCGAACCGGGGCGGCCGTCGCGCGGCAGCGGATGCATCACGACCACTTCGGGCTTGCACGCCGACTCGACGAGCGCATGGTTGACCTCGAAGGCGTTGTCGAAACCTTCCAGCACCTCGTCGTGCGCGAAGCGCTCCTTCTGGATGCGCGTGGCGTAGATGATGTCCGCGCCGGCCAGCGCCTGCGCGGGCGTGGCCGCGGTCTGGACCACGTGCCCGTTGCGGCTGACGACCTCGACGATCTCCGCGGGCATGGCCAGCGACGGCGGCGAGATCAGCGTGAACTTCAGCCCGCGGTACAGCGACAGCAGCTTGATGAGCGAATGCACCGTGCGCCCGTATTTCAGGTCGCCGATCATCGCGATGTGCGCGCCGTCGACCAGCTTGCCCAGTCGCGAGAACTCGCGCTGGATGGTGTACAGGTCGAGCAGCGCCTGGCTCGGGTGCTCGCCCGGCCCGTCGCCGCCGTTGATGACCGGCACGTGGGTGGCACGCGCGAATTCCGCAACCGAGCCCTGCTCCGGGTGCCGCACCACGATCGCGTCGACGTAGCCGCTGATGACGCGGCTGGTGTCGTAGATAGATTCGCCCTTGGCCATCGACGAGAAGGTGAAGCCGGTGGTGTCGCACACCGAGCCGCCCAGCCGGCAGAACGCTGCACCGAAGCTCACGCGGGTGCGCGTGCTGGCCTCGAAGAACAGGTTGGCCAGCACGGCGCCTTCGAGCACGCGGCTGACCTTGCGGCGGCGCGCGATCGGCTGCATGACGTCGGCCAGCTGGAACAGCTCGTCGATGGCGTCGCGGTTGAACTGGCTGACCGACAGCAGGTGGTGCGCGCCGTCGACGGCGGTGGCCTTGCGCAAGGCACCTTCATGTGCGCTCTGCGTATATTCACCCCGCCGGCCGTCGGAGGCCATGATTTCGCCCACGAAGCGCCGCGCGACTTCGGGCATGGCCCTGAATTCATTGGACTCGTCGGGCAGCAACCAGGCGTCCAGCGCCCTTCTTCGGCTGCCGATGCGCTCTGCGAACGCATCGCGCGTCATGTTGAGTTGACGCATCGCGTCGCGAAGGAGCACCTGTTGCGGCATGGTCATGGGCCGCAAATATATACTCAATGCGTATATTTTGAAAGTGACTTGGTGAACTTCTTCGGCATCGCGCCGCCCGGGCCGACCCCATCGCTGGCGCTGAACGCGCACGAAAAAACGGGCCCGAAGGCCCGTTCCTTTGCAGCACCCGAAGGTGCAGTGGCTGTGGCTTACAGGCCGGCCTGGCGCGTGAACGACACGCTGGGCTTCTTGTAGGCTTGCGGCACTTCGTCGCGGTAGAAAGCGCGGCGGTCGAGGCTGGCGAGCGGGTCATGCGCCTTGGCGACGGCTTCGGCTTGCACGGTCGCGCGGTTGGCGGTCGACGTGAAGGCTTGGGCGCCAGCGGCGGAGGCATCGCTGTACTCGTTGCCGGCGCGTGCGGCGGCAGCGGCTTGCGGTGCGACTTCGGCGCGGGTGACCGAAGAGTTCACGACGTGCACGCCGTCGTAGGTTTCTGCGTGGGCTCCGGCGGCAGCCAGGAGCGAGAGAGCAGCAGCGGCGAGGATCTTCGAGGCATTCATTTCAATCTCCTTCAGGTGTTTGGTTGGTGAGGAGAAGTTTGATCCTGAAGCGACCCGAAAAACTGCTGCAAAGGGAATCGCGGCGTTCACAGGATTGAAACAATCCCGGCCTTGAAATTGAGCAAGTCAAGAGGGATTGTCCCAGCGTTTCCCAATGAAACAGCTGAGGCGAAAACGAGTTGACCGAAGGCGAGCGGAACGAGTGAACACATTTCAAACAGAAATGACACACCTCAGTGGCTGATCATCCACGGCCGCCTCGAAGGCGCCGACTTCGCGCCGCTGGGCGCCGTCACCGTGGCGCCGCGCTTCGAAGAAGTGCTGCAGCAGCCGCACCCCGCCGGGTGCTTGAAACGCGCATAGTCACGCGAGCTGCCTGGCTCGTGCCGCGCGCGCTCGTTGGTTTCCATGGCGTGGCGCGTGCCCGACGCCATCAGCGCAAGGCGAGGCGCGGCGGCAAGCACGCGCGGCGCGGCCCCGCCGCAGTCGGGACATGCGGCCGGCTCGTCGCGCAGGCCCGAAGGCCGCAGCGCCTCGAAGCCGCCGCACTGCCCGCAGGCGTAGTCGTAGGTGGGCATGCCGTGGCGTCCTTGTTCAGCGCACGTCGTGCGACAGCGGCATGTCGACGCTGCCGTCGAGCATCTTCATCGGGCCCAGCGCGTTCGGGTTGATGTCGAAGTCGAAGATGCCCGTGGGCAGCCACAGCGTGGCGCACGAGTTGGGCACGTCGACCACGCCGCTGATGTGGCCCTGCACCGGTGCCGTGCCCAGGATGGAATAGGCCTGCGCGCCCGAGTAGCCGAACTTCTTCAGGTACTCGATGGCGTTCAGGCAGGCCTGGCGGTAGGCCACGTTCACGTCCAGGTAGTGCTGCTTGCCGCTCTCGTCGACCGAGATGCCTTCGAAGATCAGGTAGTCGTTGTACTGCGGGGTGATCGGGCTGGGCTTGAAGATCGGGTTCTTGATGCCGTACTTGGCCATGCCGCCCTTGATGAGCGTGACCTTCATGTGCACCCAGCCGGCCATCTCGATGGCGCCGCAGAAGGTGATCTCGCCGTCGCCCTGGCTGAAGTGCAGGTCGCCCACGCTCAGGCCCGCGCCGTCCACATACACCGGGAAGAACACCTTCGATCCACGCGACAGGTCCTTGATGTCGCAGTTGCCGCCATGCTCCCGCGGCGGCACGGTGCGTGCGCCTTCGGCCGCGGCCTTGGCCCTGGCCTCGCCGGTCATCTTGCCCATGTGGGCGGTGCCGGCGAAGGGAGGGTTGGCCAGGCCGGGTACGCGGTCCGGGTCGGTGTCGATGAGCTTCTGCTCGCGCTCGTTCCACATGTCGAGCATGGGCTTGTCGGGCAGGCAGCCGATGAGGCCGGGATGGATCAGGCCCGCGAAGTTGACGCGCGGAATGTGGCGCGAGCTGGTGAACATGCCCTTGAAGTCCCAGATCGATTTCTGCGCTTCCGGAAAGTGGTCGGTGAGAAAGCCGCCGCCGTTCTGCTTGGAGAAGAAGCCATTGAAGCCCCAGAGGCTATCCTGCTTGGCGCCGATGTCCAGCAGGTCGACCACCAGCAGGTCGCCGGGCTCGGCGCCCTTCACGCCCACGGGGCCCGAGAGGTAATGCACGGTGCTCAGGTCGATGTCGCGCACGTCGTCGGCGCTGTCGTTGTTCTTGATGAAGCCGCCGGTCCAGTCGAAGGTCTCGAGGATGAAGTCGTCACCCGGGTTGACCCAGCAGGCCATCGGAATGTCGGGGTGCCAGCGGTTATGGATGTTCTCGTTCTCGGTGGGCGGCTTGGTCAGGTCGACCTTGATCAGCGTGTCCGTCATTTGCAGTGGCTCCTGGGGTTGTGGTCAAACAGAGAGGTAGGCTTTGATGTGGTCGACGTCGGTCTTGTCGCGCGCGGTCTCGTGCACGAGGCGCCCGCCCTCGATCACGAACAGCCGGTCGGCCACGTCCATCGCGAAGCTGAGCACCTGCTCGGACACGACGATGGTGATGCCGCGCAGCTTGCGGATCTCGTTGAGCGCCCTGGCGATGTCCTTGATGATCGAAGGCTGGATGCCTTCGGTGGGCTCGTCGAGCAGCAGCACCTTGGGGTCGGTGACGAGCGCGCGCGCAATGGCGAGCTGTTGCTGCTGCCCGCCGGACAGGTTGCCGCCCTTGCGGCTCTTCATGTCCCACAGCACCGGGAACAGCGCGTAGATTTCTTCGGGAATGCGCCGTGTCTTCGCGTTCTCCAGGCCGGTCTGGATGTTCTCTTCCACCGTCAGCGTCGGAAAGATCATGCGGCCCTGCGGCACGTAGGCAATGCCCTTGGCCACGCGCCTGAAGCTTTCGTCGCGCGACACGTCCTGGCCCGCCACTTCGATGCGCCCGCTCTTCAAGGGCAGGATGCCCATGAGGCTCTTGAACAGCGTGGTCTTGCCCATGCCGTTGCGCCCCATGATGGCGATGGTTTCGTTGGCATGGCCCTCGAACGAGAGGCCGTGCAGGGCCTCGCTCTGGCCGTAGGCGACGTGCAGGTCTTCGACCTTCAGCATGATGTTGCTCATGGTTCAGTGCCCCAGATAGACGTCGATGACCTTGGGATCCGCCTGCACCTTCTCCATCGGCCCTTCGGCCAGGATCTTTCCCTGGTGCATCACGGTGACCTTGTGCGCGATCTGCTTGACGAACGCCATGTCGTGCTCGATGACGATCACCGCGCGGTTCTGGCAGATGCGCTTGAGCAGGTCGGCCGTGAGTTCGCGTTCGCGCGCGCTCATGCCGGCGATGGGTTCGTCGAGCATCAGCAGCTCGGGCTCCTGCATCAGCAGCATGCCGATTTCCAGCCACTGCTTCTGGCCATGGCTCAACAGGCCGGCCTCGGTGTCCAGGCGGTCGGCCAGGCCGATCTCCTGGGCGATGGCCTGCACCTTGGCCTTGACCTCGTCGTCACACTTGAACGCCAAGGCGCCGAAAACCGAACGGCCCTTGGGGAACGACACCTCCAGGTTCTGGAACACGCTCAGGTTCTCGTAGATCGACGGCGTCTGGAACTTGCGGCCGATGCCCAGCCGCACCCGCTTGTGCTCGGCCATCTTCGTGAGCTCGGTGTTCTTGAACTTGATGCTGCCGGCGCTGGCCTTGGTCTTGCCGCAGATCAGGTCGAGCAGCGTGGTCTTGCCCGCGCCGTTGGGCCCGATGATCACGCGCAGCTCGTTCCTGTCGATGTACAGCGTCAGGTCGTCGATGGCCTTGAAGCCGTCGAAGGACACGGTGAGGTCTTCCACCGCGAGGGCGAAGTCTGTGTTGCTCATGGCAGGGGTCCTTGGTCAGGCGCGCTGGCTGCCGACGCCTTCGGGCAGCGTGGGCTGGGGTGTGGTTTCGCTCGGCGTGGCGATCACGGTGGCGGCAGGCGCCTTCACCGCGGCGTCACGCAACGCCTGCCGGCGCGACTTCCACCAGGGACGGATCTTTTCCTCCCACACGCCCGCCAACCCCATCGGAAAGGCCATGGTCACGCCGATGAAGAGCCCCGCCATCAGGAACAGCCACAGGTCCGGAAAGCTCTCCGAGAACAGCGTCTTGCCCGCGTTCACCAGCAGCGCGCCGTACACTGCACCCACCAGGCTCATGCGGCCTCCCACGGCGCAGAAGATCACCATCTCGATCGAAGGAACGATGCCCACGAAGCTCGGCGACATGAAGCCCACCTGCAGCGCGAACAACGCACCGCCGATGCCCGAGAGACCGGCCGCCAGGCAGAAGGTGAAGACCTTGAAGTTCGACACGTCGTAGCCCGAGAAGCGCACGCGGTCCTCCTTGTCGCGCATGGCCAGCAGCAGCGTGCCCAGCTTGCTGGTCTGCACCCAGCGGCACAGCAGGATGCTCAGCACCAGCAGGCCCACGCAGACGTAGTACAGGATGTACTTGGCACTGTCGGTGCGGGTGTCCCAGCCCAGCATGGTCTTCAGGTCGGTCATGCCGTTCACGCCGCCCGTGTAGCCCTGCTGGCCGATGATGAGCACCGTGCAGATGAGCGCCACCGCCTGCGTGATGATCGCAAAGTACACGCCGCCCACGCGGCGCTTGAACATCGCGAAGCTCACGAGCCAGGCCAGCGCCATCGGCGCGAGCACCACCAGCATCAGGCTGAGCGGCAGGCTCTTGAACGGCAGCCACAGCATCGGCAGCTCGGTGATCTGGTTCCAGTCCATGAAGTCCGGGATGCCGGGCGTGGACTGGATCTTGGTGGTGATGGGGTCGGAGGCTTCGAGCTTCAGGAACATCGCCATCGCATAGCCGCCGATGCCGAAGAACACGCCCTGCCCCAGGCTCAGCACGCCGCCGTAGCCCCACACCATGACGAGCCCCACGGCCACGAAGGCGTAGGTGAGGTACTTGCCCACGAGGTTGAGACGGAAGATGTCGAGCGAAAGCGGCAGCACGACCGCCAGCAGCAGCACCAGCAGCAGCAGGCTGCCCAGTTGGTAGCGCAGGATCGAGGCCTTGATGAAATTCATCGGAACGTTCTCCAAAAGGGAATCGGGTTCATCAACGACGCACCTTGACTGCGAACAGGCCCTGCGGTCGCATCATCAGGATCAGCACGATCAGCGAGAGCGTCAGCACCTTGGCCATCGAGCCAGTCATGAAAAACTCGGAGATCGACTGCGTCTGCGCAATGCCGAAGGCCGAGACCACCGTGCCGAGCAGGCTGGCCGCGCCGCCGAAGGTGACGACCAGGAAGGCGTCCACGATGTAGAGCGAGCCCGAGGTCGGCCCGGTCGAGCCGATGGTGGTGAAGGCCGCGCCCGCCATGCCGGCAATGCCGCAGCCGATGGCGAAGGTCAGGCGGTCGGTCTTCTTCGTGTCGATGCCAGTGGCGTTGGCCATCGTGCGGTTGGCCACGGTGGCGCGCACCCGCAGGCCCCAGCGGCTCTTGTGCAGCGCGATGAGCACGCTGGCCGTGACCAGCGCGGTGAGCGCCAGCACGAACAGGCCGTTGATGGGAATGTCCAGCCCTTCATGCGGCGTCCACGAGCCCATGAGCCACTCGGGCAGCGTGGGGCTCACTTCCTTGGGTCCGATGAAGGTGCGAAAGACCTGCTGCAGGCCCAGGCTCACGCCCCAGGTGGCCAGCAATGTATCGAGCGGGCGCTTGTAGAGGTGGCGTATGAGCAGCCACTCCACGATCCAGCCGACGATGAAGGCGAACACGAACGCCAGTCCGATGGCGATCGGAAAGTAGTACGGCATGAACGCCGGCGCCAGGCTTTCGGTGACGCGCGCGGCCAGGTAGATCGAATAGGCGCCGATGGTCATGAACTCGCCATGCGCCATGTTGATGACGCCCATCTGGCCGAAGATGATCGCCAGGCCCAGCCCCATGAGCAGCAGCACCGCGAAGAGGCTCAGCCCCGCGAAGCCCTGCATGAGGCCGATGTTCATCATGTCCGACAGAGTCATGGCAACGATTCCGGTGTTTGGTGTTAGCTCCTTCCCCCTCTGGGGGAAGGTTGGGATGGGGGCTCAGCGGCTCTAGCAAACGCAAGGCTTCATCAAAGGCCGCTTGCCCCCACCCCTGCCCTCCCCCAGAGGCGGAGGGAGAAATGCAAGACTTACTGGTAGCCCTTCGGGAACGGATCGGGCTTGATCAACTCGGCCGACTCCGCCACCACCTTGAACGTCCCGTCGAGCTGCCCCTGCCCGATGCGCGCCTTGCTCCACAGATGGTGGTTGGCATCGAGCTTCACGTAGCCTTCAGGCGCCGTCTTCAGCTCGATCCCCGGCGAACCCGCGACCACCTTGTCCACGTCGAAGCTGCCTGCTTTTTCAACAGCCGCCTTCCACAGCCACGGCCCGAGGTAGCCGGCCTGCGTCACGTCGCCGATCACCGCGTCCTTGCCGTACTTGGCCTTGAACGCCGCCACGAATTTCTTGTTGTTCTCGTTGTCCAGCGACTGGAAGTACTTCATCGACGAATAGAAGCCCGCGAAGTTCTCGCCGCCCACGCCGGTCATCTCGTCCTCGGTCACGGCCAGCGTCAGCAGGAACTGCTTGTCGCCGGTGATGCCCGCGGCCTTGAGCTGCTTGTAGAAGGCCACGTTCGAACCGCCCACCACGGCAGCGAAGATGCAGTCGGGCTTGGCGACCTTGATCTTGTTGATCAGCGAGTTGAAGTTGGTGTGGCCCAGCGGGTAGTACTCCTCGCCCTTGACCGAACCCTTCTGGAAGTTCTCGATGTGCTTGCGCGCGATCTTCATGGACGTGCGCGGCCAGATGTAGTCGGAGCCCACCAGGAAGAAGGTCTTGGCCTTCTTCTCCTTCGCGCCCCAGTCCAGGCCCCAGATGATCTGCTGCGTGGCCTCCTGCCCGGTGTAGATCACGTTCTTGCTCTGCTCCAGGCCTTCGTAGAAGGTGGGGTAGTACAGCAGGCCGTTCTCTTTCTCGAACACCGGCAGCACGGCCTTGCGCGAGGCGCTGGTCCAGCAGCCGAACACCGCGGCGCAGTGGTCATTGACCAGCAGCTTCTTCGACTTCTCGGCGAAGGTGGGCCAGTCGGAGGCGCCGTCTTCCTTGATGACCTTGATCTTGCGGCCCAGCACGCCGCCCATGGCGTTGATCTGGTCGATGGCGAGCTGCTCGGCCTGGATGGACCCGGTCTCCGAGATGGCCATGGTGCCGGTGGACGAATGCAGCTGGCCCACCGTGACTTCGGTGTCCGTCACGGCGAGCTTGGTGGTGTTGACCTTGGCCGTGGGGAACTGCCCCTGGCCGAAGCTCAGGCCGCTCAGGCCCATCATGGGCAGCGCGGCGGCGCCCTGCAGCAGACGGCGGCGGCGCAAAGCCAGGGCATCGAGAGAAAGATCGGAATCACGCGACATCAGGAAACTCCAGCAGGTTGAAGAAAGTGGGTGGGCCGCGCACCATCGAAGTGCACTGCACGGTGCCCCGAGCACCATGGCTGGTACTTTAGAAATCACCTGCCGCAAAGCGAATACGTCATTCAACGTAGCGGTGCGCACGCGCCCTGCCCGCAGACTCGCGAGCCAGGCAACGAAGGCGATGGCGATGGCCATGAAGACGGGGAGCGCTTCTTGCTCTGTCCGCCCCATGCCACCGCCGCCGCGAGAACCCACCATGCAATCCGTCTCCGGACAGAAGATCTTTCGCATCCGCCGCGACTACAACGCCTGGGTCGCGAACGAAACGCTGGAGGACTACGCGCTGCGCTACACGCCGCGCAGCTTTCGCAAGTGGTCGGAGTTCCGCGTGGCCAACGCGGCCTTCGGCGCCACCTCGTTCCTGGCGCTGGAGGCCATCGGCGGGGCCATCGCGCTGAGCTACGGCTTCTCGAACGCGCTGTGGGCCATCCTCGTGGTGGGGCTCATCACCTTCCTGACCGGTCTTCCCATCTCGTACTACGCGGCGCGCCACGGCGTGGACATGGACCTGCTCACGCGCGGCGCGGGCTTCGGCTACCTGGGTTCCACGCTCACGTCGCTGATCTACGCGAGCTTCACCTTCATCTTCTTCGCGCTCGAAGCCGCCATCCTCGCGCTGGCGCTGCAGATGTACCTCGACTGGCCGCTGTGGCTGCTGTACATGGTGTCGTCGATCGTCATCATCCCGCTGGTGGCGCGCGGCATCACGCTCATCTCGGGGCTGCAGCTGTGGACGCAGCCGATCTGGATCGTGCTGTTCGTCTGCCCCTTCATCGCGGTGCTGGTGAAAAAGCCCGAGCTGTACGCCGACTTCACCAGCCTGGTGGGCCGCACCTCGGACAGCAGCGGCTTCGACCCGCTGATGTTCGGCGCCGCCGCCACCGTGGCCTTCTCCCTGGTGGTGCAGATCGGCGAGCAGGTCGACTACCTGCGCTTCCTGCCCGAGAAGACGGCCGCCAACCGCGGCCGCTGGTGGGCGGCGGTGCTCATCGCCGGGCCGGGCTGGATCGTGCCGGGCATGCTGAAGATGATGGGCGGCGCCTTCCTCGCCTTCCTGGCGCTGCAGCACGAGATACCGGCCAACCACGCGGTCGAGCCCACGCAGATGTACCTCACGGGTTTTTCGTACGTGCTGCGCGACCCGGCCTGGGTGCTGGGCATCACGGTGCTGTTCGTGGTGGTCTCGCAGATGAAGATCAACCTGACCAACGCCTATGCGGGCTCGCTCGCGTGGTCGAACTTCTTCGCGCGGCTCACGCACAGCCACCCGGGGCGCGTGGTGTGGCTGGTGTTCAACGTGGTCATCGCGATATTGCTGATGGCGCTGGGCGTTTTCTCGGCGCTGGAACACGTGCTTGGCTTCTACAGCAACATCGCCATCGCGTGGGTGGGCGCGCTGGTGGCCGACCTGGTCATCAACAAGCCGCTGGGCTGGAGCCCCAAGACCATCGAGTTCAAGCGCGCGCACCTGTACGACATCAACCCCGTGGGGCTGGTCGCGATGCTGGTGGCGGCCGCGCTGGCCATGCTGGCGTACTCCGGCGCGCTGGGCCACTGGGCGCGCGCTTTCTCGCCCTTCATCGCGCTGGCCACCGCGATGGCGGTGTCGCCGCTGCTGGCGTGGAAGACGCGCGGGCGCTACTACCTCGCGCGCACCGACATCGACCGCTGGGCGCCGGGCCAGAGCGTGAAGTGCTCGGTGTGCGACAACAGCTTCGAGTCCGAAGACATGGCGCACTGCCCGGCCTACAGCGCGCCGATCTGCTCGCTGTGCTGCACGCTCGAATCGCGCTGCCACGACCGCTGCAAGACCGACTCGCGCGCGGCCGAGCAGATGAGCAGCTGGCTGCAGGCGCTGCTGCCGCCGGCGCTGTCGGCGCGGCTGAACTTTCGCGTGGCGCACTACCTGCTGATTGCCACCTCGCTCATTGCGTTGCTGGCCACGGTGGTGGGCGTGGTGTATGCGCAGGAGGCGCTCGCGGGCACCAGCGACTCGACCATGGCCACGGCCTTCCTCAAGGTGTTCGCGCTGCTGTCGGTGGTGGCCGCGGTGGCCGCCTGGTGGGTGGTGCTCGGCAGCGAGAGCCGGCAGATGGCGCAAGAGGAATCGAACCGCCACAACAACCTGCTGGCGCTGGAGATCGAGGCGCACCGCCGCACCGACGCGGCCCTGCAGACCGCCAAGGAAGCCGCCGAGGCCGCCAACCAGGCCAAGACACGCTACGTGGCCGGCATGACGCACGAGCTGCGCACGCCGCTCAACAGCATCCTGGGCTACTCGCAGATCCTGCTCAAGGGCGATGCGGCCTCGCCGCCGCGCGAGGCGGTGCAGACCATCCACCGAAGCGGCGAGCACATGCTGGGGCTGATCGACGGGCTGCTCGACCTGGCCCGCATCGAGGCCGGCCGGCTGCAGCTGGAACCGGCGCCGCTGGCGCTGCCGGCCTTTCTGGAGCAACTGGTGCACATGGTGCGGCCGCAGGCGGAGAACAAGGGCCTGGCCTTCGTCTACACGCACGCGGGCCGGCTGCCGCCGTGGGTGCATGCCGACGCCAAGTGGCTGCGCCAGGTGCTCATCAACCTGCTGACCAACGCCGTGCGCTTCACCGACAGCGGCACCGTGACGCTGCATGTCGATGCACGGCGCGAGGTGCTGCGCTTCGACGTGGTCGACACCGGCATCGGCGTGGCGCCGCAGGACCACCAGCGCATCTTCCTGCCCTTCGAGCGCGGGGCGGCGGGCCGCCGGCGCGGCGAGCCGGGCACGGGGCTGGGCCTCACCATTACCGGCCTGCTGACCTCGCTGATGGGTGGCGAGCTGAAGCTGGCCAGCACCTCGTCGCAAGGCAGCACCTTCAGCGTGCGCGTGTACCTGCGCGCGGTGGCCGACCCCGGGCCACAGGCCAGGGGCCTCAACTTTCGCCAGCCCGTGTCGGGCTACGTGGGCGCGCGGCGCACGCTGCTGGTAGTCGACGACCAGCCGGTGCAGCGCCAGATGCTGGCCGGCATGCTCGCGCCGCTGGGCTTTGCCGTGCGCGAGGCCGCCAGCGGCACCGAGTGCCTCGACAGCCTGCGCGAGGAGCTGCCCTCGGCCATCCTGCTCGACCTGACGATGGACGACATGGACGGCTGGCAGACCGCCACCTTGGTGCGCGCCGCGGGCTTCAAGGACATTCCGATCGTCATCGTCTCGGCCAACATGTTCGAGAACCAGCCCGAGCGGCTGCAGGCCGCCGGTTGCCAGGCCTTCGTGGGCAAGCCCGTGATCGAGTCGGAGCTCATTGCCACGCTGGAGCGGCACCTCGGGCTCGAATGGCTCTCGTCCGCCGATGCGGTGCCGCCCGCCGCCGAGGAAGCGGCGCCGCAGCGCCCGCGGCAGCTCGCGCTGTCGGAGGACGACCGCGCCGAACTCATGCGCCTGGTGCAGATGGGCCATGTGCGCGGCCTGCACACCGCGCTCGACCGGCTGGCCGCCGCATCGCCCACGGCGGCGGCCACCTGCACCTGGCTGCGCGGCATGGTCGCGCGCTTCGAACTCGACACCCTTCGCAACGCACTGGCAGAAGATGCAGACACTCCCCTCGCTCCCTCCTGAACACGAACGCCCGGACGCCGACCGCCCGGTGGTGCTGGTGGTGGACGACGCCCCCAGCAGCCTGGGCATGCTGTGCGACACGCTGGAGGCCAGCGGCTACACCGTGCTGGTCGCCGCCGACGGCGAGGCCGCGTTGCAGCGGCTGGAGCTGGTGGTGCCCGACGCGATATTGCTCGACGGCATGATGCCCGGCCTCTCGGGTTTCGAGACCTGCCGGCGCATCAAGGCCAACCCGGCACTGGCGCACATTCCGGTGCTGTTCATGACCGGGCTGTCGGAAACCGCGCACGTGGTCGAGGGCTTCGAGTGCGGCGGTGTCGACTACGTGGTGAAGCCCATCCGCGCGCAGGAAGTGCTGGCCCGGCTGCACACGCATGCGCGCAATGCCCGCATCACGCGCATGGCACGCGACGCGGTCGACGTGGCAGGCATGGGCGTGGTGTTCGTCGACACGCGCGGGCGCATCGCCTGGCGCTCGCCGCAGGCGGCGCTCTGGCTGCATGCGCTGGAAGACCCGGTGGCGCCGGGGCTGTTGCCCGCATCGCTCGAACCGGCGCTCGCGGCGGGCGCGTCCATCGCCATCGGCACCGCCACGGGCATGCGCCTGTCGGTGCGCAACCTGGGCGCCGCGGCACTGGGCGAAACGATGCTGCTGTTCGCCATGCAGCGCGACGGCCCCGGCGGCGCCTCGTCGGCGCGGCTGGCCGACGCGGCCCTCACGCCGCGCGAGACCGAGGTGCTCTCCTGGCTTGCCAAGGGCAAGACCAACCGCGACATCGGCGAGATCCTGGGCACCAGTCCGCGCACGGTGAACAAGCACCTGGAGCACATCTTCGAGAAGCTGGGCGTGGAGACCCGCGCGGCGGCAGCGGCACTGGCCAGCGGTATGTAGCCCCTGCGCCACCGAAGACCAAAATGCTCTCTGGCTTGCTGCGGTTCCCACCCAGCGGAAGCGCCTGCAGGCGCAAGTTCCCGGAATTCAGGGAATGACGGCCGGCAGGTTCTGGTCGGCAATGTGCCGTTGCTCGGGCGTCAGGGCGTTGTAGAGCGCCGACAGCGCATCACTCACCGACTGCAAGCGCAGTGCCCGTGCTTGCGCCTGCGCGGCGCGCTGCTGCGCGAACTGCACGGCCGTCTGCTCGTCCGACGGTGCGGCGCCGGCCATGCCGCCCCGGCCGACGAGCTCCCACACGGCGTCGGAGAAACGGTCCCACAGCGGCGACTGCGCGGGCTCGATCATCAGTTGCAGCCGCAGGTCGTAGAGCTTGTCGCGGACCTTGCCTGCCGCGGTGGCCGGCGTGGAGAGCGCGTCGCCGTTGCGCGGGCCGGCGGCGCTGTCGGGCCGCGCGCCGCGCCTGCCGCCGCCGCCCATGCCGCTCCCGCCGAACTGCGCAAAGCCGTGGGTGCTCACGGCAAGCAGGGCCAACCGGTGCAGGGGTCGTTTCATCATGGGGGATCCTTGGGTGAAATCATCGCAAGGGCCGCAAAAGGCCCGCGTGCATTTCAGGCGTGCCGGCTGTCCCGCGCGTTGCAGTCCGGTAAACCAGGGGTAAAGCGGACGGTCTTTACCTCGGTACTAACCCCGAATTCCCTGAAGGCGAAATGACAGCCCCGGCTTCTACGATGGCCCTTTCTTCCGGAGACATCCCATGAAGCCTTTCCTCGCCCTGACGCGCCGCGCGGCGCTTCCCCTGATCGCGGCCCTGGCCCTCGCCGGCTGCGGCAGCTTCGGCGGCAGCAAGCCCGCCGACAGCGACATCCACGTGATGACCTCGGGCGGTTTCACCGCCGCCTACAACGACCTGCGCCCCGCGTTCGAACGCAGCAGCGGGCGCAGCGTGAAGACGGCCTACGGCGCCTCGATGGGCAACGCCGACGACTCGATTCCCAGCCGCCTCGCACGCAACGAGCCGGCCGACGTGGTGATCCTCGCGCGCCCCGCGCTCGACGCGCTGGTCGCACAGGGCAAGGTGGTGCCGGGCAGCCAGGTCGACCTGGTGCGCTCGGCCATCGGCTTCGCGGTGCGCAAGGGCGCGCCCCGGCCCGACATCGGCACGGTCGAGGCGCTCAAGCGCACGCTGCTCGCCGCGCCGTCGATCGCCTACTCGGCCAGCGCAAGCGGTACCTACTACGAGACGGAGCTGCTGAAGACGCTGGGCATCGAAGACCAGGTCAAGCCCAAGAGCAAGCGCATCCTGAGCGAGCGCGTGGGCACCGTCGTGGCGCGCGGCGACGCGGCGCTGGGCCTGCAGCAGGTCAGCGAGCTGCTGCCGGTGGCAGGCATCGACTACATCGGCCCGCTGCCGGCGCAGGTGCAGCGCGTGACCGTGTTCTCCGCAGGCATCGCCACCGCGTCGAAGCAGCCCGATGCGGCGCGGCAGCTGATTCGCTACCTGAATTCCCCCGCGGCCGCACCCACGATCGCGAAGACCGGGCTGGAGCCGCTGACGGTGAAGTAGCGGGCCCCACCGGCTGTTGGCGGCCCCCTGGCGGCTCTTGGCGGCCGTCACCGGCTCTCGATGAGCTGCTTCACCCGGCGCGCCAGCACGTCCATTTCGAAGGGCTTGGTCATGACGTGCATGCCCGGGTCGAGGTGGCCGTGGCTCAGCACGGCGTTCTCGGCATAGCCGGTGATGAACAGCACCTTCAGGCCGGGGCGCGCGGTGCGCGCGGCGTCGGCCACCTGCCGGCCGTTCATGCCGCCGGGCAGGCCCACGTCGCTCACGAGCAGGTCGATGCGCTGGCGCGGAGACTGCAGGATGCGCAGCGCCTCGGCGCCGTCGCCGGCCTCCAGCGTGGCGTAGCCCAGGCCCTGCATCACCTCCACGATGATCATGCGCAGCGCGGGCTCGTCGTCGAGCACCAGCACGGTGTCGCCCTGGTCGGCGCGCGGCGCGAGCGTGGCCTCCGCGGGTGCGCCGGCCACCTCTTCCTGCGCGTCGTGGCGCGGCAGGTAGATGCTCACCGAGGTGCCCTTGCCCACTTCGGAGTAGATGCGCACCTGCCCGCCCGACTGCTGGGCAAAGCCATAGATCATCGACAGCCCGAGGCCCGTGCCCATGCCGATCGGCTTGGTCGTGAAGAAGGGGTCGAAGGCGCGCGCCACCACTTCGCTCGGCATGCCCACGCCGTTGTCGCTGACGGTGAGCGACACGTACTGCCCCATCGGCAGGTCGCGCTCGCGCCCTGCGCGCGCGTCCACCCAGCGGTTGGCGGTTTCCACGACCAGCTTGCCGCCTTCAGGCATGGCGTCGCGTGCGTTGATGCACAGGTTGAGCAGTGCGTTTTCCAGCTGGCCCGGGTCGGCATGCACGTTCCACAGCCCCACGGCGGCCACCGTTTCCAGGGTGATGTGCGGGCCCAGCGTGCGGCGCACCAGCTCTTCCATGTCGGCCACGAGGCGGTTGGGGTTGATCGGCTTGGGCTCCAGCGTCTGGCGGCGCGAGAACGCCAGCAGGCGGTGTGTGAGCGCCGCCGCGCGCTTGACCGCGCCCTGCGCCACGCCGATGTAGCGCTCCATCTCCGCGGGCTTGCCGTCCAGGCCGCGCCTGCGCATGAGCTCCAGGCTGCCGCTGATGGCGGCCAGCAGGTTGTTGAAGTCGTGCGCCAGCCCGCCGGTGAGCTGGCCCACGGCCTCGAGCTTCTGGCTCTGGCGCAGTTGCTCGCGCGCCTGGTCGAGCTCGGCCGCGCGCTCCTTCTGTTCGGTGACGTCGCGCGCGGCCGCATACAGCAGGCCGCGATCGGGCACCACGGTCCACGACAGCCAGCGGTACGCACCCGAGCGGGTGCGGTAGCGGTTCTCGAAACCGGTGGTGCGTGCACCGCTGGCGAGCCGCGCCATCTCGGCGCGGGTCGAGGCGAGGTCGTCGGCATGCACCAGCGTGTGGAACGGCATGGCGCGGATCTCGTCGGCGCTCCACCCCAGCACTTCCTCCCATGCGGGGTTCACGCTCACGAAGAAGCCGTCGAGGTTGGCCACGCTCAGCAGGTCCTGGCTCAGCGCCCAGGTGCGGTCGCGCTCGTGCGTGCGCGCCTCCACCTGGCGCTCGAGGGACGCAGCCAGCGCCTGCAGTTCCATCTGCGCCTCGCGCCGCGCGACGGCCGAGCGCACCCGTTCGCCGACCTCGCGCATGAACTCGATCTCGTCGCGCAGCCAGGCGCGTTCCCGGCCATGGTTCAGGTAGAGCAGCCCCACCAGCCCGCCCCGCTCCGTGATCGGCATGTTCACCACGGCACGCGCGGTGATGGCGACGAGCGCATCGGCGTTGTCACGCGTGCGCGGGTCGGCATAGGCGTCGTCGAAGGCCACCGTCACGCCGCGCTTCAGGTCCTCGATGTAGGTGCCGTAGTCGCGAAAATGCAGCAGCCCCGCCAGGCTGGCGACGCCGGGCGCCGTCCAGTCGCGTTCGATGGCGATGGTCTCGGCAAAGGTGTCCACCACGCCGTAGCCGGCCCGGTCGACCCGCATGCGCCGGCCCAGCATCTCGGAGGCCGTATAGGCAATGTCGCCAGGGTCCTCCATGTCGCGGATGCGCTCGGCCAGCTCCATCAGCGCGAGGCGGCGCGCCTCGGCCTCCACGATGGCGTCGTTCGCAGCCTGCAGCTGGCGCTCGGCGTCGGCCTTGGCGCGACGGTCCTCCGACTCCTTGAGCGCCCGCTGGACCACCACCGGCAGCCGGGACAGGCGGCCCTTGCTCACGTAGTCGGTGGCACCGCGCTTGAGCAGTTCCACCGCGTTGTCTTCACCGATCACGCCCGACACGAAGACGAACGGCGTCTGCGGCGCCATGCGGCGCGCCATTTCCAGCGCTTGCGCACCCGAGAAGCCGGGCAGCTCGTAGTCGGAGAGGATCAGCGCGTAGTGCCCGTCGTTCAGCGCCTCGACGAAACCGCGCTCGTCGCGCACCGCACACGCGCGCGCGGACGGAAATGCGACAGCCAGCGCCTCGGTCAGCAACTCGACGTCGAAGCGCGAGTCGTCGAGTATCAGCACCCGCGGAGCGCGCGGCGTGGTGTCAAGGGCGCTGGCGGACTCAGTCATTCTTGCGCACGGCCTTGAGCGAGCCGGGTGGCGGCTCGTTGAGCACCGCCCAGAAGACACCGAGGTCGGCAATGGCCGAGACGAAGCGGTCGAACGCCACGGGCTTGACCACATAGGCGTTCACGCCCAGCTCGTAGCTGCGCACCACGTCCGTTTCCTGCTGCGACGACGTGAGCATCACCACCGGAATGCTGCGCAGCGCCGCGTTGGCGCGCACCTCCTGCAGCACCTCCAGGCCGGTGACCTTGGGCAGCTTCAGGTCGAGCAGGATCACCGCCGGGTTGCCTTCCTCGCGCCCGGCATGCTCGCCCTGGCGCAGCAGGTATTCGAGCGCCTGCGCACCGTCGCGCATGACCACCACGTCGTTGGCGAGCTGGCTGCGCTCCAGCGCGACGAGGGTGAGTTCGAGGTCGCGCTTGTCGTCTTCGACGAGCAGGATCGGTTTAAGCATGTCCTTCTCCGTTCGCGGCCGGCGGGTGCGCCGATGCCGTGCTGTCAACGGCCTCGCGCGGGAGGACGAAGCCGAACGTCGCGCCGGCGTCCACCTCCCCCCAGGCCTGGACCGTGCCGCCATGGCGCTCCACGATCCGCTTCACACTGGCCAGGCCGATGCCCGTGCCTTCGAAATCTTCCGCCTGGTGCAGGCGCTGGAACACGCCGAACAGCTTGTCGGCGTACTTCATCTGGAAGCCCACGCCGTTGTCCTGCACCTCCAGGCCGTCGCCCAGGTCGCTGCGAATGCCGCGCACCTCAATGCGGGCGGGACTGCGCGTGCGCGAGTACTTCACCGCGTTGGCCAGCAGGTTGCGCACCGCCACCTGCAGCAGCAGCGGGTCGGCATACAGCGGCGGCAGGGCCTCGTCGATCTGCCACTCGATGGCGTGCCGCGGCTCATGGCGCGACAGCTCGCGCACAAGGCCATCGACCAGCGAGGCCGTGTCGACGGGTCGCTGCTTGAGCGCGGAGCGGCCCATGCGCGAGAAGTCGAGCAGCGCATCGACCATCTGCCCCGCGAACGCGGCCGCGTCCTTCACATGCGACAGGTAGCGGTGGGCGCGCTCGCTCAACTGCTTGCCTTCGGTCTGCGCCACCAGGTCGACATAGCCCGCGATGTGGCGCATGGGTGCGCGCAGGTCGTGCGAGACGGTGTACGAGAACGCCTCCAACTCCTGGTTGACGCGGCCCAGCTCGGTGGCCACCGCCGCCAGCTCCTCGGCGCGGCGCAGCACCACGCCGATCAGCGCCTGTCGCAGTTCGCCCGCCGCACTCACCTCGGTGGCCGACCACGGCGTGGAACGCCCGCCGATGTTCTCGACCCAGCTGGCGAAACTCAGGCGCGGATGGATGCGGCCGCCGTCGGTGCTCTCCGGCTTGCGCGGGTCGCCCGCCCAGCGCACGGTGCGCACGATTTCCGGGCGGAACCACAGGATCAGGTGGCGGTGCACCTGGGAGATGGAAATGGCCAGCACGCCGGCGGCCGTGCGCCGGAAAGCCTCGGCGGGCGTGAAGTGCGCGGCCAGCGAATCACTGTCGTAGACCTCCACGCCCAGCCCCGCGATCCAGCGCGCCAGCTCCTGCACCTGCGCGCGCTCGGGCACGTCGCCGGTGCACCAGACCTCGTCGTCCAGCACCACGGCTGCGCCTGAGGAGCGCATCACGCGCAGCATCAGCGAGGCTTCGGCCACCAGGTGCTGCAGGGTGGCGTCGCTCTCGCCCAGGTGCGAGACGATCTGCAGCGTGAGGCGGCGCAGTTCGAGCCGCTCGGCCACCTCGCCGTTGCTTTCCTTGGACTGGACCTGCAGCGACAGCAGCTGGCCCAGGTGCTCGCAGGCCAGGCGCGTGCCCGTGTCCAGAAAGCGCGGTGCATGGTCGTGGCACGACACGAGGCCCCAGAGCTTGCCGTCGACCACGATGGACACCGACATGGACGCCAGCGTGCCCATGTTGCGCATGTACTCGAGGTGGATCGGCGACACGCTGCGCAAGTGGGCCTGCGACAGATCGATGTCGCCCGCCGTGAGCGACGCGTCGTGGGCGCGCAGCCGCACCGGCCGGTAGTTGGCGTCGGCAATCAGCCGGAAATGGTTGACGAGGTACAGCGCGCGCGCCTGCTGCGGAATGTCGGTGGCCGGAAAGTGGTGCCCCAAGTAGCTGTCGTAGCCGGGGTCGGCTTCCTCGGCCAGCACCTCGCCGTGGCCCGCCTCGTCGAAGCGGTAGACCAGGCAGCGGCCGAAGCCGGTGAGCCGCTTCATCTCGCGTGCGGCCAGCGCCGCGAGTTCGGGCACCGTGCCCGCCTGCTGCAGCTGCGGCAGGAAGACGCGGCCCAGGGAGTAGATCGGCGCCTCGTTGCCGCCCGAGGGGGCGGCGGGTTCGAACTCCACGATCAGGTGGCGTTCGCTGCGGTGCACCGAGGTGTCGAACAGTTCGCCGGCCGCGCCCAGCCTGAACGCGCCGAGCGACACCGGCGAGGCCCCGGCGTGGTCCGCCTGCAGAAAAGGCAAGCTGGGCAGCGACAGGTCGTGGAGCGCTTGCTGCGCGGCGGCGAGCTGCGCGTCGGACCAGTTCTCGCTCCAGGCGACAGGCGCGAGCGAGTCGGGCGTCAGCACCAGCAGGCGACCGTGCGGCTGGATCGAGCCGGGCACGCGAATCGGCTCCAGGTCGCAGGACGACAGCTCGACCTGCAAGGGCTCGATGGTGCGGGCGCCGGCGGTGGCTGTGGATGCTGCGGGCATGGACATGGGTACGGGCACGTTCATCGCCACGGCTTCAGGCCGTCAGCCCGAAGCGCGGCATCAGGGTTTGGAAACCGGCCACCGCCCCGCGCTGGGCCTCGGCCACGGCGGCCGGGTCGCGCAATGCCGCGGCCAGCTCGGCGACAAAGTCCCTCCACTGCGCGGGCAGGCCCTCGGGGGCATCGACCGGCTGGAAATAGCGCATCGGGTGCGGTGCCAGCCGCGGGCCGAGCCGCTTGAACATGGACGCACCGCCCAGTTGCGAGCCTTCGAGCACATAGGCCAGCCCCCAGGCGAAGGCGGGGTCGCGTGCGGGGCCGGCAAGCAGCTGGGCATCGGCCGGTGCGGCGTCCTCGCCGGGCAGCAGGCTCGGTGCGGGGCCGGCGTCCTCCAGGTCGAGCGCGAGCGCGGCCAGGCGGTGCTCGGTGCGCCGGGCCACCCGGTCCAGGCCGGGGTCGCCCGACACGGCCAGCGCCTGGCGCACCGATTCGAGCCAGGGGCGCAGCGCGCGCAGGTGGGCGGCGTAGTCGGCCAGCGAGGCGTCTTCGCGGGCGATCGGCAAACGGGCATCGAGGGCCTCGTGCAGCGCATGGGTCGCGGTGCGCAGCGGGCGCAGCACCTCGGCCACCGAAGGGGCGGGACCGGCCACACTCATGGCCCGATCGCCTCCAGGGGCTTGCCGCCGCGCGTCCGTGATTCAGCTTCCAGGGTGGCGCACAGGGCAAAAAAACCGTCGAGTTCGGCTGCCTTGTCGAAGACCGCGTCCGCACCGAGCTCTCGTGCCCAGTCGGAGATTTCGCCGGTGGCGTAGTTGGTCAGCACCACCACGCGCTGGCCGGGGCGGCATTTGCCGCTGCGCTTGACGATGCCCAGGCCCGAGCCTTCCTGCAGGAACAGGTCGACCACCAGCAGGTCCCACG
This sequence comes from Variovorax sp. AC103, assembly GCF_979254005.1. NCBI lineage: Bacteria > Pseudomonadati > Pseudomonadota > Betaproteobacteria > Burkholderiales > Comamonadaceae > Variovorax > Variovorax sp. AC103. Next base: position 123,442 of record NZ_CEEDFC010000022.1, on the reverse strand, counting down.
CGCCGGCGTTCTCGTCCAGCCAGGCGACGGCTTCCGCCTCCGTGGTGGCGGTACCGATCAGGTGAACGTCGACTTCGTCCTCCATGGCGGCAATCAGGGTCTGGCGGATGTGGGCGTTGTCTTCGACGAGAAAAGTGGAAAGCGGCACGGCTGCAGGCAAGTTCTATTTGCGGATCGTACGAGCCTACGCGAAACCGTCGCCGGGCCGGTGAGCGCGCTTCCCTACATCCGGTAGGAAACAAGGAAGGGCTGTCGCCGTAAACTGGCCGGCCGCTCCTTGTCTCCCTCTGCCATCCCCTTGTGGAACGCCATGACACAGCCTCAGCCAACCCTGATTTCCCCCGCCCTCCTCGCTGCTTTCGCGCCCGGCGGCACGCTGCGCGCCTCGATCAACCTGGGCAACCCGATCCTGGCCAACAAGGACGCCGCCACCGGCGAGCCGGTCGGCGTGTCGATCGACCTGGCGCGAGAGTTCGCACGGCGGCTGGGCGTGGACGTCGAGCTGGTGGTGTTCGAAAAGGCCGCCGCGTCGGTCGACGCCGTGAAGAACGAGAAGGCCGACATCGGCTTCTTCGCCATCGACCCGGCGCGCAGCGAAGGGCTTCTGTTCACCGCGCCCTACGTGCTGATCGAAGGCAGCTACCTGGTGACGGACTCGTCGGCGCTGACGGACAACGCGCAGGTCGATGCAACGGGCCACCGCATCTCGGTCGGCGCGGGCAGTGCCTACGACCTGTTCCTGACGCGCGAGATCAAGGCGGCCGACATCGTCCGGCTGCAGGGCGCGGGGCCGGCGCTGGCGGCGTTGCGTTCCGGCGAGGTCGAGGTGGCGGCGGGCATTCGCCAGCTGCTCGAAGGCGAGGCACGGCGCGCACCCGGCGTGCGCGTGCTGCCTGGGCGCTTCATGGTGATCCAGCAGGCCATGGGCACGCCGGCCAGCCGGGGCGAGGAGGCGCAGGCATTCCTGGCGGCCTTTGTCGAGGAGATGAAGGCCAGCGGCTTCGTCGCCGAGGCGTTGAAACGCCACCGCATCGAGGGGGCGGTTGTCGCGCCGGCTTCTTCCTGACGCTGCAACCCCGTCGAGGTGCCGCTGTGGTCGATGTCGGCTTCAGCCGCCGTAGCGCGCGACGGTGAGCCCTTCCATGTCGATCTCGGGCGCCCTGCCCGACACCATGTCGGCCATCACGCGGCCGGTGCCCGCGGCCATCGTCCAGCCGAGCGTGCCATGGCCGGTGCTCAGCATCAGGTTGGGAATGCGGGTCGCGCCGATGACCGGCGTGCCGTCGGGCGTCATGGGGCGCAGGCCGGTCCAGAAAGAAGCGTCGCGCACGTTGCCGCCCCGGGGGAACAGGTCGGTCACCACGTGTTCGAGCGTATCGCGCCGGCCGGCGTCCAGCCGCAGGTCGAAGCCCGAGAGCTGCGCGGTGCCGCCCACGCGGATGCGGTCGCCCAGGCGCGTGACGGCCACCTTGAAGGTTTCGTCCATCACGGTCGATTCGGGGGCGCCACTCGCATCGGTGATGGGCACGGTGATCGAGAAGCCCTTCACCGGGTACACCGGCAGGTCGATGCCCAGCGGCTTGATCAGCGCGGGCGAATAGCTGCCGAGCGCGACAACATAGCGCTCGGCGGTGAAGTTGCCCTGGTCGGTGCGCACCGCGGTCACGCCCTTGGCGGCATCGTGTTCGATGGCCTGGACGGTCACGCCGAATTTGAAAGTCACGCCCTCGGCCTCGGCCAGCCTGGCCAGCGCCTGCGTGAACTTGAAGCAGTCGCCGGTCTCGTCGCCCGGCAGGCGCAGGCCTCCGACGAACTTGTGCTTCACGCCCGCGAGCGCGGGCTCGTACTGGACGCAGCCTTCGCGGTCGAGCGCCTGGTAGGGCACGCCGGAGGCCTGGAGCACCTCGATGTCCTTGGCCGTGCCCTCGAGCTGCTGCTGCGTGCGAAACAGCTGCAGCGTGCCCTGCATGCGCTCGTCGTAGGCGATGCCGGTGTCTGCGCGCAAGGCCTTCAGGCAGTCGCGGCTGTACTCGGCGAGCCGCACCATGCGGCCCTTGTTGACCTCGTAGCGCGCCTGCGTGCAGTTGCGCAGCATCGACAGGCCCCAGCGCCACATGGCGGGGTCGAGCATGGGCTTGATGACCAGCGGGCTGTGCTGCATGAGCATCCACTTGATGGCCTTGACCGGCACCCCGGGCCCGGCCCAGGGCGCCGAGTAGCCGGGCGAGACCTCGCCCGCGTTGCCGAAGCTGGTTTCGAGCGCGGGCGCCGGCTGGCGCTCCAGCACCGTCACCTCGTGCCCGGCGCGCGCCAGGTAGTAAGCCACCGAGGTGCCGATGACACCGCTGCCGAGAATCAGAACCTGCATGAGATCAACCCTTTGAAGCCGCCGTCCAGCGCGAAGCAGCCGAGGGTACAGGGCTCAGGCGCTAGAGGCCGAGCGCATCCTGCAATTGCCGTGCCGTCCAGCGCTTCGGCTGTTTCGGCCAGGCCTCGAGCAAGGCGACCATGCGCGCATTGCGCGGCGCGCTCAGGCCGTGCTCCTGGGCGAGCCGCACGACCTCGCCGCTGAGCGAATCGATCTCGGTGCGACGGCCCAGCGCCAGGTCGTCGGCCATGCTGGAACGCGCCTTGACGTCGATGCGCAGCATGCGGGCCGCGACGATGCGAAACAGCCAGTCGGGCAGGCGCAGCACGCCCGGCAGGCGGCGCGCCGGCACCGCGGCCACCTGCGCGGGCGCAATGCCCGCCACGTTGAGGATGCTCAACGCCTCGTCGATCAGCGACGCAAAGCAGCGGCGGTAGCCGCGCTGCATGAGCTCGTCGCGCAGCGGCAGGCCCGAGAGCGCGTTGACCGGGTTGTTGAGGTTGAGCATCAGCTTGCCCCACTGCACCGGCAGCAGGTCGGGATGCAGGTCGAGCGGCACGCCGGCACGCGCGAACACCGCAAGCCAGGGGTGCAACGCCGCGTCGTCTTCCGCTGCCAGGCGCCCCGGGGTTCCGCGGTGAAAGGCGCCGGGGCCGATCTCGGCGACGTTGTACGGGACCATGCCGGCACGCACGTTGAGCGAGGGGCCGGTCTGCGACGCGGCGGCGCAGTTGGAAATGCCGTTCTGCAGCGAGACCACCGTGGTGCCCGCGGGCAGCGAAAAAGCCAGCTCGCCCGCGGCCTCGGCCGTGGCGCCGCTCTTCACGCACAGCAGCACCAGGGCAGGCCGCGCGCCGGGCGGCACCTGTTCGCTCAACTGCAGGCCTGCCGCAGGAAGCGTGTGTTTTGCGCCATCCATGTCGGTGAGCGTCATGCCGTGCGCAGCGAGCTTGTCGAGCACGCGCGGGCGGCCGACGAACGTGACAGGCACACCGGCCGCCGCGAGGCGGCCACCGATGAAGCACCCGATGGTGCCGGCCCCCATCACAAGCACTTCACCGGGGATGTCTTCTTGCATGAAGTGCGTGGTGCGTGTGTGCGTGGGCGCGTGCGCGGTGGGGCCGTCGGGTGTGGCGTCAGGCGCGCTCTTCGACCCAGGCCTGCACCGACTGCAGCGCGGCCGCCAGGCCTGCCGCGTGGGTGCCGCCGGCCATGGCCATGTCGGCCTTGCCGCCACCCTTGCCGCCGACCTGCTGGGCCACGAAGTTGACCAGCTCGCCGGCCTTGACCTTGCCGGTGCTGTCGGCCGTGACGCCGGCTGCGATCTGCACCTTGTCGCCGTCGGCGGCGGCCAGCACGATGACGGCCGTCTTCAGCTTGTCCTTGAGCTTGTCCATGGTGTCGCGCAGCGTCTTGGCGTCGGCGCCGTCGAGCTTGGCGACCAGCAACTTCAGGCCCTTGACGTCCACCGCCTGCGACACCAGCTCGTCACCCTTGGACGACGCGAGCTTGCCCTTGAGCGCACCCACTTCGCGCTCGAGCGCCTTCACCTGGTCCAGCACCTGCGTGAGGCGGCCTTGCAGTTCCGCGGCCGGCGTGCGCAGCGTGGCGGCCACGCTGTGCACGGTCGATTCGAGGTCCTGCAGGTACGACAGCGCATTGGCGCCCGTGACGGCCTCGATGCGGCGCACGCCGGCGGCCACGCCGCCTTCGCTCACGATCTTGAACAGGCCGATGTCGCCGGTGCGGCTCACGTGGGTGCCGCCGCACAGTTCGCGGCTGGAGCCGATGTCCAGCACGCGCACGCTCTCGCCGTACTTCTCGCCGAACAGCATCATGGCGCCGGTCTTCTGGGCCGACTCCATGTCCATCACGCGGGCCTGGGTCGGCGCGTTGGCCAGTACCTCGGCGTTCACGCGCTTCTCGATCTCGAGGATCTGCGCGTGCGAGACGGCGGCGTTGTGCGCGAAGTCGAAGCGCGTCTTGTCGGCATCGACCAGCGAGCCCTTCTGCTGCACGTGGTCGCCCAGCACTTCGCGCAGGGCCTTGTGCATCAGGTGGGTGACCGAGTGGTTGCGCATGGTGGCGTTGCGGCGCTCGATGTCGACCGCGGCCTTGACCGCGTCGCCCACCTTCAGCGTGCCCTGCGTCTGCGTGCCGTGGTGGCCGAACACGTCGGCCTTGATCTTCTGCGTGTCGTCCACGCCGAACTGCACGCCTTCGGCAACGAGCACGCCCTGGTCGCCGACCTGGCCGCCGCTCTCGGAATAGAACGGCGTGGTGTCCAGCACGACGATGCCGGGCTGGCCTTCTTTCAGCTCCTGCACGGCCGCGCCGTCGACGTACAGCGCCACGACCTTGGCGTTTTCCTCGAGGTGCTCGTAGCCGGTGAAGGTGTTGCCCGCGCCGGCGTATTCGACGTTGCGGTCCATCTTGAACTTGCCGGCCGCACGGCCCGCGGCCTTCTGCTTTTCCATGGCGGCGTTGAAGCCGGCCTCGTCCACGCTCACGCCGCGCTCGCGGCACACGTCGGCCGACAGGTCGAGCGGAAAGCCGTAGGTGTCGTGCAGCTTGAAGGCCACGTCGCCCGGCAGCGTCTTCGCGTCGCCGGCCAGCGCCGCATCGAGGATCTCCATGCCGTTGGCCAGCGTTTCGAAGAAGCGCTCTTCCTCGGCCTTCAGGGTGTCGGTGATGCGCTTTTCATCGGCCACCAGCTTCGGGTACGCGTCGCCCATCAGCTTCACGAGGTCGGGCACCAGCTTGTGGAAGAAGGGTTTCTTCTGGCCCAGCTTGTAGCCATGGCGGATGGCGCGGCGAACGATGCGGCGCTGCACGTAGCCGCGGCCCTCGTTGGAGGGGATCACGCCGTCGGCCACCAGGAAGGAGGTGGCGCGGATGTGGTCGGCAATCACGCGCAGCGAATTGTTCGACAGGTCTTTCTCGCCGGTCTCGCGCGCCGCGGCCTTGATGAGCGCATCGAAGATGTCGATTTCGTAGTTGCTGTGCACGTGCTGCAGGATCGCGGCCAGGCGCTCCAGGCCCATGCCGGTGTCCACGCAGGGTGCGGGCAGCTTCTTGACCGAGCCGTCTGGCTGCATGTCGAACTGCATGAACACGTTGTTCCAGATCTCGATGTAGCGATCGCCGTCTTCGTCGGGGCTGCCGGGCGGGCCGCCGGGGATCTCGGGGCCGTGGTCGAAGAAGATCTCGGAGCACGGGCCGCACGGGCCGGTGTCGGCCATCATCCAGAAGTTGTCGGACATGTAGCGTCCGCCCTTGTTGTCGCCGATGCGCACCACGCGCTCGGGCGGCAGGCCGATGTCCTTGGTCCAGATGTCGTAGGCCTCGTCGTCCTCGATGTAGACGGTGGCCCAGAGCTTGTCGGCCGGCAGCTTGTAGACCTGGGTCAGCAGCTCGTACGCCCAGGTGAGCGATTCGCGCTTGAAGTAGTCGCCGAAGCTCCAGTTGCCCAGCATCTCGAAGAAGGTGTGGTGGCGCGCCGTGTAGCCCACGTTCTCGAGGTCGTTGTGCTTGCCCCCCGCGCGCAGGCAGGCCTGGACCGAGGCCGCACGCACGTAGTTGCGCTTGTCTTCGCCGAGGAACACGTCCTTGAACTGGACCATGCCCGAGTTCGTGAACATGAGCGTCGGGTCGTTGCCCGGCACCAGCGAGCTCGAGGCCACGACGGTGTGGCCCTTGGAAGCGAAGAAATCGAGAAAGGTCTTGCGGATGTCCGCGACCGTGAATGTGGGCTGGCTCATCTTTGGATTCGTCTTCTGTCGAGGGCGGCCCGGCGATGGCGACCCTGTGTCGAACCCACTGCGGCGAACCGGCCTAACTGCTTGATTTGCTTGAACAAACGATTATAGGTTTGGCCATGACGCCCGCGCCCGCCGGGGGCAAACTCCGGGTTCGCGGCGGCGCGGCTAATATGTGACCCGGCGCAAAAAACGAGAACCAAAAGCGGTCTGCGCCATCCGTACTTGTACGGACACAAAGAATCAAGGAGCTCGCATGGCAAGCCAAGAGGCGGAACAACACTGGCAGATCGAAGACCTCGATTTTTCGCGCATTGCGCTCGACAAGGTCCGCCCGGACGAGAACCTCTTCTACCTGGTGACCTCCGCCTCCTTCATAGAGAGCGGCTCCGACCTCTATACCCAGAACCTGGTCGATTTCTTCCGCGGCGACGACGAAGTGACCGACTGGCTGTCGAACCACTGGGAACTCGAAGAGCTGCAGCACGGCAAGGCCCTGCGCGCCTACGTGCGCCACGTGTGGCCCGAGTTCGAATGGGACACCGCGTACCAGGGCTTCCTGAAGGAGTACGCGACCTACTGCAAGGTCGAGCTGCTCGGCCCCACCCGCGCCCTTGAGATGACCGCGCGCTGCGTGGTCGAGACGGGCACCGCCACCTACTACCGCGCCATGGCGCGCAGTACCGACGAGCCGGTGCTGCAAGACCTGGCGACGCGCATCGCGACCGACGAGGTCAATCACTACAAGCACTTCTATCGCTTCTTCCGCCGCTACCGCGAGCAGGAACGGCTGAGCCGGTTCCGCGTCTTCGGCACCATCGGCCGGCGCACGCTCGAACTCAAGAGCGAGGACGCGGACTGCGCCATCCGGCACGTGGTGCAGGCGCGCTCGCCCGAACGGGCCAGCGACACGGCCTATGTGCAGGCATTGAGCGCGCGCATGAACAGCACCATCCGCACGAACCTGAGCGCCGGCACCACGCTCAAGATGCTGATGCGGCCGCTGGAACTGCCTGCAAGGGTGCAAACGGTCATCCAGTACCCGATCCGGCAGTTCATGCAGCACGTGTTTCTGCGCTGACCTGCCCGCACGGGAGGGGGCGGGCAACGCATACAACGTACGCCGCAGATTCACAAACCCGGGCTGAAGAAGTGACAAACCGGGACAGCCGTCCCGATTTTGGCAACGAAGGCCTCGCTAGTATCTGTCGCTCACCCCTTTCTAGAGGCGAGGCTTGAGACCTTCGGAAGAGCGGCACCGCGCTCCTGGCAAGTTGGCTCGCAGCCTTCTTGCACGCAAGTCCGATGTTCGAAAACACAGCCAAGCGCGAGCAACCCTACACCATACGACTGGACGGTTCCGACCTCTCCATTCGCGACCTGATGGAGGTGCGATTCACTTTCCTGAGACTGCTCGAGGAGCACATCGGCGCACCGTCCCGGGTGATCAGGTGCTACCGGGCGTGGACCAGTCAGCTCGAGTCCGGCACCGATGCCTTGACCGAAACACAGAAAGCCCACGCACGTGCGTGGCGGGAGGCGTGGGAACACGCGACCGGGCTGACCGCCCCGCTGCTGAGCAAGCCGCAAACGACGGCGTTCCAGTTCGAGTTGCTCAAGTGACGCGTCCAAAAAAAACCCAGCGCCGGGCTGGGTTGTGAACCTCTTGAGTGCTGTCACACACAGAGAACTCGCACATCCAGGCGAGTTCGCAAAATCTAGGGCTTCAGGAAGCAGAACCTTGTCGGACAGGGCCGACACTTCCAGATTGCGAATTGGGCGTCAGGGAATCCATGCCGAACACGGGCCCGTAAGAACTGCCAAATAGTTCACGTTTCTAGGCGTGTCCTACGGCCACTGACTGTTTCTAACCGACAGACGGGCCCCGGGTACTCGTCGAACATGCAGATGCTGTCACGCAACAGGGCCGCACAAAAGAAGAGCTCTCTGTTTCTCTTAGAGCGCCCACATGGGCTCCTCGAACCCGCTCCGGCGGGTATTTTTTTGCCCGTCGACTGCCCAAGGAACCGTGACGGTCCGCTCAGTCGCGGCCCTCCTGGTAGCGGCGATAGTGCTCGCGCCGCTCCCACTCCCGGCGGCGCCATTCACGATGCTCCTCGCGATCCCATCGAGGGGCGCGCTCGTAGTAGACGGGCGCCGGCTCATAGACTGCGGGCGGCCGGTAGCGCACCGGCGGCGGCTGGTAGTAGACGGGCGCCGGCGGGGAATAGACAGGCGCCGGCTCGTAGTACACCGGCGCCGGCTCGCTCACCACGAGGCCGGGAACGTTGACGCCAATGGACCAGCTCGTGCCTGCGTTGGCGGCGGTGGCCGCGGAAAGCGCACCGGCAACCATCAGGCCCGCCACGGCAATTTTGAGAGTGTTTCGATGAAAGGACACGTCGTCTCCAGAAGTGCGGGAAGGACCCCGATGGAATGACAACGCCCCGACCTGCGCCGCCGCTCACATCGCTTCGGTGAAGAACGTTCCCAGATGTCACATCGCCGCGGCGTGCCGGTCACTCGCGTGGGCTGGCGATCCATTCCTTGACGAAGTGGGCGGCACGAACGCACGCGCGCTCGAAGGCACCGTCCCACGTCAGCTGTTGCGTGATCACCAGCGCGCATTTCTGAACGCCCCCAAGACTGAGCTTGGCGATGCCTGCATACGAGCCATGGACCGTTCGCATGATTTCGAAGTCCGCCGACCAGCCATCGGGGAGTTCGAGGAGACAGGAAGGCGCTCGCATGATGAGGCCAGCATAGTTTCCGAGGCGCCTTAGCCCCAGGAACTAAATCACAAGTATTAACAATGATTGCTGGAATGTCATAAGTCTGCGGACAGGTGTCGTACTCGCCATCGCTGCGAGCTACCATCCCGAAAACCAAACGAGGCGGAGATGTCAGGCGCAAGAGAGATCGAGCGGGTCGTTGCAGCGCTCAAGACGCTGGCGGTCCAGCCGTGGCCCGAGAGCGCACGGCTGATTCTGAAATGGAACGACGTCGCCAAGACCCTTCCGGGCGTTGGCTATGAGGCGTTCTTCCACGCGCACCGGCTGGCAAACCGCATCGTATTTCGCGATGCCGCGCCGAATGCGGCGGCCATCGAGCAATTGCGCGAACACGGTTTCACCGTCGTGGTCGACGCCGCCCAGGCCAACGCCGGATCGCCGAGCGTGCGCATCGAGGTCGGCCTCGCATGGCTGGACCTGTCGACAAGGCAGTCCGGGCGCAAGACGAGCATCGGGATGTATCAACTGCCGGAAGACGACGGGCATTGCTGAACACCCGGCACCGCACCGGGAACGGCGCGCAGAATCGTTCCGCCGACCGAGCAGAACGCTCTTGAAAGGAACTGGGCATGAAGCTCATGAATGTAGAGATGACCCACGAAAACGGCACCGACTTTGCCAGTTGGTCCACCACTGGCGCCCTGCAGCCTGCGGAGGCCTTCGACCGGCTGATCCGCGTTCTGGCGGAGACCCGAAAGACGATGGAGCCAGCCTTCCCGGACACGCTGCCAGTGGTCATCAAAAGCGCGCCACAGGTCGATGGACCTGCGTGGCAATGGTCGATGCAGCCCGATGGCGGCCTGATCCTGAACCTGCGCCACCCGGGCCTGGGCTGGCTCGGTTTCAGGATGCCGAATGTGGATCTCTTCCACGAGAACCTGGCCAATGTGCTCGACCAGCGCAACGCGCTGCGCGCGGAGCTGGAACCGCCCACCAGGCAGGTATAGGCCGTGTACCGGTTGCGGTGTCGACACGAAAAGGCACTGCGCGCGGTCTTCGGCGCTCGCACCGCTCTATACTCCCCCGCTGTCGTCGTTCGCAGGCATGTGGCCGACAGGCAGCCACTCGTCGCACACGACGAGCAGGACAATGCGGGTGTAGTTCAATGGTAGAACGGCAGCTTCCCAAGCTTCATACGAGGGTTCGATTCCCTTCACCCGCTCCAACAAGCCTGCGCAAGGCTCCTTTCCAGAGCGCAAGCAGCCTCGTTCCCGCCCCCCGATCACGTAGCATGCGGCCATGAGCTACACCGTCAAACTGATCGATTTCCCCGACGCGCCGGCCGATGTCATCGCCTCTGCGGAATCGCGTTTCCGCCGCGAACTCGACAAGCTGCTGGGCGAGAACGTCGAGCCCGCGCTGAAGGCGTTCGAGAACGCCAGCGAATCGAGCGCGGACGAACTGACCAAGGACGAAATCGCGCTCGCCGCCACCTGGGCCAAGTCCTACGACGCAGCCAAGACAGCGGGCTTCCGCGCGCTCGGCGAAGCCGACGAGGCGTACTTCGAGATCCGCATCGACTGACGCTCTCGTTCCCGCCCCTCCGGAGCCGGCCATGAAACTGCTGTACGCCCTGCTTCTGTGCACCCTGCTGTGCGCATGCGCCACGGCACCGGGCACCTCACCCGGCAGTTCGCCAAAAGCCCGCACCGACGCGGCGCACGAACCGGCAACCGCCGTGCCCACAGGCGTGCAATGGCGCTATGCGGGCACCCGGTCCTACGAGGCGCTGAACGCCGGCCTGGGGCGCAGCCATCGCTTCGAGAGCAGCGTCGGCTGGGTCGACGTCTACGTGTACGACATGAAGCGCACCGACTGGCGCCCGGGCGTGGACGACGCGCAGTTCGACGAGCACTTCAAGAGCACCCTCGCCGAGGTCCAGCGGGCCGCCGCGCAAGGCGTGTACGCCAGCGCGAAGATCGGCGCCACGCGAGACGTACGCATCGACGGCCTGGCTTTCCGCTCGATTTCCTTCCGGCTGACGAACGCCCGGGACGGCAAGGTCTACGACTCTTTCACCTACCTCACGGCGCGCGGCGGCAGGCTGCTGAAGTACCGCATGTCCTTCAACGCGCCGGCACCGGCCAACGTGGATGCCGTTGCGCGCGAGTTCATCGAGCGCAGCCTGCGCACCGGCCCCGACACCCCCGCCGGCACGCGCGAACTGCGCAACACCTGAGAGCCGCTCGCCCCTACTTGCGCGCGGCACCCGGCAGCCTGGCCACCCGCTGCGCCAGAAAGTCCACCCACACACGCACCCGCAGCGGCTGGTGGCGGCGCGCGGCATACAGCAGGTGCACCTCCTGCACCGGGCCGGTGTGGCGCGGCAGCACGCGCACCAGGCGGCCCTGCGCGAGCAGGTCTGCCACCATCCACGTGGGCTGCAATGAAATGCCGGCGCCGGCGAGCACGCTGTCCAGCATCGCCACGGCGTTGTTCACGCGGTAGCGGCTGCGCACCGGCACGCTGACCGCGCCTTCGGGCCCCTGCAGCAGCACGCCGTCGTCTCCCGGCGCATAGCGCAGGTAGTCGTGCGCCGGCAGGTCCTGCGGCTTGCACGGCTTGCCGCGTGCCGCGACGTAGGCCGGCGAGGCGACCAGCACACGCGGCCAGGTGCCGAGGTGGCGCGCGACCAGGTCGGGCGGCAGCACACCGCCCACGCGCAGCGACACGTCGATGCGCTCTTCCCGCGGATCGACGAAGCGGTCGTCCAGCACCAGTTCCAGTTCGATGTCGGGGTACAGCGCCAGGAACTCCACCGCCATCGCGTTGAGGTGCCGCTGGCCCATGGTGACCGGGGCACTCGTGCGCAGCAGGCCGCGCGGCTGCTGGAGGCCTTCGCGCGCATCGGACACCGCGTCGCCGTAGTCCTCGAGCACGCGCTGCGCACGTTCGTGAAAGCGCTGCCCCTCCTGCGTCAGGCTCAGCCCCGCCGCGGTGCGCCGCAGCAGCCGCACGCCCAGCGAGCGTTCCAGCCCCGCCACCAGCTTGCTGACCGTGGGCTGCGTGGTGCCGAGCGCGCGGGCCGCGCCCGACAGGCTGCCCAATTCCACGCTGTGGACGAAGGCTTCGAGGGCGCGCAAGGTATCCATGGATGTATTCGAATATGGAATGGTCCGGATGCCATTCTGCCGTCTACCCATCCAGATGGGCATGAAAGAAAGTCGAGGCCTGGCTTCAACTTCTCTCAAGGACATCTTCCATGACGGCACCCTCATTCACATCGATCCTTCGCCACGGCGCCCTCGCGCTCACCTTGGCAGGCGCAGCCGTCGCGTCGGCGGCCCCACCGGTGGCCACGCACTGGAGCCCCAGCTGGATGGCCAGCACGCAGCCGCTCTGGCACGGCGACTTCGTGCTGCCCTTGGGCCTGCCCTTCCAGTTCAACCGGCAGACCGTGCGCCAGGTGGCACGCCTGAGCATCGGCGGCCCGCGCTTGCGCGTGGTGATCAGCAACGAAGGCGGCACGGCGCCGCTGCACATCGGCGCAGCACGGGTGGCAAGGCATGCCGGCGGTTCGGCCATCGTCGAAGGCAGCGACCGGCCGCTGCGCTTCGGCGGGCAAGCCGAGGCGACCGTCTCGCCCGGCGCGCGGCTGGTCAGCGACCCGGTCGACATCGCCGTTCCCGCGCTCGGCGAAGTCGCCGTGTCGCTCTACCTGCCGCAGCCCAGCCAGCCCGCTGGCTTTCATTTCGACGCACGCCAGATCGCCTACGTGGCCGATGGCGACCTCACGGCTGCGCAGCGCATGCCTGCGGCGGCCACGCCCTGGAGCACGCGCGTCTACGTCAGCGGCCTGATCGTGGAAACGTCCACGCCGCCAGCCACCGTCGTCGCCCTCGGCGATTCGCTGACCGACGGCAACGGTTCGACGCCGGGCGCCAACACCCGCTGGCCCGACGCGCTGGCCGAGCGCCTGGCGGGCCGCCACGTGGCGGTGCTGAACGCCGGCATCTCGGGCGGCCGCCTGCTGAAGGACGGCATGGGCCGCGCCGGCCTGGAGCGCGCCGGCCGCGATGTGTTCGCACAACCCGGCGTGCGTGCCATGGTCGTGATGCTGGGCACCAACGACATCGGCTGGCCGGGCGGCCCGTTCGCGCCGGGCGAACCCGCGGTGCGCGCCGACGAACTGATCCAGGGCTTTCGCGCGTTGATCGAGATGGCGCACACCCACCACGTGCGCATCATGGGCGCCACCATCCCGCCGAACGAGCGTGCGCTGGAAGGCACGCCGCTCGAAGGTCACTATTCGCCGGAGAAGGACAAGGTGCGCCAGGCCGTGAACCGCTGGATCCGCGAAAGCGGCGCGTTCGATGCGGTGGTCGATTTCGACGCGCTGCTGCGCGACCCGGCGCAGCCGTCGCGCATGAAGGCGGCGATGGACTCGGGCGACCACCTGCATCCGGGCGATGCGGGCTACAGGGCAATGGCCGCGGCCATCGACCTGGAGGCCCTGCTCGGCGCGCCGGTCCAGCCCTGAGACCGGTCGGACCCGCCCGTGGTTTGAGACTGTGAAAATACTGTACATAAATACAGTATTTCCTTAAAATTGGTCGTCTCCAAGAACACCACCGAGGCGACACCATGACCACCGCCAACCCGCCTGCGTCCGCCCCGGCGCAGGCGCTTTTCTTTTCCCGCCTGCAGCAGTTGCAGACGCGTTCGCGCACGGGTCGCCTCTCGACCTGGCCTTTCAAGGTGGCCCGCGAGACGGGCCCCGGCGACTTGCATGACGGAAACGATGTGCGCGTTCAGGCTACGCGCGTGATACGCACGACGGCCGAGAGCTGGTGGCCGCCGGGTGCTTGAACTGCCCGAGCTCCGCCGCATGTCGACCGGCTTTGCCCTCGTCTGCTCGCATCCATGGCCGCACGTGCGGCACGAGGTGCTGACGTCTTACAGGGCGCACTGGGGAGTCGCGCTATGGTTGCGGGTCTTTCATTGACCCGTCTTTGCTCGGTCGGGTGCAAACACATGCTCACGCCCCCAGACCTCTCGCACGAATCCATCCGGCAATGCCTGTCCAAGGTATACGGGCTGAACAACACAAATGCCCGGTTCCTGCCGCTCGGCGCCGACGTGAATTCAGCCGCCTTTCGCGTCGATGCCGATGACGGCAACGCGTACTTCCTCAAGCTGCGCCGCGACGGTTTCGATCCATCGGTCGTCAGGGTGCCGGCCTTTCTTCATCACGAGAAAGGCATCGAGGCCGTGATGGCGCCGTTGCCGACAACGCACGCGCAGCCGAGCGTGCAAAGCGAAGGCTTCGGCTGGGCGCTGTACCCGTTCTTCGACGGCCCCAACGGCTTGGCGCGCGCATTGACGGACACGCAGTGGCGGGCGCTCGGTGCCGCACTGGGTGCCATCCACCGCACGGCATTGCCCGAGGCGCTGTCGGCGAGCCTCCCCAGGGAACGCTACGCCCACCACTGGCGCGAAGGCGTTCGGCGCTACCAGCGCCGGTTCATCAACGGCGTGACCGGCGACGACATCGTCGAGCGTTTCTTCGCGTTCTGGGAAGCGCACGCCGAAGAGATCGACACCATCGTCTACCGCAGCGAGCAGCTCGCCTCCATCCTGCTGGAACGCCCACCGCAGCTGGTGCCGTGCCACGCCCGCCTTCATGCAGGCAACGTGCTCGTGGGCGACGGCGGGCGCCTGTCGATCGTCGGCTGGCACAAGCTCATGCTCGCGCCGAAAGAACGCGACCTGATGTTCATCGGCGGCGGTGCAGGCCACGTGTGGAACCAGCCGGCGCAGGAAGCGCTGTTCTACGAAGGCTACGGCGCAGCGAACATCGACGCCGTGGCGCTGGCCTACTACCGCTACGAGCGGATCACCCAGGACATCCTCGAGATCTGCGACCAGATGTTCGACGCTGCGGCCAGTGCGCAAGACCGTGAAGAGGGCCTGCGCCGGATGACGAGCCAGTTCCTGCCGGACAACGTCGTCGCCATCGCGCACCGCAGCTACGACGCCGTGACCTGAGCCGCCGCACGCGCGTCAGATCAGCATGTCCTGCGCGTCGTCCTCGAAGCCGGCGATGGGCTGCGCCTTGGCCAGCGCCAGCCACACCGCGAACGGAATGCGGTCGAACGCGCGATGCACCGCGGCGCGCGCCACCACCAGGCGATCTCCTTCAAGCACCATCACGCCGCATTCCGCCGGCACCTCCTCGGGCGTGGCGATGCATCGCCCCTTGGCGTCGTTGCCCAGCACGTACCAGCACTCGCCGCCCAGGTCGAGGTAGGCCGCGCGCTTGTCGGGCTTGCGCAGATCGCCCAGCAGGTCGGCGCGGCTCACCTTCACTTCATGGACGATGGGATGCGCATAGGCCTCGACGCTGGTGTTGCGGATGGAGAACACGTCGGGCCGCGCGATGCACCAGCGCGCCTTGCCGCCCTCTTCCAGCGCCGGCAGCCGGGCGCGCAGGCCGAGGCCGCGCCATGCGATGCGCCCGCCGCGCGTCATCTCACGCGCCACGCGCTCCACCAGCGCCTCGTGCGGCGACAACGCAGCGCGGTTCAGGGTGAGCGTGGTGGCGATGCGTGCGATGCCGGCATCGGTCACGCGCAGCGTTTCGTGGCCGTGCACGGTGCGCACGCGCGCCAGGTAGCCGCCCGCGAGCAGCTCGACCTCGATGGCGTCGCAGCACGGCCAGCCAGCCGAGCGGTAGATCTCGCGCAGGCGCCGCGCATGCAGCTTGCCGAACGGCACCTCGGGGGCGGCCCTCTGCAGCGGCGGCGGCGGGTCCACCACCGGAGACGGAAAGCCGGGGTCGGTGAAAGGCGGCACTGCCGGCGGCGGATCGCCCTCGGGCGGCGGCATGGGGGGCGGCTGCACGGGGTTGGGCACATCGGGCGCCGGCGGCGGCGGTCCGATCGGCGTGGCGACAGGGGGTTCAAGCAGGAGTTCGGACATGTCAGGAACAGGTTAGCGAAAACTCGCGAATGGCGCGAGGCATGGAACGATCGGTTGCATTCGGTTCAATGGAAGTCGCGGCTGGTGTTGCTCTGCGCCAGACGGCCCATGAGCGGCGTCAGGTCCTTGAAGCCGGTGGCCACCAGGTGCTGCACCTTGCCGCCGCTGTCGTCGTCGCGCTGCCAGGTGCCCTGCACCGCGAGCAGGCGCGACTTCAGGAGCGGCTCGCGCCAGGCGTCGATGACGTGGTTCCACACGATCACGTTGACGTTGCCCGTCTCGTCCTCCAGCGTGACGAAGATGGTGCCGTTGGCGGTGCCGGGCCGCTGCCGCCCCTTGACGATGCCGCAGGCGCGCACGGTCTGGCCCGTGGCCATCTCGCGCAGTTCGGCCGCGCTCATGAGCTTCATGCGCGCCAGGCGCGGGCGCAGCAGCGCGAGCGGATGGCGGCGCAGCGTGAGGCCGAGCGCCGCGTAGTCGCCGACGATTTCCTCGCCCTCGGGCGCGGCGGGCAACAGCAGCGCCTGCTCGTGAATGGGCACGCCCTTGAGCAGGGCCGGCGCGCGCGCGCCCATGCCGCGGGTGGCGGTGGCGTCCCACACCTGCTGGCGCCGATGGCCCGAGAGCGCCATCAGCGCATCGGCCGCGGCCAGCGCGGCCATGTCCTTGCTTTCGAGCTCGGCGCGCAGGGCGAGGTCTTCGGTGCTGATGAAGGGGGCCTGCGCGCGGGCTTTCAGCAGCCGCTCGGCGCCTGCCGCGCTGAGGCCCTGGACGCGGTTCAGGCCCAGCCGCACCGCGGGCTGGTTGTCGTTGCCCAGGCGCCCGGCGTAGCGCGCGTCGGTGCCCGCCGGCATGCGCGGGGCATCGGGCGCACGGGCTTCGAGCGTGGTGTCCATCTCGCTCACCATGACATCGACCGGCCGCACTTCGACGCCATGGCGCCGCGCGTCCTGCACCAGCTGCGAAGGGCTGTAGAACCCCATCGGCTGCGAATCGAGCAGCGCGGCGAGGAAGCAGGCGGGTTCGTAGTTCTTCAGCCAGCTGCTCACGGTGACCAGCAGCGCGAAGCTCGCGGCGTGGCTCTCGGGAAAGCCGTAGTCGCCAAAGCCGAGGATCTGCTTGAAGATGGCTTCGGCGAACTCGACCTTGTAGCCGTTGTCCTTCATGCCCTCGACGAGCTTCTCGTGGAACTTGTCGAGGCCGCCCTTGCGTTTCCACGCCGCCATGGCACGGCGCAGCTGGTCGGCTTCGTCCGCCGAGAACTTGGCCGCGATCATCGCGATCTGCATCACCTGCTCCTGGAAGATCGGGATGCCCAGGGTGCGTTCGAGCGCGATGCGCAATTCTTCTTTCTCGTAGTGGATCGGCAAGCCCTTGCGCACCCGCTCGCGCTGCTTGAGGTACGGATGCACCATGCCGCCCTGGATGGGCCCGGGCCGCACGATCGCGACCTCGATCACCAGGTCTTCGTAAGTGCGCGGCTTCAGGCGCGGCAGCATCGACATCTGCGCGCGGCTCTCGATCTGGAACACGCCCACGGTGTCGGCGTCGCAGATCATGTCGAACACCTGCGGGTCATCGTTGGGCACCTGGTGCATCTCCACCATCGAGCCCCGCCAGCGGTTCATGTGGTCGAGCCCGCGGCGGATGGCGCTGAGCATGCCGAGCGCGAGCACGTCGACCTTGAGCATGCCCATGGCCTCGAGGTCGTCCTTCTCCCACTGGATGACGGAGCGGTCTTTCATGGAGGCCTTCTCGACCGGCACCAGCCGCGTGAGCTTGGTGTGCGTGAGCACGAAGCCGCCCACGTGCTGGCTCAGGTGGCGCGGAAAGCCCTTGAGCCGCTGCGTCATCTCGATCCAGTGTTCGATCTTGAGCGCGTCTTCCTTCACGCCCGCGCGCTCGCAGGCCGCGTTCAGCTGCTCGCCGAGCAAGGTGTCGTCGAACCAGTAGTGGTCCTTGGCGAATTCGTCGATCAGCCGCTCGTCGATGCCGATGGCCTTGCCCACGTCGCGCAACGCGCTGCGCGATCGGTAGCAGATGACGACGGCGGCAATGGCGGCGCGCTCGCGGCCGTATCGTTCGTAGATGTACTGGATGACCTCCTCGCGCCGCTGGTGCTCGAAGTCGACGTCGATGTCGGGCGGCTCGTTGCGTTCACGGCTCAGGAAGCGCTCGAACAGCAGCGTGCCCTTCTTGGGGTCGATGGCGGTGATGCCGAGGCAGTAGCACACCGCCGAATTGGCCGATGAGCCGCGCCCCTGGCAAAGGATCTTTTGCGACTTGGCAAAGCTCACGATGTTCTCCACCGTGAGAAAGAACATCTCGTAGCCCAGCTCGATGATGAGGGCCAGCTCCTTGTGGATCTGCATGCAGACGCTGGCCGGAATGCACGAGGCATATTTTTCGAGCGGGTATTTGTCGAGCGCGCCCTCCCACGTCTTGCGCACCAGTGTCTGCGCCGGCGTCTCGCCATTGCCGACGCTTTCGAGCGGGTACTGATAGTTCTTGCGAATCTCCTGCGGATCGAACCTGCAGCGCTCGGCCACCACCCGCGTGTTCTCGAGCATTTCCTGCGGGTACAACTGAGCCAGCCGCACACGCGAGCGCAGGTGCCGCTCGGCATTCGACTGCAATGCGAAGCCGCACTCGGCCACCGTCCTGCCTTCGCGCACGGCCGTCAGCACGTCGTGCAGCGGCTTGGTCGCACGCGAGTGCATGTGCACGTCGCCGGCCGCCACCAGGGGCACGCCCGCGGCCTCGCCCGCCTGCACCAGCGTGACGAACCACAGGTCGTCGTCCATCTCGTTGAAAAGCTCCAGCGCCAGCCAGAGGTTGTCGCCGTACAGGGCCTTGGCTGCCGTCAGGTCTTCATGCAGCGTGGCCGCGTCCACGGTCTCGCCGGGCATGCGATGCGCCACGAAGAGCACCTGGCAGCGCTGCAGCGAGGCCACGTTGCTGCCGTTCACGCTGTCGTCCCAGCTCACGAGGTATTCGCCCTTGGGCAGTTCGGTGGTGGTACGCGCGGCGGTGATGAACTCGCACAGGTTGCCCCAGCCCTCGGCGTCGTTCGCGATCACCACGAGCCTGAAGCGCTCGAAGCGGAACTCGCTGCCGAACAGCAGGCGAAAGCCGGGATTGCGCGGAATCTTCGGCTCGTCGGGGAACTCGCGCTCATGCGCCTCCAGCTTGGCGGGCAGGTCGCGCAGGGCCACGCAGGCGCGCACGATGCCGGCCACGGAGCATTCGTCGGTGATGGCCAGCGCGTCATAGCGCAGCTGGTAGGCCCGCTCCACCATCTCTTCGGGCGTGGAAGCGCCGCGCTGGAAACTGAAGTTGGTCAGGCAGTGCAGCTCCGCATAGCCAGGCAGTTCCGCCGCCGGCCGCGCCCGCATCTGCACCGGCAGCGCATGCACCTTGGCGAGCTGGCGCTTGCGCTCCTGCTTGTCGCTGAGCTCAGGCATAGAAGCCCTGCAGGTACCAGCGCACCTCGCCGGCAGAAAAGCGCGCGGCGTGCCGCTCGCGAAAGATCCACACCAGCCCGGCCTCGGGGCTCTGCGCGACGTAGTAGTCGCGCAGTGCGGGCTGGCCGCCCTCTTCCTTGCCGCCCCACCAGCCGGTTTCCACGCGCTGTGGACCGATCAGCCGGCTCAACGGGCCGCGATAGCACGGGCGCTCGCCGTCCATGTCGAGCAGCAGCGGCTCGGGCAAGAGCCACGGCGGGTAGAGGGCGTCGGGCTGCGACGCGGCGGCCTGCGCTTCCTTGCGAGCCTTGTCGAGCGCCTTGTCGGGTGGCTTTTCTTTCTGCAGCGCCGGCCGCCACGCCTGCTTGCGCTCCGGCCGATGGTCGGCCTGCGCCGACGGCACCACCACCTGTTGCGCCCCGAGCCGCACGCTGAGCCGCTCGACCATCTCGTGCAGCTTGTCGCCCTTGCGGTTGTCTTCCGGCAAGAAACTGGTGCTGGCGCCGGCCCACGGGTCGGTTTCCAGCGTGCGCAGCTTCAGCCAGCTCACGGGCGCGGCCAGCGTGGTGAGGGCGAGCTTTTCGGACAACAGGCGGCGCAGGTGCGCCATGTCCTGCGTGGGCTCGGCGGTGCGCACGGTGAGCTGCTGGTGCGGCGGCAGGTTCACGCCGTTGAAGCGCTTGAGGTCGAGCGTCCATTGCAGCTCGAGCGCGCGCGCGCCGCGTTGGCGTGCGCGCAGCCAGATCTGCAGGGCCGACAGCAGCCGGTTGGCCGACCACATGAGTTCGGGTCCGGTCTCGGCCAGCGCGGGCAGCTCCAGCTTCTGCTCGAACACGTCGGGCAGCGTGAGCCAAGCGTGGCTTTCGGGGCGCAGGCCCCAGGCGGCGTCGAGCGCCACGCGCAACTCGGCGCCGAAGCGCCGCGTGAGGCCGCCGCGCGGAAGCGCCGCCACGTCGCCCCAGGTGCGGCAGCCCATGCGCGCGAGCAGGTCGAGGTGGCCGTGGGCGGCCGTCAGCGTGTCCAGCGGCAGGCCGGCCGGAATCTCCCCGGGACGGCGCTCTTGGCGCGCGAACAGGCGCAGCCGCGCCAGCGCTATGAGGCTGGTGGCGCCCTGGGCGCCCAGCATGCGCGCGCCGGGCACGGGGTTGGATGCGAGCAACTGCCGCATCAGCGGGGTCCGGCCGCCCCACAGGCGTTCGCAGGCGGAGACCTCGAGCATCAGCGCCTCGTCCTGCCAGGCGACGTGGGGAGTGTACTGCAGCGCCCACCAGCCCAGCGCTTCAGGCGTGGGCAGGGCCACGACATCGGTGGCGCGGGCGGCATCCGGGGTGTCAGGGGTATCGGGGGTATCGGCCTCAAGCGACCACTGCAAGGCGATCCAGTGCATCCTGGCCTCCCTTCCATGCGTCGATGCGCACCACGGTGGCCGAGGTGGCCGCCGCGCCGGCGGGCACCGTGCCCCGCTGCTGCAAACGCAGCTTGCGCCGCAGCCGGGCGGCGGCGAGCAGCGCGGCCATGCGCGCGTTGCGCGCCGGCAGCATCAGCGGCGCGGCCAGCGGCGGGCCGCGGCGCTTGAGGATGTGCAGTTCGATCTGCGACGCGTCGGCCTCGCAGCGCAAGGCGCTGATGCGCAGGCGCGCGGGCGAGGCCGACAGCGCGACCGATTCGGGCCGGCACACGAACAGCAGCAGCTCATGCTGTGCGGCCGCCAGCTGCAGCCGCCGCAGCTCGCCCACCCGCGCCTGCGGCAGCCACGCCACGACGGCCGACACGTCCGCGCAGCGCAGCGCCTGCTCGCAGGCCCAGAGGCGCGCGGGCGCCGCCTCGCTCTTGACGCACATCAGCGACTCCACCGGCAGACCCTGGGCCGCAAGCGAAGCCCCGCAAGGCTCGTAGGGCGGTCCGATCAGCACCACCGGCCCGCCGCGCGCCTGCACCGCCTGCGCCAGCGCGGGCAGCAACAGCTGCCACACATGCGCTTCGGGCGAGTGCTGCAGCAGCTCCGTCATCGCCCCGACTGGCCAACCGCCGCCCGGCAACTCGGCGTCGAGCGCGGCATGGCCGGTGGCAACGATCTGCGCGTCGGCCAGGCCGAGTTCGTCGGCGTGCCAGACGCCGCGGCCCGCGGCGGCGGAAAAGGAGTCGAGGAAAGGAAGGCCCATGGTGAAGACTGTTAACTGTATTTTTATACAGTATTCCATGCGCCACAAGCAAAGACGGGGAAAGATCGATTTACCCCAACGGAACGCTGCCTTAAGATAAGTTTGTTAACAGTTTGTGACTTTCATACACAAAATGATTCGTTCGATCGCCGCCGCCCTCACCGCCCTGTGCACGTTGGCACTGGCACTCCCATCACCGGCGCAGGCCCAACCCAAGCCCATCGTCATCGGCCAGACCTACGTGAAGACCGGGCCGCTCGCCTCGCTGTCGACCGAGCCGCTGGTCGGCATCCGGGCCATGTTCACCGCGCTCAACGCCGGCGGGGGCATCAACGGCCGGCCGGTGGAACTGCGCCAGCTCGACGACGCCTACGACCCTGCCAAGGGCTCGGAGAACGTCAAGGCCTTCGCCAGCGAAGGCGCGGTCGGCATCCTGATGCCCATCGGCACCTCGTCGTCGGTCGGCGCGCTGAAGACCGCCAACGAACTGAAGATTCCCGTGGTCGGCCCGTACACCGGCGCGGGCCCGGTGGTGAAATTCTCGGAGTACGGTTTTCCGGTGCGCATCAGCTTCGACGAGGAATACAGCCGCATCGTGAACCACCTCTTCACCATCGGCCTGTCGCGCATCGCCTTCGCGTACAACGACAACCCGGGCGCGCGCTCGGCGATGGAAAGCACGCAGAAATTCATTGCCGAGCGCGGCGACAAGATGGTGGGCAGCGTGGCCGTGAAGAACGACGGCTCCGACGCCACCGAGCGCGCGCAGGAACTGGCCAAGCTCAAGCCCAAGGCGGTGGTGCTGTCGGCCACCAACGACGTGGCCGCCAAGTTCATCACGGCCTACCGCGCGGCCGGCGGCGAGACGGCCTTCTATTCGTTCTCCTTCCTCAACGGGCAGAAGCTGTTCCAGGACATCAAGAAGGACGCGGCCGGCGTGGTCATCTCGCAGGTGGTGCCCTACCCCTGGAACAGCGCGATGCCGGTCATCGCCGAATACCAGGCCGCCATGAAGAAGATCGGCGCGACCGAGTTCAGCTACGCCAGCCTCGAGGGCTACGTCACGGCCAAGGTGATGGCCGAAGGGCTCAAGCGCGCGGGCGCGAACCCGACGCCGGAGTCGCTGCAGAAGGGCCTGGAGTCGTTCAAGACGCTCGATCTCGGCGGCATCGCCGTGGCCTACCGTCCCGGCGAGCACCGCGGGCTGACCTTCTCCGAGCTGTCGATGCTGAAGGCCGACGGGCGGTACCTGCGCTGACCAGCACGGCCCCTTCAGCCGCCCGCCTGCACCGTGCGCGCCACCGCCTGCAGCGCCTGGGCGAAGGCCTGCGCGGCGGGCGTGAGCGCCGCGCGGTCGCGCATCAGCAGCGACACCTGCACGTTCGGCAACCTGTCGGCCAGGCGCAGCGCCACCAGCCCCCTTGAGGCGGCCGCCCGCGTGAACAACGAGGACGACGCCAGCGTGAGCGCGCCCGCGCGCTTCACCAGCGTCATGCCCAGCTGCCACGAATGGCAGACCACGATGTCGCGCGGCGGCGCTTCGCCAAGCTGCGCGAAGCAGCGGCGCAACAGCTGCGCGCCGTAGCTGGGCACCACCCACATCGCCTCGTGCAGCTTGCCCATCGCGCGCACGCGCGCCAGCGGATGGCCTGCCTTGGCGACCACGGCCAGTGGAAAGTCGAGCAGCACTTCCCTTTGCAGCCCGTCGTGGGCCACGGGCTCCAGCTCGCCGAGGATGGCGAAGTCGAACTCGCTGCGCTTCCACAGCCCGTTCACGTCGGTGCCGCTGAGCTCCTGCAGCTCGAGGGCCACGCCCGGCCAACGGGCGCGAAAGTCGAGCAGCGCGTTCGGCAGCAGCCGCTCGACCGCGAACGAGCTGAAGGCCACGCGCAACGAGCCGCCCGCGCCGTCGCGCAGCTGCGCAATTTCTTCTTCGGTGCGGCGCACCTCGTCGGCCAATGAACGCGCGCGCCGCAGCAGCGCTTCGCCAATCGGCGTGAGCACCACGCCCTTGGCGCTGCGCACCAGCAGCTGCGCGCCCACGCTGTGCTCCAGCTCGCGGATGGCGTAGGTCATGGCGGGCTGCGTCAGCTCGCCGCCGCGCGCGGCGGCGCGGATGCTGCCGGCATCGGCGACCGCTTCGAAGATCTTCAGGTGCTTCAGGTTCATGGCGTGCAGCCGTGCGGGCAATCGAAAAAGGGGCGATCAGCAATTTTGATCGCCTCGAAGTTTCTCGGATCTTTTCCTTCACCCCCGCTTTCGCTAAGGTCCGCGGCGGTTCTTTCACTTTCCTTGCAGAACACCATGAACATCCGCTCCCGCCTTGCCCTGCTGATGCTGTCCGGCAGTTTCCTGAACACCGCCGCCTTCGCGCAAGCCACGCAGGCCGCACCGGACGCCGGCAACGCCCTCGCCACGCGCGCGCTGGCGCTGGCGGACGCCTCCGAGGCGCAGGTCATCGCGTGGCGCCGGCACATCCACCAGCAACCCGAGCTCTCCTACCAGGAGGTGCAGACCGCCGCCTACATTGCCGCCGCGCTCGCGAAGATGCCCGGCATCGAGGTGCAGCCCGGCATCGCCAAGACCGGCATCAAGGCCGTGCTGCGCGGCGGCAGGCCGGGCCCGGTGGTGGCGCTGCGCGCCGACATGGACGCCCTGCCCGTGCTCGAGCGCAACGACCTGCCCTTCAAGTCAACCGACAAGGCGCCCTGGCTCAACGCGGAGGTGCCGGTGTCGCACGCCTGCGGCCACGACACGCACGTGGCCATGCTGCTGGGCGCCGCGCAGGCCTTCTCGCAGATGCGCGCGGAGTTGCCCGGCACGGTCGTGTTCCTGTTCCAGCCGGCCGAAGAGCAAGGCCCCGGCCCGGTGCTCAGCGGCGCGCCCGCCATGGTGAAGGCCGGCGTGCTCGACAACCCGAAGGTCGACGTGGTGATGGGCCAGCACATCAACGCGCGCGGCCCGTCGGGCACCATCAGCTACCGCCGCGGCGGCTTCATGGCCAGCGGCGATGTGTTCAAGATCTCGCTCAAGGGCAAGGGGGGCCACGGCTCCTCGCCATGGACCGCCAAGGAACCCACCGTTGCGGCGGCCGAGATCGTGCTGGCGCTGCAGAACATCGTGAGCCACCAGATCGATCCGCTGGACGGCCCCACCGTGGTCACGGTGGGCCTGCTGCAAAGCGGCAACCGCGTGAACATCCTGCCCGACACGGCCGAGATCGCGGGCACGGTGCGTTCGCTGTCGGCAAAGAACCAGAAGGTGGCGCACGACAACATCCGCCTGAAGGCGCAGAAGATCGCCGAGAGCCACGGCCTCACGGCCGAGGTGACCATCGACACCGGCTACGAGGTGCTGGTGAGCGACCCCGCCGCCACGCAGGCGGTGGCGCAGGCGCTGGAAACCGCCGCCGGCGCGGGCAAGGCGCGCGAGTCGCAACCCAGCATGGGCTCGGAAGACTTCGGCTCCTTCGGCAAGAACATTCCCGTCGTGTTCTGGCACCTGAACGCCTCGCCCTTCGGCGACCGGCACGGCGCGCCCAACCATTCGTCGGAATTCGTCATCGACGAGTCGGCGATGAAGGTGGGCGTGCGCGCGCTGGTGGGCAGCACGCTGGCGTACATGAACAAGCCGGCGGGCGCCGCAAGCACCGGCAGCGGCAACTGATCGCCCTGGGCTGAACGCGGCGATGCGCCGATGCACCGGTTTTCCAGGGCCGCGGTGCTAAGGTGGCGCGCATCCATGACACCACCCGGCCCGCCCAGCGCCAAGCTCCCTGGTCTTTCACGCGCCCGGTTCCTGCGGCTGCTTGCGACGCTGCCGGCGGGCGCGGCGCTACCGTCCTTCGCGCAGCAGCAGCCGCCACCGCCCATGCCGACGAAGATGAACACCCGACCCATTCCCTCCACGCAGGAAGCCCTGCCCGTCGTCGGTTGCGGCACCTGGATCGGTTTCGACCAGCGCCCCGGCACCGACGAATACCGGCGCCTGCCCGGCGTGCTCGACGCCCTGTTCGCGGCCGGCGGCACGGTGATCGACAGCTCGCCGATGTATGGCCGCTCCGAGGAAACCACCGGCGAGCTGCTGGCCATCTCGGGTGGGCGGGACAAGGCCTTTCTCGCCACCAAGGTCTGGACCTCGGGGCGGGAGGCCGGCACCGCGCAGATGGCGCAATCGTTCAAGCGCCTGCGCACGCCGCGCATCGACCTGATGCAGGTGCACAACCTGGTCGACTGGCGCACCCACCTCGCCACGCTGCGCGGCTGGCAGTCGCAAGGCCGCGTGCGCTACATCGGCATCACGCACTACACGGCGTCGGCCTATGGCGAGGTCGAGGCGTTGCTGCGCGCGGAGAAGCTCGACTTTCTGCAGATCAACTATTCGGCCGACGCCCGCGACGCCGAACAGCGCCTGCTGCCGCTGGCGGCCGAGCGCGGCGTGGCGGTGATCGTCAACCTGCCGTTCGGCGGCGGTGGCCTGCTGCGCCGGTTGCGTGGCAAGCCGCTGCCCGGCTGGGCCGCGGAGATCGGCTGCACGAGCTGGGCGCAGTTGCTGCTGAAGTTCGTGCTGGGCCACGCCGGCGTGACCTGCGTGATACCGGGCACGAGCCGTGCCGAACACATGGCCGACAACGCGGCTGCCGGCGTGGGCACGTACGCCGATGCGGCCTTCTGGCGACGGCACGCCGGCGAACTGGCCGGATAGAAAGCGTTCAGCCGGCCAGCACGATGTCGGCGGCGGGCACCGCGCGAATCGGCACGCCGAAGCTCGTGATGTCCGACAACGTGGCGTTGTGGTGCGCGCGAATCTGCGCGCCCGTGGCATGCGGCTTGTCGTGCGAGGTGTGCGCGTCGGCGGCCAGCACGACCTCATAGCCCAGCGCGGCGGCGCGGCGCGTGGTGGTGTCCACGCAGAACTCCGAGGAGTAGCCGCAGATCACCACCCGCTTCACGCCCCGGTCCGACAGCCAGGCTTCGAGCGGCGTGCGCAGGAACGAGTCGGGCGTGGTCTTGCGGATCTTCGCGTCGCGCGAGTCGGTGTTCAGCGCGCCGGCGAGCTGCCAGCGCTCGGAGTCGAACTCCAGGTCCACCGCGTTCTCATGCTGGATGAAGGCGACCGGCACGCCGCTCGCGCGGGCGCGTTCGGTGAGCGCGTTGATGCGCTGCATCACTTCTTCGGCTTCATGGGGACGCGGCAGGTCGTCGCACAGACCGCGCTGGACGTCGATGACGAGGATGGCAGTTTTCATGGCGCCCATCGTAGCCGCGGGCTTCAGTTCCAGGCACTCACCTCGAGCCGTACTTTCCCGCTGATGCCGGGCGCGGCCGGCGCGGCGCCCAGGCTCGACAGCGGCATCACGAACTGCAGCTTGCCACCGGCCAGCTGCCTGGGGCTGATCGGCAGCGAGGCCTTGCCTGCCGTGTCGGTCTGCCAGCCGTATTTGACGCTCCAGTTTTGCGCCGCATCGTCCGCCGCGGGCGGCGAGAGCTCGATGACCAGCGTGTCGCGAAACAGCGAGCTGCCCTCGTAGTGGCCGTCGAGCCAGAACTTGTTGTTGACCTGGTAGTCGGGCACGCGCACGCCCAGGGTCATGGCGTAGGCCAGTGTCGGGCGGTCCTGCTTCACGCGGGCCTTGTTGGCAAGGAACACGCTCGACAGGTAGATGGCGCGCCGGTCGGCCTTGGCGGGGTCGGTCAGTTCCTTGTGCGTGCGGCAGGCGGGCGAGTCTTCTTCCGCCACGCGCCGGCTCAGGTACCAGCGCTTGCCGCGCGGCGCGGCCAGCAGTTCGACCTGGTAGAGCGCGTCGACGTCGGCGCCCGCGGGCAGGTCGGGCGGCAGCGTGACGCCATCGACGTCGAACCACAGGTCGACCCGCACGTCGCCGAACAGGAAGCGCACGAGGTTCTGGTAGGCCTCCTCGGAATTGACGATGCCGAAGAAGCCGGAATGCGAGCGGTAGGTGTAGGCCGTGGCCACCGGCAGCGTCTTGCCGGCGGCATCGGTCGACCAGAGCGAGGCGTTCTCGATGCGCACCAGCCCGTCGCTGCCGTGGCCCGCGAACATGCGCGACAGGCCCTTGGCGCTTTCGTAGTCGCCGCGGTTGGAGCCGACCATGCAGAAGAAGCGCTCGGGCGGAAAGGCGGTGGCCGGCAGGTAGTCCATGCGGCCGTCGACCGGCGCGGTGGCCAGGAACTCCGACATCTTGTCGCGGTTGAAGGTGTTCATCTCGTTCGCGGTGAGCCAGGCCGGCACGTTGATGCCGCCCATGTCGATGCCGTTGTGCGGCGTGGCATAGGTGAACACCTTGTCGACGCAGGCGCGCGCCGCCGCGTCGCCGAGCGCCGGGTTCTGCAGCAAGGCCCGCACCACGAGGCCGCCCATCGAATGCGCGACGAGGTAGCAGCGGAAGTCGGCGCGGTCGTAGCCCGGCCCCTCGCGCAGGGCCACCAGGTCGCGCACGCGCAGGATCAGCTGGCTCAGGCCCTGGGCGTACACGGTCACGTCCTTCGACTGTCCGTCGCCGAGCAGCTCGGAGCCCGAGTCGTAGTAGCGATAGATGATGACCGAGGCCGAGGGAATGCCGTCCACGTCCTTGCCGGTCTCGTCGGGCGATGGTTTCCAGTCGGGGTCGAGGATGTCCAGGCCGTTCTGGTAGACGCTCTGGTATTGAAAGTCGGCCAGCAGCCGCACCACGGGCGACTCGAAGACGAACTTCTGCGCGGGCGCTTCCTTCTTCACCGTGGCGCGGTACACGGTGGAGCCCAGGTTGAAGCCGCAGAACGGATCGGCCGCGGTGTCGTCGCGCTCGGCCTCGGTCATGGCGTAGCCGCGCACGTAGATGATGGGATAGCGATTGCTGCTCATGGGTCTGCCGCCTTGTCGAAGCCGATCGAGCCTTCCAGTGTGCCGAGGCACAGGGGCGCCGGCCATACAGCGCATGGCATAGGCAAAGGCCCTGCCTGCCGAATGTTTCTAAGGCTGAAACCATTGAAACGCCTGCCATGGCTAATCTCCCGCCATCCGACAAACACAATCAAGAAGGCTCCCCCATGGCTGACGAATCAGGCCCGCAGGGCTCCTACCTGCCGCAACTCTTGCGCCGCGGCACCGCGCTGGCCGCGGCCGGCTGCGCCTTCGTGGCGGGCTGCAGCGCCGCCAGCGGCGAGGCACGCTACGACAACTCACCCCAGTTCAAGGACGGCGGATTCCACAACATGGCCAACCCCGACCTGCCCGCGCAGGCCAGTGCCTGGCGCATCTGGTCGCGCTTCATCGTGGGCAGCAAGGTCGACAGCGTGCCCGTCGACGCCATTCCGGTGAAGCCGCTGGACCGGGCCACGCTCGACGCGCTCGACGTCAAGACCAACCACGTGGTGCGCCTGGGCCACTCGTCGCACCTGCTCAAGCTGCGCGGCAAGTACTGGCTGATCGACCCGGTGTTCAGCGAGCGCGTGTCGCCCGTGCAGTGGGCCGGGCCGAAGCGCTTTCACCAGCCGCCGATCACGCTCGAACAGCTGCCGCCCATCGAGGGCGTGATTCTTTCGCACGACCACTACGACCACCTCGACCTGGCCACCATCGAGTACCTCTCGAAAAGCGTGCAACGCTACTTCGTGCCCCTGGGCGTGCGCTCGCGGCTGGTGGTGATGGGCGTGCCGGCCGAGCGCGTGAGCGAGCTCGACTGGTGGCAAGGCGGCGAACACGACGGCGTGAAGCTCACCGCCACGCCCGCGCAGCATTTCTCGGGCCGCACCCTGGGCGACCGCGACCGCACGCTGTGGGCCTCGTGGGTGGTGCAAAGCGGCGACCAGCGCATCTTCTACAGCGGCGACTCGGGCTACTTCCCCGGCTTCAAGCAGATCGGCGACCGCTTCGGCGGCTTCGACATCGCGCTGATGGAAAACGGCGCCTACGACGCCATGTGGCCCGCCGTGCACATGACGCCAGAGCAGAGCGTGCAGGCCTTCGAGGACCTGCGCGGCAAGGTGTTCTTCTCGGTGCACAACAGCACCTTCGACCTGGCCTTCCACACCTGGCACGACCCGCTGGACCGCATCGCGGACCTCACCGAGGCGAAGAAGATCGAGCTGGCCACCCCGGTGATCGGCGAGGTGGTGACGGTGGGGCAGGCGCGCACCAACACGCGCTGGTGGGTCGGGCTGCGCTGAGCTTGATTGCTTGTGAGGGCCTAGGCCGGATTGCGGAAATGCCGCTCGATCGCGCGCACCGTATCGAGCAATTGCGGGCGAACGTCGTGCATGAAGGCCTCCGGCGCCATCGAGCGCGGCCCCGCCGCGCTCAGCACCATCAGCGGCATGCCCTTGCCGACCCGCAGCGGTGAGGCGATGGCGTTCACCTCGCCGCGCCAGTCGCCGAAGGAACTGCAGCAGCCGTACTGCTCGATGTCGGCGACCGCCTGGCGGATTCCCTGCTCGATGCGCGGCCAGCCCGCCACGTCGAGCGTGCGGATGCGCTCCTCCAGCCCGCGGCGCGCACCCGGCTTGGCACCGGCCAGGTAGGCCCGCCCCATCGCCGAGGTGGCCAGCGGAATGCGCGAGCCGATGTTCAGCCGGATGGTGACGATCGAATCGCTGCGGCAGGTTTCCAGGTAGAGCATCGACATGCCGTCGCGCATGCCCAGCGCGATGAGGCAGCCGGTGTCGTTGGCCAACTGCTGCATGAGCGGACGGCTCACCTCCTTGGCATCGAGCCGCGACAGCGTGGTGCCGCCCAGCGTCAGCGTGGCCATGCCCAGCCGGTAGCGGCCCGACTCCGCCACGTGGTGCAGGAAGCCGAGCTTGGTCAGCGTGTAGGTCAGCCGCGTGACGGTGGACTTGGGCAACCCGCAGCGCTCGGCCAGCTCCTGGTTGCCCAGGCGCTCCTCGCCCGAGGCGAAGCATTGCAGCACCTGCAGGCCGCGCGCGAGGGCCGTCACGAAGTGCCGGTCTTCCTTGGCGTTGACCTTGCGCTCGACGTCTTCGTATTCGCCGAGCTCCCGCTTGGAATGGATTTCTGCGCGCTTCATGCGCCCTACTCTAGAGCAGCCGTGCCAGGCGCTGCGAAACGATGGCCTCGGCCTCTTGCATGATCCGCGCGACCAGTTCTGCCACGGTGGGCACGTCGTGGATCAGGCCCGCCACCATGCCGCAGCTCCAGGCGCCGGCGTCCATGTCGCCGTCGACCATCACCTTCGGGTACACGCCGCCCACGAACTCGCGGATGTCGTCGATCTGCGTGCGCGCGCCCTTCTCGCGCTCGATGGCGAGCAAGGCCTCCACACCCGCGTTGTTCAGCACGCGCTCGGTGTTGCGCAGCGGGCGCATCACCAGCCGCGTGTCGAGCTCGGAGGCCGCGACGATGGCCGCCTTCACGTTCGCATGCACCGGTGCCTCCTGCGTGGCGATGAAGCGCGTGCCCATGTTGATGCCCTCCGCGCCGAGCGCCAGCGCGGCCACCAGGCTGCGGCCGTCGGCCATGCCGCCCGAGGCGACGAACGGAATGTCGAGCGCCTCGGCCGCGCGCGGCAGCAGGATGAAGTTGGGCACGTCGTCCTCGCCCGGGTGGCCGCCGCACTCGAAGCCGTCGACGCTCACCGCGTCGCAGCCGATGGCCTGCGCCTTGAGCGAATGCCGCACCGAGGTGCACTTGTGGATGACCTTCACGCCGGCCTTCTTCAGCTGCGGCATGTATTGCTCGGGGCTGCGCCCCGCCGTCTCGACGATGCGCACGCCGCCTTCGACGATGGCGTCGATGTACTCGGGATACGGCGGCGAGGCGAACGTCGGCAGGAAGGTGAGGTTCACGCCGAAGGGCTTGTCGGTCATCTCGCGGCAGCGGGCGATTTCCTTCGCCAGCAGTTCGGGTGTCTTCTGCGTGAGCCCGGTGATGATGCCCAGGCCGCCCGCGTTGGAGACCGCCGCGGCCAGCTCGGCGAAGCCGACGAAATGCATGCCGCCCTGGATGATGGGGTGCGCGATGCCGAAGAGTTCAGTGATTCTGGTTTTCATGGTGAAAGTGCCGGGGACTGTCAGTGGCTGTGCTGCGAAACGATTTCTTCCTCGACCTCGCGCAGGCGGTCCTTGCCGAAGAACATCTGGTCGTTCACGAAGAAGGTGGGCGAGCCGAAGGCGCCCTGCTCGAAGGCGGCCTGCGTGTTGGCCATGAGCGCCTGCTTGACCTCGGCGGTCTGCATGGACGCGAACAGCTCGGCCGCGGGCAGGCCCGCGTCGTTCAGCGCGGTGGCCACCACGTTCGCGTCGGCCATGTTCAGGCTGCGCTCCCACATGCACGAGAAGACGGCATCGACATAGCGCTCGAAGCAGCCGAGCGCCTGCGCCGCGACGGCGCCGCGCATGATGGTCAGCGTGTTGACGGGAAAGAATTCATTGCGGCGGTAGGCCGTGATGCGGTGCTTGGCAAGAAAACGCTGGAACTCCAGCGCGTCGTAGGCGCGCTTGTTCGCGATGTCGGCGAAGGCTTCGGCCGGCGAGCGGTTGTTGGTGAGCTTGAAGAGCCCGCCCAGCAGGATCGGCACGTACTCGATCGCAGTGCCCGTGCGCGCCGCCACGGCTGGCAGCACCTTGTGGCACAGGTAGGCGTTGGGGCTGCCGAAGTCGAAGAGAAAGCGCAGCTTCACGGTGTTCGTCTCGTTCATGGTCGCTCCCCTGCTCACCAGGTTTCCATCCACGGGCGCAGTTCCATCTCGTGCGTCCACGCATCGCGCGGCTGCTGGTGGATCTGCCAGTAGGCCTCGCCGATGCTGTCCGGCGACACCACGCCGCCCTGATCCAGCAGCGCGTAACGCTCGGGAAAGTTGGTGCGGATGAACTCGGTGTCGATGGCGCCGTCGACCACCGGGTGCGCCACGTGGATGCCCTTGGGCCACAGTTCGCGCGCCATGCTCTGCGCCAGCGCGCGCAGGCCGTGCTTGGCACCGGCGAACGCGGCGTAGCCGTCGCGCCCGCGCAGGCTGGCGGTGGCGCCGGTGAAGATGATGGTGCCGCGCCCGCGCTCCAGCATGCGCTTGGCCACCTCGCGGCCCATGAGAAAGCCGCCGAAGCAGGCCATCTCCCACACCTTGAAGTAGACGCGCGCCGTCGTCTCGGTGATGCCGAAGCGCACGTTCGCGCCGATGTTGAACACCGCCACCTCGATGGGCGCGATGTTCTTCTCGATGTTCTCCACCAGCGAGACCATCTCCTCTTCCTTGCGGGCGTCGCTGCCGAAGCCGTGCGCCTGGCCGCCCGCGGCTTCGATCTCGCGCACCAGCGGCTGGAGCTTGTCGGCGCTGCGACGGGTGACACAGGCGATGTAGCCCTCGCGGGCGAATCGCTTGGCGATGGCGCCACCGGTGGCGTCTCCGGCGCCGATCACGAGGATGGCTTTCTTGTCGTTCATGCGTTGTCTTTCGTCGGTCGGTCTGTGAATGCACGCGGGTTGCCGCGCGGCCACTTCATTCTGGGATGCCGGACTGCCGAACAGCGCATGGCGGGCGGAATTCAAAACTGCATTGCAGAACTTGAAGCTGCATGCCGGCTTGCACCGCCGCTCGAATGAAAGCGATGAAACCCGGTGCGTTCTCACTGGGGAAATCCCTGCTCTCTGTTCTGCAGTGCAGTTTTCAAAAGACATGCTACGGAGCGCTTGCTTCATAGACTCGCCGCCATTCGAAACACGGGACCGACCCACCAATGACGACCGAGACACACGCCCAGCCCCCTCGGGTGCACCACCTTCTTTCGCCCTGGATCGCCGGGCAGCCCGACGCGCTGGCGCTGCGCGACGCCGGCGTGTCGCTGAGCTATGGCGAGCTCGGCGCGCAGATGGACGCCATGGCGCGGCAGTTGGCCGGCGCGGGCGTGCGGGCCGGCGACCGCGTGCTCATCGTCGGGGAGAACTGCGCGGCGCTGTGCGTCGCCTTCCTGGCGCTGAGCAAGCTGGACGCCTGGACCGTCGCGGTGAACGCGCGCCTGTCGCCACGCGAGATCGACCAGTTCATCGCGCACTCCGGCGCGCGGCGCGTGCTGTACCTGTGCCATGTCTCGCCCGAGGCGCGCGGCCACGCGCAGCGCCAGCAGGCCACGCCTTTCGGCAGCGACCTGGGCGAAATCGCCATCGGCCCGCTCGCCGAGGACGTGCTGCCGGAGCCCTGCGACGCCGACCCCGCGAAGCAGGTGGCGGCCATGGTCTACACGTCGGGCACCACGGGCGCGCCCAAGGGCGTGATGCTGACGCACGCGAACCTGATGTTCGTGGCCACCTCCGCGCGCGAGCTGCGGCGGCTGGGCCCGCGCGACGTCGTCTACGGCGTGCTGCCGATGGCGCATGTGGTGGGCCTGTCGACGCAGTTCCTCGGCGCGATGTGCGCGGGCGCCGCGCTGCTGCTCGAGCCGCGCTTTGCACCCGAGAACGCGGTGCGGGCGCTGCGCCGCGATGGCGTCAGCGTGTTCACGGGCGTGCCCGCGCTGTTCGCCCGCATCCTGGAGTGGGCGCGCAAGAGCGGCGTGGCCATCGACGCACCCGCGCTGCGCCTGATCAGCGTGGCCGGTTCGCCGCTCACGCCCAGCCTCAAGGCCGAGGTGGAACGGGAATTCAGGCTGCCGCTGCACAACGGCTACGGCTTGACCGAGACCGCGCCCACCGTCGCGCAGACACGGCTGGACACGCCGCGCGAGGACTGCGCCGTCGGCCCGGGCATTCCGCGCGTCGAGCTTCGCATCCAGGGCCTGGGCGGCGCCAGCGTCGAACCAGGCGAAGCAGGCGAGCTGTGGGTGCGCGGACCCGGTGTGATGAAGGGCTACTACCGCAGCCCCGAGCTCACCGCGGCCGTG
The DNA here is from genome assembly GCF_979254005.1 of Variovorax sp. AC103. Classification (NCBI taxonomy): domain Bacteria; kingdom Pseudomonadati; phylum Pseudomonadota; class Betaproteobacteria; order Burkholderiales; family Comamonadaceae; genus Variovorax; species Variovorax sp. AC103. Next base: position 89,147 of record NZ_CEEDFC010000022.1, on the reverse strand, counting down.
ATCGATGCGGCGGGCTGGTTCAACACGGGCGATCTTGCGCGGCTCACGCCCGACGGCGCGCTGTTCATTTCCGGACGCACCAAGGAGCTGATCATCCGCTCGGGATTCAACGTCTATCCGCTCGAGGTGGAGCAGGTGCTGAACGCCTACCCGGGCGTCGTGCAATCGGCGGTCGTCGGGCGCGAGGCCGGGCACAACGAGGAAATCGTGGCCTTCATCGAAACCAGGGAAGGCATGCCCATCGACGACGCGCGGTTGCGCGCGCACCTGCGCGAGCACCTGTCGCCCTACAAGCAGCCCAGCGAGATCCGCGCCATGGCGACGCTGCCGTCGGCACCCAACGGCAAGGTGCTCAAGGGCGTGCTGAAAGCGCTCGCGCAGACGCCTTTGAACACCGCGCCATGAACACCATCACTTCAAGCACTCCCATGCGCCATCGCACATTTCACGCCCTCGCATTCACGCTCGCCGGCCTTGCCGCCGTCGTCGTTCCCGGCCCGCAGGCTCACGCCCAGGAAAAGCCGGGCGCCTATCCCTCGCGGCCCATCAAGATCATGATCGGCTTCGCCCCGGGCGGCTCGACCGATGCGCCGATGCGGGTGCTCGCGGAAAAGGCGGGCGCCATCCTCAAGCAGCCCATCGTCATCGAGAACAAGCCCGGCGTCGGCGGCACGATGCCCGCGCAGAGCCTGCAGTCGGCCGCGCCGGACGGCTACACGCTGGGCATTGCCTCGGCCGGGGTCTACCGGCTGCCCTACACCAACGACATCAGGTGGGACCCGGCCAAGGACCTGAGCTATGTGATCGGCCTGACCGGCTACGCCTTCGGCATCGTCGTGCCCGCGAACTCGCCGATCAGGACCTTGAAGGACTACGTGGCGCACGCCAGGGCGAACCCCGGCAAGCTGACCTACAGCACGCCCGGCATCGCCACCACCAACCACCTGACGATGGAGCAGCTGTCGCGCCTGTACAAGATCGAGCTCAACCACATTCCGTACAAGGGAAGCGCCGAATCGCTGCAGGCCATCGTGGGCGGCCAGGTCGACTCCGCGGCGGAGACCTCCGCCTTCGTGCCCTACGTGGACTCCGGAAAGCTGCGGCTGATCGCCGTGTGGGGCGACAAGCGCATGGCGCGCTACCCGGACGTGCCCACGCTGAAGGAAAGCGGCGCGAACATCGTGCAGACCTCGCCTTGGGGACTGGTAGGCCCCAAGGGGCTGGACCCCGTCATTGCCGCCAAACTGCACGATGCGTTCAAGCAGGCGATGGAGACGAAGGAGTTCAGGGAGATGCTGGCCCGCTACGAGATGGAGCCGGACTACATGAGCGCGAAAGACTACCGCGCCTTTGCCGTGGATGCGATGAAGCGCGAGAAGGAAATCCTCGACGCGCTGGGCCTGTCCCGCAAATAGGCGCTGAAGGCCGGGCAGGCTCGTCGCCGGGACATGGCTACCCGCCGCGCTCCTTGCGCTCGCGCGCCCGGCGCACCTGCCGGGTCTCGCCGGCCTGCGAAGCGATGCGCTCCTTCTCGCGCTTCTTCGCCGCGCGCTTCTCGCGCATGCGCTTGCCCAGCACGTAGCTGCCGAGGCCGGTGACCACGGCAATGAACAGGCCGATGACGCTGACGTCGATGCCGCCCATCACAGCACCCGCACGACGCCGGTCGGCTTGAAGCCCAGGTCGGCCGCCTTGCCCTTGCGCGCACGGTTGCCGCGTGCGTTGTTCAGCGTGCGGATCTCCAGTGTTTCCTCGCGCTCCTTGGCACCGCGGCCGATGCCTTCGATGCGCACGCTGCGCGTGTAGGCCGCCGCGCCCGCGAGCGTGTCCTTGGGCTCCAGGTCGATCAGCGTGAGGCCGCGGCCGCCCTTGGGCAGGCTCTTGAGCTCGGCGATCTCGAAGGTCAGGATGCGCCCGCCCGTCGAGGCGCAGGCCACGTGCGTGGCCGCGGGCATCGGCTCGGCGCCGCTCGCGCCGCCCACCAGCGAAGGCCGGCACAGCTGCTCGCCCTCGCCCACGTCGATGAAGGCCTTGCCGCCGCGCTGGCGCGACATCATGTTCTCGACCGTGGCGATGAAGCCGTAGCCGCCGGTGTTGGCCAGCAGCACGCTCGCGCCGACCGGGCCGGCGAAGAAGTGCGTGACGTGCGTGCCGCTGTCCAGCTCGATGAGCGTGGTGACGGGCTGGCCGTCGCCGCGCGCGCCGGGCAGCGAGGCCACGGGCACGGTGTAGACGCGCACGCCCTTGTCCTTGGAGGAGCCGAACACCAGCAGGGTGTCGACGCTGCGGCATTCGAAGGCGCCGTAGAGCGCATCGCCCGACTTGAAGCTGTATTCGGGCGTGGCGCCCTTCTCCGCGCTCGCGCCGTTGGCCGCGGCCTTCTCGCTCACCCAGCCCTTCTGCGCGCGCACCCAGCCCTTCTGCGACACGATGACGGTGACCGGCTCGTCGACCACCTTCACTTCGGCCACGGCGCGCTTCTCGGCCTGGATCAGCGTGCGGCGCGGGTCTTCGAAGGTCTTGGCGTCGGTTTCGATTTCCTTCACCAGCAGGCGGCGCAAGGCGGCCGGGCTGCCCAGGATGTCCTCCAGCCTTTTCTGTTCCTCGCGCAGGCCCTTGAGCTCCTGCTCGATCTTGATGGCCTCCAGCCGCGCCAGTTGGCGCAGGCGGATTTCAAGAATGTCCTCGGCCTGGCGTTCGCTGAGGCTGAAGCGCGCCATCAGCGCGGCCTTGGGGTCTTCGGCCGCGCGGATGATCGCGATCACCTCGTCGATGTTCAGCAGCACCAGCTGCCGGCCTTCGAGGATGTGCACGCGCTCCAGCACCTTGTTCAGCCGATGGCGCGAGCGCTTCTCGACGGTGACCTGGCGGAACGCGATCCACTCGTTGAGCATCTGGCGCAGCGACTTCTGCGTCGGCTTGCCGTCGATGCCCACCATGGTGAGGTTGATCGACGACGAGGTTTCCAGCGAGGTCTGCGCCAGCAGCGTGGTGATGAACTCTTCCTGGCTGATGCGCGAGGTCTTGGGCTCGAACACCAGGCGCACGGCCGCGTCCTTGCTGGACTCGTCGCGCACCACGTCGAGCACCGACAGCATCGCCGCCTTCAGCTGCGTCTGGTCGGCGCTCAGTGCCTTCTTGCCGGTCTTGACCTTGGGGTTGGTGATTTCCTCGATTTCTTCGAGCACCCGCTGCGTGCTGACGCCCGGCGGCAGTTCGTTCACCACCAGCTGCCACTGGCCGCGCGCCAGCTCTTCGATCTTCCAGCGCGCGCGCACCTTGAGCGAGCCGCGGCCGGTGCGGTAGGCGTCGGCGATGTCGCTCGCGCTGCTGATGATCTGCGCGCCGCCCGGGTAATCGGGGCCGGGCACGATGGCGAAGAGTTCTTCTTCGCTCAACTGGCCGTTCGACTTGATCAGCGCCACGCAGGCGTCGGCGATCTCGCGCAGGTTGTGGCTCGGGATTTCGGTGGCCAGGCCCACCGCGATGCCGCTCGCGCCGTTGAGCAGCGTGAAGGGCAGGCGCGCGGGCAGCAGGCGCGGCTCTTCGGTGCTGCCGTCGTAATTGGGAATGAAGTCGACCGTGCCTTCGTCGATCTCGTCGAGCAAGAGGCTGGTGATGCGCGCCAGGCGCGCCTCGGTGTAGCGCATGGCCGCGGCGCCGTCGCCGTCGCGGCTGCCGAAGTTGCCCTGGCCGTCGACCAGCGGATAGCGCTGCGAGAAGTCCTGCGCCATGCGCACCAGCGCGTCGTACGCGGCCTGGTCGCTGTGCGGATGGAAGCGGCCGAGCACGTCGCCGACCACGCGCGCGCTCTTCACGGGCTTGGCGCCCACCGTGCCGTTGGTGCCGCCGAAGCCCAGGCCCATGCGCGACATCGAGTAAAGGATGCGCCGCTGCACCGGCTTCTGCCCGTCGGACACGTCGGGCAGCGCGCGGCCCTTGACCACGCTGAGCGCGTACTCGAGGTAGGCGGTCTGTGCGTAGTCGGCCAGCGTGAGGGTGGTGTCGCCGTCGTTGGGGCCCGCAAGGTCGAGCGGAGGTTGGGAATCCATCGTCTGTCGTTTCCGGAAGATTGCTGTTGCTTGTTTATTCGGTCATGGCCACCGAAGGCGAACCCGTCAGGGAGGAGACGGGCACTTCGGGCATGTAGGGAGAGGTCGGCACGGCGGACGGGTCGGGCATCGAGGGCAAGGCGGGCAACTGCGTCGGCCGCTCGGGCGGCATGTTGCCGCGGCCGACGGCGCCGCCCATTTCCATGCGCACGCGCCCTGGCGACTTGCCGCCGACGGCGCCGGCGCCGCCGCTGCGCCCGGTGGCGCCGGGCTTGAGGTACGCATAGAGCTGCAGCACGGTCTGCACGTAGTTCTGCGTTTCCTTGTAGTTCGGAATCTTGTTGCCCGCGCGCTGCACAGCGCCCTCGCCCGCGTTGTAGGCGGCCAGGGCCAGCTCGATCTGCCCCGGGAACATGGCGATCAGGTCGCGCAGGTAGCGCGAGCCGGCGGCGATGTTGATGCGCGGGTCGAACAGCTTCTTCTCGATGGTCGTGCGCTTGTCCGCCGACACGCCGTAGCGCTGCGCGGTCGCCGGCATGAGCTGCATGAGGCCCATCGCGCCCTTGGGCGAGACGGCCTGCGCGTCGAAGCCCGATTCGGTGGCGATCAGCGCCTGCAGCAGTTCGTAGTCGATGTCGTGCTTGTTCGACGCATCGCGCAGCGCCGCCTTGGCGCTCTTGTAGCTGGGCGAGGCCTCGAACATGGCAAGCAGGGTCTGCGATGCGGGCGGCACCTTGCCGTCGAGCTTGCGGCCGCTGCGCGCCAGCGGCGAAATGCCCTGCGCGGTGTCGAAGCTCTGGCCGCCCCTGAAGAAGATCTGGTAGCGCTCGTCGATCTTCTCGGAGGCGAAGTGCGCCACGCCCTTGCTGTCGACGTAGCCGTAGATGTCAGCGGCGCGCGCGAACCCCTGCTGCATGCACAGCAAAAGGGCCAATAGCAACGAACGCTTGAAAGCTGACATGCGTGGTGGGAGGGTCAAACATCGATGTCGACGTCGTCGGCGCGCAATTCCATGAGCTCGCGCCGCGCCGCCGCTTCGCCCTTGCCCATGAGCTTGGTGATCTCGCCCTGGGTGGACGTGAAGTCGAACCGGCCCAATTGGACCTGCATCAGGCGCCGGGTGTCTGGATTGAGCGTGGTTTCCCACAATTGTTCCGCGCTCATTTCGCCCAGGCCCTTGAAGCGGCTGATGCTCCAGGCGCCTTCGCGCACGCCGTCCTTGCGCAGCTTGTCGAGCGTGGCGGTCAGTTCGCCCTCGTCCAGCGCGTAGACCTTGGATGCCGGCTTCTTGCCGCGCGCGGGCGCGTCGACCCGGAACAGCGGCGGCTTTGCGACATACACGTGGCCGGTTTCGATGAGCTTCGGGAAGTGCCGGAAGAACAAGGTCAGCAGCAGTACCTGGATGTGCGAGCCGTCGACGTCGGCATCGCTCAGGATGCAGACCTTGCCGTAGCGCAGGCCGCTCATGTCGGGCGTGTCGTCGGGTCCGTGCGGGTCGACGCCGATGGCCACCGAGATGTCGTGGATTTCGTTGTTGGCGAACAGCCGGTCGCGCTCGACCTCCCAGGTGTTGAGCACCTTGCCGCGCAGCGGCAGGATGGCCTGGCTTTCCTTGTCGCGGCCCATCTTGGCGCTGCCGCCGGCGGAGTCGCCCTCGACCAGGAACACTTCGTTGTGGCTGATGTCCTTGCTCTCGCAGTCGGTCAGCTTGCCCGGCAGCACGGCCACGCCCGAGCCCTTGCGCTTCTCGACCTTCTGGCCGGCGCGCTGGCGCGTCTGCGCGGCCTTGATGGCGAGTTCGGCGAGGCGCTTGCCGTAGTCGACGTGCTGGTTGAGCCACAGCTCGAGCGCGGGGCGCACGAAGCTGGACACCAGGCGAACCGCGTCGCGCGAATTCAGCCGCTCCTTGATCTGGCCCTGGAACTGCGGGTCGAGCACCTTGGCGCTGAGCACGTACGAGGCGCGCGCGAACACGTCCTCGGGCAGCAGCTTCACGCCCTTGGGCAGCAGCGAATGCAGCTCGATGAAGCCCTTCACCGCGGTGAAGAGGCCGTCGCGCAGGCCGCTTTCGTGGGTGCCGCCGGCGCTGGTGGGAATCAGGTTGACGTAGCTCTCGCGCACCGGCTGGCCGTCTTCGGTGAACGCCACGCACCAGTCGGCGCCTTCGCCTTCGGCGAAGTTGTCGGCGTTCTTGTCGGCATGGCCGGCGCCTTCGAACAGCGGAATGACCGGATCGCCATTGAGCGTCTGCATCAGGTAGTCGCTGAGGCCGCCCTTGTAGAGCCACTGCTGGCTTTCCTTGGTCTTCTCGTTGGTGAGCGTGACGCTCACGCCGGGCATCAGCACGGCCTTGCTGCGCAGCAGGTGCGTGAGCTCGGCCATGGGCAGCACCGCGGTCTCGAAGTACTTGGCGTCGGGCCAGGCCCGCACGGTGGTGCCCTGCTTGCGCTCGCCGGCTTCGAGCTTGCGGATCTCGAGCGCCTCGATCACGTCGCCGGCGCTGAAGGCCAGCTTGGCGACCGAGCCTTCGCGGTGCGAGGTGACTTCGAGCCGCTTCGACAGCGCATTGGTCACCGACACGCCCACGCCGTGCAGGCCGCCCGAGAAGCTGTAGGCGCCGCCGGAGCCCTTGTCGAACTTGCCGCCGGCGTGCAGCCGGGTGAACACGAGTTCGACCACGGGGGCCTTTTCTTCGGGGTGCATGCCGAACGGAATGCCGCGGCCGTCGTCTTCGATGCTGACCGAGCCGTCGACATGCAGCGTGACCTTGATCTTCTTGCCGTAGCCCGCCAGCGCCTCGTCGGCGGCGTTGTCGAGCACTTCCTGAATGATGTGCAGCGGGTTGTCGGTGCGGGTGTACATGCCCGGGCGCTGCTTGACGGGCTCGAGGCCCTTGAGCACGCGGATGGAGCCTTCCGAGTAGCCGGAAGTCTCGGACGATGAATTGGGGGGAGTCTTGGGGGGAGTCGCCATGGGGGCGGATTGTAGTCAGTGGCAGGGAAATGACTGGATACCCATACAGGACCCTCCGGCCGCAGCCGGAGGCTGGCAGGAGGAACTGGGCTGCTTGTCGGCGACGGCCTGACCGGTGCAAGCCAGCAAGGCAAGCTCTGGCCCTGCCTTTTCGGGCGGCTCCGGGTCCGGAACGATGCTCCCGGTCACCAGACCGAACGACGGCGACATGCGCAGGCCCGCATCGGCTTGATGCATCGACGGCATCAAAACCTCCCCGATAAATCATCAATGGCTTTGGCCGCCAGCGCGCCTGCCACAGCCTGCAAGTCGCTACATTCGACGCCATGCAAGCGCCCGCCCCCACCCTCTCGATCAAGCAAGTCCTGTTCTGCGGGGCGATGATCGTCACGCTCTCGATGGGCATCCGCCACGGCTTCGGGCTGTGGCTGCAGCCCATCACGCAGGCCCAGGACTGGAGCCGCCAGACCTTCTCGTTCGCGTTGGCCATCCAGAACCTGTCGTGGGGCATCTTCGGGGTGTTCGCGGGCATGCTGGCCGACCGCTTCGGGGCGTTCCGGGTGCTGATCGGCGGCGCGGTGCTCTATGCGCTGGGCCTTTTCGGCATGGCGCATTCGCCCACGCCGCTGCTCTTCACGCTGAGCGCGGGCGTGCTGATCGGCGCGGCGCAGGCCGGCTCGACCTACGCGGTGATCTACGGCGTGATCGGGCGGCAGATTCCGGCCGAGCGGCGCTCATGGGCCATGGGCGTGGCGGCGGCGGCCGGCTCGTTCGGGCAGTTCCTGATGGCGCCCATCGAAGGCCGGCTCATCGGCCACCTGGGCTGGCAGACCGCGCTGGCCGTGCTGGCGGTGCTGGTGCTGGTCATCGTTCCGCTGGCCTTCGGCCTGCGCGAACCCAGGACGGCGGCGCTGGGCGGGCACCGTGAGCAGTCGGTGCTGCAGGCGGTCGGCGAGGCCTTCCGCTATCCGAGCTTCGGGCTGCTGATGGCGGGCTACTTCGTGTGCGGCTTCCAGCTCGCGTTCATCGGCATCCACATGCCGACCTACCTGCGCGACCGCGCGCTGCCGGCCGAGGTGGCGGGCTACGCGCTGGCGCTGATCGGGCTGTTCAACGTGTTCGGAACGTACACCGTCGGGCTGCTGGGGCAGACGCTGGCCAAGCGCAAGATCCTCGCGGCCATCTACTTCGCGCGGGCGGTGGCGATCGCGCTGTTCCTGCTGGCGCCGATCTCGCCGATGAGCGTGTATGTGTTCTCCGCGGCCATGGGCTTCCTGTGGCTGTCGACGGTGCCGGCCACCAACGCCATCGTGGCGGGCATCTTCGGCGTGGCGCACCTGTCGATGCTCAGCGGCTTCGTGTTCCTGAGCCACCAGGTCGGCTCTTTCCTGGGCGTGTGGCTCGGCGGCTACCTGTACGACACGACGGGCAGCTACGACATCGTCTGGTACATCGCGATCGCGCTGGGCGTGTTCGCCGCGCTGATCAACCTGCCGGTGAAGGAAAACGCCATCGCGCGCGCCCCGCAGCCGGCGGGCGCCGCAGGCTGATTGCGTATAAAGCGGGGCCATGGCACCACGTCTGCGCCGACACCTCGCGAACGCCGGCTGGCTTGCCGCCGCGCTGGCGGTGCTGGGCGGCGTGTTCGCGCTGTACGTGCACCCGGACTTCCTGGTGACGCTGGCCGACCAGATCTGGTCCTGTTTCTGAGCCTTCTACCCTTCTCACGCACGCTGGACGTGCGCATCACGCTATGAAAGATATAGCACCTACGCACGCTTCGGCCACCCCCTCCGAATGGCTCGTGCGCTGGTCGCACCTGCTCGCACCCGGCAGCTCCGTGCTCGACGTGGCCTGCGGGTCCGGGCGGCACATGCAGTGGTTCGCCGGACGCGGGCATGCGGTGACCGGCGTCGACCGCTCGCCCGAGGCCCTGGCGGCGGCGGGCGCGTTCGGCGGCACGGTCATGGCGGACATCGAATCCGGCCCCTGGCCTTTCGCGGGCCAGGCCTTCGGCGCGGTGGTCGTCACCAACTACCTCTGGCGCGCGCGCATGGCCGACATCGTGGCCGCCGTGGCACCGGGCGGCGTGCTGCTGTACGAAACCTTTGCCGCGGGCAACGAAACCGTCGGCAAGCCCTCGCGGCCCGACTTCCTGCTGCAACCCGGCGAGCTGCTCGCGGCCTGCGAGGGCCTGCGCGTGGTGGCCTACGAAGACGGCTTCGTGGCCGAGCCTGCGCGCTTCGTGCAGCGCATTGCGGCCGTCCGCCCCGCGGCGTCGGCCGCCCGCCAACCGGTGCGCCACCTCCTCAAGGGAAACTGAGGGCGCCGCAGCGGCGGCTTGACAGGCTGCCGGAGTAAGTAGAATCGGCGCTTTCGTCCACCGACAAAGAGATTCCCCTTGGAGCAATTGACAGGCAGCATCGTTGCGCTCGTCACGCCGATGCACGACGACGGCAGTGTCGACTACCCCGCCCTGCGGCGGCTCATCGACTGGCACATCGAAGAAGGCACCGACTGCCTCGGCGTGGTCGGGACCACCGGCGAATCGCCGACGGTCGACGTCGAAGAGCACTGCGAAATCATTCGCGTGTCCGTCGAACAGGCCAAGGGCCGCGTGCCCGTGATGGCCGGTTGCGGCGCCAACTCGACCAAGGAAGCCATCGAGCTCGCCAAGTTCGCCAAGGGCGTGGGCGCCGATTCGCAGCTCCAGGTCGTGCCGTACTACAACAAGCCCACGCAAGAGGGCCAGTACCAGCATTTCAAGGCCATCGCCGAAGCCGTGGGCGACCTGCCCATCGTGATGTACAACGTGCCCGGGCGCACCGTGGCCGATATGGCGCACGATACCGTGCTTCGCCTCACGCAGGTGCCCGGCATCATCGGCATCAAGGAAGCCACAGGCAACATCGAGCGGGCCCAGTGGCTCATTCGCGACGTGCCGAAGACCTTCGCCGTCTACTCCGGCGACGACCCGACCGCGGTCGCGCTCATGCTCTGCGGCGGCCAGGGCAACATCAGCGTCACGGCCAACATCGCGCCGCGCAAGATGCACGAACTGTGCGTGGCCGCGCTGGCGGGCGACGTGAAGCGGGCCATGGAGATCCAGTTCGAGCTCATGCCGCTGCACCGCAACCTGTTCGTCGAGCCCAACCCGATTCCCCTGAAGTGGGCCATGGCCCGGCTCGGCCTGTGCGGTGGCACGCTGCGCCTGCCGCTCACCGAACTCGGTGAAGCCGCGCGCCCGGCCGTCGAAGGCGCCCTGCGCGCCACCGGCCTTCTCAAGGGTTGAGAGCGTCCTCCACACACCCCGGACCTGCCTTTTCCCCTGGCCGCAACAAGGTTACGCAACCTTTTGCCGGAACTGTGCTCAGAGATGGCGGGCGCTGCGGCCCATAGATTGACCGAACCATTCCAACAAGGAAGAAGACGTTGAAGAACCTTTCGCAACTTTCGCGATATGCATTGCTGGCCACCCTCGTTGCCAGCCTCGCCGCGTGCTCCGTCCTCGAGAGCGACAAGATCGACTACAAGAGCGCCGGCAAGGCCCCGACGCTCGAGGTCCCCCCCGACCTGTCGCAGCTCTCGCGCGACAACCGCTACGCGGTGCCCGGCGGCGCCGTCACCGCGAATGCATACCAGGCCGGCATCGCCAACGCACCGGGCGTGCCCACCGCAGTGAGCACACTCGGCGACGTGCGCATGGAGCGCGCGGGCACGCAGCGCTGGATCGTCGTCAACCGCGCGCCCGACCAGCTCTGGGACCCGGTGAAAGACTTCTGGCAGGAAAGCGGCTTCCTGCTGACCACCGAGCAGCGCAACCTGGGCATCATGGAAACCGACTGGGCCGAGAACCGCGCCAAGCTGCCGCAGGACATCATCCGCGGCACGCTGGGCAAGCTGGTCGATTCGGTCTACTCGACCGGCGAGCTCGACCGCTTCCGCACACGCCTGGAGCGCACGCCCAACGGCACCGAGATCTTCATCAGCCACCGCGGCATGCAGGAGGTCTACAACAACTCGCGCCAAGACCAGACCGTGTGGCAGCCCCGCCCGAGCGACCCTGAACTCGAGACCGAATTCCTGCGCCGCCTGATGGTCAAGCTCGGCGTCTCGCAAGAGCAGTCGAAGATCCTCGCCGCCACCACCGCGCCGACCAAGACCGCCGTCATTGCCAAGGTCGGCAACCAGCCAGTGGTGCAGATCAGCGAAGGCTTCGACCGCGCATGGCGCCGCGTCGGCCTGGCACTCGACCGCACCGGCTTCACCGTGGAAGACCGCGACCGCAGCGCCGGCGTGTACTACGTGCGCTACGTAACGCCGAACCCCGACAAGAAGGAGCCCGGCTTCTTCGGCAAGTTGTTCAGCGGCTCGCCGAAGGACGAAGCACCCATCAAGTTCCGCATCTCGGTCAAGGGCCAGGGCGAAGCCACGACGGTGTCGGTGCTCAACGAAGCCGGCGCGCCGGAAACCTCGGCCAACGCCGAGCGCATCGTCAAGGTCATTGCAGACGACCTGAAGTAGCCCGCATGCTCCGCTTCCGAAGCCTCGGCAGCGGCAGCACGGGCAATGCCGCGCTGGTCGAATCGACCAGCGCAGGCCGCACCTCCCGCCTCCTGGTCGACTGCGGCTTCGGCCTCAAGCAGCTCGACCTGCGGCTCGCGCAAGCGGGCCTCGTCGCCGGCGACATCGATGCGGTCTTCGTGACGCACGAGCACGGTGACCATATCGGCTGTGCCCATTCACTGTCGCGGCGCAACCGCATTCCCGTCTGGATGAGCGAAGGCACGTGGCTCGCCACGGGCGGGCGCGACTTCGAAGGCCGGCTGAACATCGCGCGCGACGATGCCGAGTTTTCGGTCGGCGACATCGGCGTGCAGCCCTTCACCGTGCCGCACGACGCGCGCGAGCCGCTGCAACTGCGTTGCACCGACGGCAACCGCACGCTCGGCGTGCTCACCGACCTGGGACATTCCACGGCCCATGTGCTGGCCAGGCTGGGCGGCGTCCATGCGTTGCTGCTGGAGTTCAACCACGACAGCGACCTGCTGGCCAACTCGGCGTACCCGCCGTTCCTGAAGCACCGCGTGGGCGGCAACTACGGGCACCTGTCGAACACGGCCGCCGCTGAAATCGCGCGTGCAGTGCTTCACGATGGCCTGCGGCATGTGGTGGCGGCGCACCTGAGCGAGCAGAACAACCGGCCCGAGATCGTTCGGCGCCTGATGGCCGAAGCGCTGGGCGGCGACGAGTCCGAAATGCTCACTGCAACGGCAGCGGAAGGCTCGCCCTGGCTCGACGTGTGAGCTGAATCCGCACCACGAAAAAAAGCCGCCTCATGGCGGCTTTCTTCATGGCGAGAGCCTGGCAAGCGTTACTGCTTGGGCGCCTCGTTCTTCTTCGCGGCTTCGGTCGCGGCGTTCGCGGCATCGAGTGCCGACGAGGCGCCCGGTGCCGGCGTTGCGGCACCCGAATCGGTGGACGGTGCAGTCGCCGGGGCGGCAGGCGCGGGTGCGGGTTCGGTCACGGGCGCAGGAGCCGGCGTCACAACCGCCGGCGCGGCGTCCTCCTTCTTTCCGCAGGCGACGAGCGCGGCAGCGGCAATCAGCGAGGCAACCAGGACGGACGTTGACTTCTTCATGGAATCTCCTTTGGCGATGAATGTCTGGAACGAAAAAATTCTAGACCTGCATCGCCGCTCGAATGTGTCTGGCAGCCGGATTCGCGGCATTGGCTTACAAGCCCAGCGTCGACGCCGAAAAGGCCTGTCGCCCGAGGCGCCAGCACTCGTCGATGGCCTCGCGCAAAGCGCGGCGCGACTGCGCGTCGGTGCCGCTCACGCCCCTGCTGCGCTCGGGGTCTATGCGATGCACGAACCAGGTGGGCGTCCAGATGGCGCTGGGCACCTCGGCGCCCGCGGCCTTACCGGTCGCGCGGCATTCGACGATGTGGTCCCACATGCGGCGCCACGGCACGAAGCGCGCATGCGTGCGCTCCAGCACATCGAAGCGCTGTGCGAGCAGCACGAAGCGCCGCCCGCTGGCCGACCAGGCCTGCAAGGCCTCGATGCTTGCGCGCTCGCCCAAAGGCCAGTCCGAGAAATCGGGGTCGCTGAAGACGATTTCCTTCCAGCCTTGTTGGGCCGCGCAAGACAGTGCGCCGCGCAGGATGGCATCGAAGGCCTCGCGGCCGTCGAAACGGCCGTCGGCCAGCGAATGAGTTTCATCAGTCGGCATGAAGCCAACCTGACTCGCACCACTCGCCCAGCAACCCGCGCGCGCCTTCGCTCGCGCGGGCCAGTTCGCGCGGCCCGAGTTCGCGCCGGTCGGCCAGTCGGCGCATCAGCGTGGCGTCGGCACCGCCTGCGCGAAAACTCTCGCCGTTGATGTAGATGTGCCGCGTGTCGTAGAGCATGCGCGTGCGGCGGTCGAGCGCCACGCGCTGCGTGGCATCGGGCAACTCGCCGCCCTCGTCGAACCACACGTTGGCCTTGGGCTCGGTGAGCGATTCGCCGAGCGCGCGCTCGACGGCATCGGGGTCGCGCAGCGCGGCCTCGACGGCCTTGCGCGCGAAGGCCTGCAACGCGGCGGGCATGCGGGCCGGCGCATCGACGGCGGGCTGCGTCGGATCGCGGTAGCGGGCCAGTTCGGCGGGCCCGGCGTCTTCCAGGTCTTCAGCGTAGGCCTGCGCCATGCGCGACAGCAGGTCGGCCCCCATCTCGCCCACCGCGGACGAGCGCAGCCCGATGGAGCACGTCATGCAGTCGTCGCCGACTGCCACGCCGTCGTGGGCGTACTTGGGCGGCAGGTACAGCATGTCGCCGGGCTCCAGCACGAAGGTCTGCTCGGGCTCGAAGTTCTGCAGGATCTTGAGCGGCACATCGGGCTGCAGGCTCAGGTCGCCCTGCTTGCCGATGGACCACTCGCGGCGCCCTTGCGCCTGGAGCAGGAACACGTCGTAGCTGTCGAAATGCGCGCCGACGCCGCCGGTGTCGCTCGCATAGCTGATCATCAGGTCGTCCAGGCGGGCGTCGGGCAGGAAGCGGAACTGCCGCAGCAGGTCGTGCACGCCCTCGTGATGCAGGTCCACGCCCTGCACCAGCAGTGTCCAGGCGGGCTGTTTCAGGGGGGGCAAGGCGCGGCGGGCAAGCGGCCCGTGCTTGAGCGACCAGCCGGACTTGCCATGCCGGATCAGGCGCGACTCGACCTCCTCGCGCTCGGCCAGCGCAAACAGCGCATGACGCTCGATCGGTGGCACCATGTCGGGAATCGCCTGGCGAACGAGCAAGGGTTTTTTCTGCCAGTACTGGCGCATGAACTGCGCGGCGCTCAGGCCGCCGAGCAACGGCAGCGGTTGTGTAATCTCCATGGGAGAATTCTGCAATGGAAATCTCTGAACAATGCGTGGTCGGCTTGACCTGGACCATGAAAGACACGCTCGGCGACGTGCTGGACGTGCTGGACGAACCGGTGGACTTTCTGGTCGGCGGCGACGATCTCTTCGACGTGATCGAGGCGGCCCTGCAGGGCCATGAGCCCGGCGCCCGGGTGCAGCTGCAGGTCGAACCCGAGCAGGGCTTCGGCGACTTCAACGACCAGTTGCTCTTTCTGGAGCCCCGCTCGCTCTTTCCCGCGGACACGGAAGAAGGCATGACCTTCGACGGCTCCGCCCTGCCCAAGGGCGTGAGCGACACCATTCCGAAGGACACGATCTACACGGTGGCCGAAATCTACCCCGACCACCTGGTGCTGGACGGCAACCATCCGCTGGCGGGCATTGCGATCCGGCTCGACATCACGGTGCGCTCGGTGCGCGAAGCCACCGAAGAGGAAATCGGCCGTGGTTCGGCGGGTACCGGCTTCTTCAAGGTGGCGCCCATGGCGCCGGGCAACCAGACGCTGCACTGAGGCCCGGCCAACCCAGCAAAAAGCCGGGCGTGCCCGGCTTTTTCGCGTGTCAAAGAACGCGGGCTACATGCGCGAGATCTGGCCGTTGTCGATGCGCACGCGGTCACCGATGCGCAGGTCGCCCGGGCTCTGCACGTCGAAGGCGCGGTAGCCGCCGCGGTCGGTCTGCACCGACACGCGATAGGTTTCATAGGCACGCGGCCCGTTCTGCTGCGCCTCGATGGTGTTGCCCAACAGGGCACCACCCACGATGCCCAGCGCGGTGGCCGCGGCACGGCCGTTGCCGCGCCCGAACTGGTTGCCCACCACGCCACCGATGACACCGCCTGCCACGGCGCCGCCGCCGCTCGTGCCGGTACCCGCGGTTTCGCTGCGCAACACCTCGATGTTGGCGACGTGGCCGTATTCGACGTAGGAAGCTTCCTGGTACTGGATCGACCGCGGGGGCGCCTGGTACGGGTAGCGCGAGGTCTGGTAGACCGGGGCGGGGGCCACGCACGCCGTGAGCGTGGCAACGGCCAGCACGGAAGCAGTGACGGAAACGAAGCGCATTGAGATCTTCATGTTGGGAGGCTCCTCGGATAGAACGGTGCACAAAAATGCACTTGCGTGTGACTAACGCCGCAGCCGCTGCCGCGATGACGCAAAACACACACTGAAACCTTCGAGGCGCGCGGGCCTCGGCAGTTCCGTTCTTTACCGCTCGGACACTCAGGTCCCCTTAAGGATCGGATCCCCAAAAGGCTCAGTGCTTGCCTGTGGAGCCGTAGCCGCCCTCGCCGCGTTGCGTAGGTGCAAATTCTGTGACCACCCGAAACTGCGCCTGCACCACCGGCACGATCACCAACTGCGCCAGCCGTTCCATCGGCTCCAGCACGAAGGGCGTGTCGCTGCGGTTCCACGCGCTGATCTTCAGCTCGCCCTGGTAGTCGCTGTCGATCAGGCCCACGAGGTTGCCCAGCACGATGCCATGCTTGTGGCCCAGGCCCGAGCGCGGCAGGATGAGCGCGGCATAGGCCGGGTCGGCCAGGTGGATCGCAATGCCGGTGCCCACCAGCTGCCAGCCGTTGGGCGCCAGCGTGATCGGCGCATCGAGGCACGCCCGCAGGTCGAGCCCGGCGCTTCCGGGGGTGGCATACGCGGGCAATTGATCCACCATGCGCGGATCGAGGATACGGACGTCGACTTTCACTTACTTGCTGCCTTGCTTGTGTTGCTGTTCTCTTTGCTTGCGGGCCGCGTCCTCGAGCACCTGCTGCCACTTGGCGATGCCCGGGGTGAGCTTCACGCCCTTCAGTTTGCTGCCGAACCAGACCGCCACGCCCAGCAGCAGGACCAGCGCACTGAAGGGCACCCCGATCGACCACAGCACCAGGAACACCAGCGCGCCCACGCCGCCCAGCACCTTGAGCGTCGTCGGGTCGAAGGCGCCCGGCCGGGACCTGGCCACTTCGCCGCTGGACGCGTCACCGCGCTGCTGCATGGCGGCCGTCACGGGACCGGGCTGGTTGGGCAAGGTCGTGATGCCGACGTCGAGCCCCGGCTCGCCCTCCTTGGCCGCGCGCTTGGGTAGCAGCGCCTGCGCCGACAGCCGCTCGACATAGCGGGCGAAGTCGCCGTTGGGCGGCGTGTTCCATTGCGGATTCAGGTTCATCAGACCCTCCAGTCGGTAAGTCGTACGGCAATTTCGGTCATGAGTTCGCGCGCCAGCGTGAGCTTGGGCGCGCGGGGGAGCTCGCGCACGCCGTGGGCGTCCACCAGCAGCAACGCGTTGTCGTCCTGACCGAAAGTCAGCGGGCCGATGTTGCCGACCAGCAGCGGAATGCCCTTGCGCTGTCGCTTGGCCTTGGCATGTTCGATGAGGTTTTCGCTTTCGGCGGCAAAGCCCACACAGAAAAGTTGCTTCGCTTGGGCCCGTTCGCTGCGCGCCACGGTCAGCAGGATGTCGGCGTTCTCGACGAAGTCGAGTACCGGCGTCTTCCCGCTGCCGTCTTTCTTGATCTTCTGGTCGCTGTGCGTTGCAGGTCGCCAGTCGGCCACCGCGGCTGTTGCTACGAAAATGCTAGCAAACTCCGCAGCACGGACGGTCGCATCGAGCATGTCCTGGGCCGAAATCACGTCGACACGCGTCACGCCGCGCGGGGTCGGCAGGTGCACCGGCCCGGCCACCAGCGTGACCTCGGCGCCCGCCTCGCGGGCCGCGCGGGCAATGGCAAAGCCCATCTTGCCGGACGAATGGTTGGTGATGCCGCGGATCGGGTCCAGCGCCTCGAAGGTCGGGCCTGCGGTCACCAGCATCTTTTGCCCCGCCAGCAGCTTGGGGCTGAAGAAGGCGGTGATGTCCTCGAGCAGTTGCGCCGGCTCGAGCATGCGCCCGTCCCCGGTTTCGCCGCAGGCCTGCCAGCCGCTGCCCACGCCCAGCACGGTGGCGCCATCGGCCGCCACCTGCCTCAGGTTGCGCTGGGTGGCGGGATGGGCCCACATCTCGCGGTTCATGGCGGGTGCGATCAGCAGCGGAATGCGCTCCGTGGGACGCGCCAGGCACATCAGGCTGAGCAGATCGTCCGAGCGGCCCTGCACCAGCCGCGCAATGAAGTCTGCGCTGCAGGGCGCCAGCACGATCGCATCGGCCTCGCGGCTCAGGTTGATGTGCGGCATGTTGTTGGGCTCGCGCGTGTCCCACTGCGAGGTGTAGACGGTGCGCCCGGAGAGCGCCTGCATGGTCACCGGGGTGATGAACTGTTCGGCCGCCTCGGTCATCACGACCTGGACGGTGGCTCCGGCCTTCACGAACAGGCGGCACAGTTCGGCCGATTTGTAGCAGGCGATGCCGCCCGTGAGGCCCAGGACGATGTGTTTGCCGGCGAGATCTTGCATGGGCCGTATTGTTGCTCATGGGCCATGAAGCTTCGGGCAACAAGCCCTTGGCCCGAAGTGTCGCGAAGGGCACATCTATAATCGCAATTTCCCACTGCCCGGATTCATCACGTCCGGAACTGGCATGACCAAATTTGTCTTCGTCACCGGTGGTGTCGTCTCTTCCCTTGGCAAGGGAATCGCCTCCGCCTCGCTCGCCGCGATCCTCGAATCGCGCGGCCTCCAAGTCACCCTCATCAAGCTCGATCCGTACATCAATGTCGACCCCGGCACGATGTCGCCCTTCCAGCATGGCGAAGTGTTCGTCACCGATGACGGCGCCGAGACCGACCTCGACCTCGGCCACTACGAGCGCTTCATCAACACGCGCATGCGCAAGGCCAACAACTTCACGACCGGCCAGATCTACAAGAGCGTGCTCGAGAAGGAACGCCGCGGCGACTACCTCGGCAAGACGGTGCAGGTGATTCCGCACATCACCAACGAGATCCAGGAATACATCAAGCGCGGTGCCGGCATCGGCACCTCGCACGAAGTGGACGTGGCCATCGTCGAGATCGGCGGCACGGTGGGCGACATCGAGTCGCTGCCCTTCCTGGAAGCCGTGCGCCAGATGAGCCTGCGCAACGGCCCGAACAACTCGGCCTTCGTGCACCTGAGCTACGTGCCCTGGATCGCCGCCGCCGGCGAACTCAAGACCAAGCCCACTCAGCACACCGCCAAGGAACTGCGCGCCATCGGCATCCAGGCCGACGTGCTGCTGTGCCGCGCGGACCGCCCGATTCCCGACGACGAGCGCGCCAAGATCTCGCTGTTCTCGAACGTGCCCGAGTGGGGCGTCATCTCGATGTGGGACGTGGACACCATCTACAAGGTGCCACGCATGCTGCACGAGCAGGGCCTGGACGGCCTGATCTGCGACAAGCTGCGCATCAACACCCCGCCGGCCAAGCTGCAGCGCTGGGACGACCTGGTGTACGAGGTCGAGCATCCGCAAAAGGAAGTGTCGATCGCCATGGTCGGCAAGTACGTCGACCTGTCGGACAGCTACAAGTCGCTCAACGAGGCGCTGCGCCACGCCGGCATGAAGAACCATGCGCGCGTGAAGATCGACTACATCGACTCCGAGACCATCTCGACGCAGGACGTCTCGCGCCTGGCCAAGTACGACGCCATCCTGGTGCCCGGCGGCTTCGGCCAGCGCGGTGTCGAGGGCAAGATCTCGGCTGCGCGCTTCGCCCGCGAAGGCAAGGTGCCCTACCTTGGCATCTGCCTTGGCATGCAGGTGGCCACCATCGAATACGCCCGCCACGTGGCCGGCCTCAAGAACGCCAACAGCACCGAGTTCGACCCCGAGACGCCCACCCCCGTGATCGCGCTGATCACCGAGTGGAAGGACGCCGACGGCACCGTGAAGACGCGCGACGAGAAGTCCGACCTCGGCGGCACCATGCGCCTGGGCGCGCAAAGCTCCGACGTCACGCCCGGCACGCTGGCGCACAGCATCTACGGCGACGTGGTCACCGAGCGCCATCGCCACCGCTACGAAGCCAACGTCAACTACCTCGACGAGCTGCGCAAAGCCGGCCTCGTGATCTCCGCGCTCACGCAGCGCGAGCACCTGACCGAAATCGTCGAGCTGCCGCAGGACGTGCACCCCTGGTTCATGGGCGTGCAGTTCCACCCCGAGTTCAAGTCGACCCCGTGGGGCGGCCACCCGCTGTTCAACGCCTTCATCAAGGCGGCGCTGGAGCACAAGGACAAGAGCGCGGGCAGCGCCGGCAAGTCGCTGAAGGCCGTGGCATGAGCAGCGGCTACGTCATTGCCCATGTCGAGGTGACCAACCCGACCCAGTACGAGGACTACAAGAAGTGGTCGAGCCTGGCCATGCAGGCGCACGGCGCCGAAGTGTGCGTGCGCGGCGGCCAGGTGCAGCCGCTGGAAGGCGACTGGCAGCCCACGCGCGTGGTCGTGCTCAAGTTCGCCAGCTTCGAGAAGGCCAAGGCCTTCTACGAAACGCCCGAGTACCTCAAGGCGCGCGAAGCGCGTGCCGGCGCCGCAATCATGAACATGATCGCCGTCGAGGGCCTCTGAGCCCCGTTCATTTATTCGCCCAAAGAGAACCAAAAGAGAAAGACAAAAGATGAGTGCAATCGTTGACATCGTCGGCCGCGAAATTCTCGACAGCCGAGGCAACCCCACCGTCGAGTGCGACGTGCTGCTCGAGTCGGGCACCATGGGCCGCGCGGCCGTGCCCTCGGGCGCATCGACCGGTTCGCGCGAAGCCATCGAGCTGCGCGACGGCGACAAGAGCCGCTACCTCGGCAAGGGCGTGCTGAAGGCGGTGGAGAACATCAACACCGAGATCTCGGAATCGGTACTCGGCCTGGACGCCAGCGAACAGGCCTTCCTCGATCGCACGATGATCGACCTGGACGGCACCGACAACAAGGCCCGCCTGGGCGCCAACGCCACCCTGGCCGTCTCGATGGCCGTGGCCCGCGCCGCGGCCGAAGAGTCGGGCCTGCCGCTGTACCGCTACTTCGGCGGCATGGGCGGCATGCAGCTGCCGGTGCCGATGATGAACGTCATCAACGGCGGCGCGCACGCCAACAACAGCCTCGATCTGCAGGAGTTCATGATCATCCCCGTGGGCGCCAAGAGCTTCCGCGAGGCCGTGCGCTACGGCGCCGAAGTGTTCCACGCGCTGAAGAAGATCCTGGGCGACCGCGGCATCAGCACGGCGGTGGGCGACGAAGGCGGCTTCGCCCCCAGCGTCGAAAGCCATGAAGCAGCGATCCAGCTCATCCTCGAAGCCATCGACAAGGCCGGCTACACCGCTGGCGAGCAGATCGCCCTGGGCCTGGACTGCGCGGCCAGCGAGTTCTACAAGGACGGCAAGTACGTGCTGTCGGGCGAAAACCTCTCGCTGTCGGCCGAGAGCTGGACCGACATGCTGGCAACCTGGGTCGACAAGTACCCGATCATCAGCATCGAAGACGGCATGCACGAAGGCGACTGGGACGGCTGGAAGCACCTGACCGAACGCCTGGGCAAGCGCGTGCAGCTGGTGGGCGACGACCTGTTCGTCACCAACACCAAGATCCTGCAGGAGGGCATCGACAAGGGCATCGCCAACTCGATCCTGATCAAGATCAACCAGATCGGCACGCTGACAGAAACCTTCGCCGCCATCGAGATGGCCAAGCGCGCGGGCTACACGGCCGTCATTTCGCATCGCTCGGGCGAAACCGAAGACAGCACCATCGCCGACATCGCGGTGGGCACCAATGCCGGCCAGATCAAGACCGGCTCGCTGTCGCGTTCGGACCGCATCGCCAAGTACAACCAGCTGCTGCGCATCGAAGAAGACCTGGGCGACATCGCCGTGTACCCCGGCCGCGGCGCGTTCTACAACCTGAAGTAACGCCAGGACGCCACGCGCCATGCGCGCCCGCCTCGTTCCACCGATCATCCTGCTGCTCCTGCTGGCCGTCCTGCAGTGGCAGTTGTGGAACGGGCGCGGCAGCGTGCGCGACGTGGGCCAGCTGCGCACCAAGCTGTCCGACCAGAAGGAAGCCAACGCCAAGGCCGCGCTGACCAACGAGCGCCTGAATTCCGAGGTCAACGACCTCAAGGACGGCCTCGAGATGGTCGAGGAACGCGCGCGCGCCGAACTCGGCATGGTCAAGCCGAACGAAGTGTTCGTGCAGATCGCGCACTGACCCTTCAATCTTTCGCCCGCTGATGACCGAGCTTCTCTCGGCCCCCGCTTTCTTGTTGTGGGGCTCCCCCGTCAGCTGGCTCGAATTCGTCGCCGCCCTGCTGTCACTCGCCATGGTCGGCTGCAACATGCGCGAGATCCACTGGGGCTGGCCGCTGGCCATCGTCAGTTCGCTGCTCTACGTGGCCGTGTTCGCCAAGGCACGCATCTACGGCGACGCATCGCTGCAGGTCTTCTTCGCTTTCGTCGCCTTGTGGGGCTGGGCGCAATGGCTGCGCGGCCACCGCGCCGACGGCAGTGCGCTGCATGTCAGCCGGCTCTCGCCGCGCGGCATCGCCCTCACCCTGGCCGCCTGCGCCTTCGCATGGCCGGCGGTCGCCCTCTTCCTGATCTGTTTCACCGACACCGACGTGCCTTGGTGGGACGGCTTCGCCACCGGGCTGAGCCTGGTCGGGCAGTTCCTGCTCGGGCGCAAGTTCATCGAGAACTGGCTGATCTGGCTGGCCGTGAACGTGGTGAGCGTGGGGCTCTTCATCCACAAGGGCCTGTGGCTCACCGTGGGCCTGTACGCGGTGTTCGCGGTGCTCAGCGTGGCCGGCTACCTGGCGTGGCGGCAACGCATGCCGGGCGCGGCGACCCAGGCGGTGCGCCCATGACGCCAAGCCTGCCTACCGGCTGCGTCATCGCGCTCGTGGGCGCCGAGAGCACCGGCAAGACCGAACTGGCGCGCGCCCTTGCGCAGCGCCTGCAGGAGCGCGGCACACCGACCACGCTCGTGAGCGAGTACCTGCGAGAGTGGTGCGAACGCGAAGGCCGCACGCCGCGCCCCGACGAGCAGCAGGCCATCGCCGACGAACAGACCCGCCGCATCGACGCCGCGGCCGCCTTGGGCGTGGTGGTGGCCGACACCACGGCGCTCATGACGGCGGTCTACAGCGAGCAATTGTTCGCCGACACCACGCTGTACGACGGCGCGCTGACGGCGCAGCGGCGCTATGCCATCACCCTGCTCACCGCGCTCGACCTGCCCTGGGTGGCCGACGACATGCGCGACGGCCCGCACGCGCGCCAGCCGACCGACACGCTGGTGCGCGCCGCGCTCACCGGCGCCAGGCTTTCGTTTGCCGTGGTGCACGGCACGGGCGGCGAACGGCTGGCCAGCGCATGGAACGCCATCAACTCCATCGCCGGCAACGAGGGCCGCGCGCGAGGCCGGCTCGACGCGAAGCCCGCCTCGTGGTCATGGCCTTGCGAGAAGTGTTCCGACCCGCAATGCGAACATAAGCTCTTCAGCGACCTGATTGCGCGCCGCGACTAGCACCCCGGCTGTCGCGCCGCATCGCGCCCGTGCCCCTTTCACCGGAGACCCGATGCACCTTTCGACCGCCGCTTTCGCCGCCCTGCTGCTGGCATCCGCCCCCGCCCTCGCCCTCGCTGCCCCCGTCGCCGCCACCGTCGAGAACGGCACCACCACCACCGCCTGCGCCGAGGAAGACAACGTCTCCCTCACCCTGCGCGGCGAGGGCATCCGCCGCATGCGCATCGATGCCCTGCAGCCCGACTACCTCGACAAGATCGGCAACGACGTCACCGCCCCCGACTTCTCGGGCTGCAACTTCGACGGCGGCGCGCACCCTACCGACCCGGCCCATCGCTTCAGGAAGCGCACCGTGGTGCTGATGGACAACGCCCAGTGGCGCATCGTCGGCATGACGCTGCCGACCTTCTGGCGCGCACAGCGCGTGCCGGTGCAGGTGGGCAAGCGCAAGGACAGCGGCTTTCACCTGCTGCAGGTGTTCAAGAAGGAGAACGGCAAGGCGCTCGAGGCCATCGTGCTCTACCCGTCCGACGGCTACTGGCGCCTGAAGCCGTTGCCCGACACGCGCTTCGGCGACGGCGTCTACGGCTCGTCGTTCCTGCTGGGGCCGGTCGAGGCGGCGGCGCGGCCGGTGGTGAACATCGCATCGATCCGCATCGTGCCCCGGCCGCTGGCCATTCACGTGCGCTTCACGGACGGCGGGAGCGCCGTGGCCCGTGTCGACGAAATCAGCCGCACGCGCACCGCGCTCGACGTGGCGTTCTCCAGGCCCACCGCCAGCGCGCAACCCTTCGCGGTGCTGCGCTCGATGTACGTGACGCCCGACAACGCCGACGTGAGCGAGGTGCGCTGGCAGGCATCGCCGCAAGCCGCGCCGCAGATGCTGCCGCTGCCTGAGGTGAAGACCTTGCAGGCCACGCAGGTGCGCTTCGGGCGCAGCGTGCCGTCCAAGCACAACACCAGCGCGCCGGACATTGCGTTCGGCGGCTTCGACGACGCGGCGCGCTGAGGTTGAAGGCGCCCGCCTTCTACTGAACGATCGGGCTGCCCGGAATCTGGTCGGTCGGCGGCCTGAAGATCTGCGCCGCATCGACCGCGTCGAAGCGGTACTGCTTGCCGCAGAAGTCGCAGCCCACCTCGATGTCGCCGCGCTCGGCGAGGATGCTGTCGGCCTCCTCCACGCCCAGGCCGCGAATCATCTGCGCCACGCGCTCGCGCCCGCAGGTGCACGCGAAGTGGGGGCCCAGCAGGCCGGCCTGCGGCTCGAAGCGCAGCAGCTTTTCTTCCCAGAACAGGCGGCGAAGAATGGTCTCGATGTCCAGCGTCAGCAGCTCGTCGCGCGTCAGGCTGGACGCGAGGATCGAGATGCGGTTGTAGTCCTCGTTCAGGCCGATCTGGTCTTCGTTGGCCTGGTCGTGGTCTCTTTGGGACGTGCCCGACGTGCCTTCCAGGTTGCCCTCGCCCTTCACCGGCAGGCGCTGGATCAGCAGGCCCGCGGCCACCTTGTCGTCGGCCGCGAGCACCAGCGTGGTGTCGAGCTGCTCGCTTTGCAGCATGTAGTGCTGCAGCACGTCGCTGAGCTTGCCCAGCTTCTCGCCCTCGTCGCCGAAGAGCGGCACCACGCCCTGGTAGGGCGTGACACCGGGGAGCTTGTCCTTGGGGTCGAGCGTGATCGCGCAGCGGCCCTTGTTGTTCACGTTGACCATGTCGGGCAGCCGCGCATCGGCCGGCAGGTCGCCGATGACCTTGGCGGTGGCGCGCAGGCTCAGGTCGGGCTTGGCCTCGGCCACGGCCACCTTCACCGGGCCGTCGCCGAAGATCTGCAGGATCAGCGCGCCGTTGAACTTGATGTTCGACTGCATCAGCGTGGCAGCGGCCGCCATCTCGCCCAGCAGCTCGGCCACGGGCGGCGGGTAGGGACCGGTGGAGGTGTTGGAGGCGCGCCGCGCAAGGATCTCCTGCCACGCATCCGTCAGGCGCACGATCATGCCGCGCACCGGCAGGCCATCGAACAGGAATTTGTGCAGCTCGCTCAAAACGTTTTCTTTCTGTGTGTGCCTGCAACCGAACCGGTCAGGCGATCTTTTTAAGGCCCTTCGCGAAGCGATGGGCGTTTTCCACGTAGTGCTCCGCGCTCTGGCGCAGGCGGGCGGCCGCCGCGTCGTCCAGGGTGCGCACCACCTTGGCCGGCGAGCCGATGATGAGAGAGTTGTCGGGAAACTCCTTGCCCTCGGTCACGACGCTGCCGGCGCCAACGATCGAGTTGCGGCCGATCTTCGCGTTATTCAAGATCACGGCCTGGATGCCGATCAGCGAGTTGTCGCCCACCGTGCAGCCGTGCAGCATCACCTGGTGGCCCACGGTGACGTTGTCGCCGATGGTCAGCGGGCAGCCGACGTCGGCATGCAGCACCGACAGGTCCTGGACGTTGCTGTTGCGCCCG
Organism: Variovorax sp. AC103; assembly: GCF_979254005.1. NCBI lineage: Bacteria > Pseudomonadati > Pseudomonadota > Betaproteobacteria > Burkholderiales > Comamonadaceae > Variovorax > Variovorax sp. AC103. The sequence continues at coordinate 63,853 of NZ_CEEDFC010000022.1, read as the reverse complement.
ATGGTCAGCGTCTCGGTGTCCCCGCGCAGCACGGCGCCGAACCACACGCTCGCGTTGTCCGCCAGCCTGACGTTGCCCATGACCTGCGCACTGTCGGCCACCCATGCACCTTCGCCCAGTTGGGGAGCCACGCCGTCGAGTTCATAGAGCGCCATTGTTCTTGTCTCCGGGAATGTCAAAGAAGGTCAAAACTAGAATTGTAGGGATGCACCCCCGATTGAGCGCGCTCGCCGCGCTGCGCCTGACAGATCCCGATGAAAAAGTGGCCGCCACGCGCGCCGCTGCTGCGCTGACCGCTACAGATTCAATAGCAGGCGATGCCATCCGCGTGCCCGGCGACGACATCGGCGTGCCCGGCCGCCCCGAAAATCCCCTGCGCGTGGCCGCCACCGCCGTGCAGAAACGCTCGCCCTTCACCCCCGAGGGCCGCGCGGCGCTGATCCATTCGATCTGCCACATCGAGTTCAACGCAATCAACCTGGCGCTCGACGCCGTGTGGCGCTACGACGGCATGCCCGAGGCCTACTACCGCGACTGGCTGCGCGTGGCCGAAGAAGAGGCGCTGCATTTCACGCTGCTGCACGCGCACCTGCAGGACATGGGCCACCGCTACGGCGACTTCCCCGGCCACGACGGCCTGTGGAACATGTGCGAGAAGACCAAGGACGACGTGCTGGCGCGCATGGCGCTGGTGCCGCGCACGCTGGAAGCACGCGGCCTGGACGCCACGCCGCTCATCCAGGCCAAGCTCAAGCGCGTGAACACGCCCGATGCGCTGCGCGCGGTCGAGATCCTGGACATCATCCTGCGCGACGAAGTGGGCCACGTGGCCATCGGCAATCACTGGTACCGATGGCTGTGCGACGGCGCGAGCATCGACGCCGAAGCGACCTACCCGGCCCTCGTGGCGCGCTATGACGCGCCGCGGCACAAGCCGCCGTTCAACCTCGAGGCGCGCGGGCGGGCGGGGTTCAGCGCCGAGGAACTGCGCCAGCTCTCGGCGGCCCAGGACAAGGCCTGAAGCCGTCGGCCTGCGTCGTTCTAGGCAGGCCGCGCGTGCACCACCAGCTTCGGCGTGAAGTACTGGAGCACCTCGCCGCGCTGGTTGCGCGTCTGGCAGCGCATCGTCACCATCGCGCGCCCGGGCTTGGAGCGCGAGGGCACGATGTCGACCACCTCGCTGACCACGTGCAGCACGTCGCCGGGCCGCGTGGGTTTGGGCCATTGCAGCTCGCCACCCGAGCCGATGATGCCGTCGGCCAGCGGAATGCCGCTCTCCACCAGCAGCTTCATCGTGAGCGCCGCGGTGTGCCAGCCGCTCGCGGCCAGGCCGCCGAAGAAGGTGCTCTTCGCAGCCTCTTCGTCGGTGTGAAAGGGCTGCGGGTCGAACTGCTGCGCAAAGGCCTTGATCTGCGCCACGTCGAGCGTGTGCTCGGCGCTCTGGAAGCGGTCGCCGACCTTCAGGTCTTCGAGGTACAGCTTGTCCATGGGAGTCTCCTGGTTGTGACGAGCGTCATTCTCGGACGCTCAGACGCGCTCGAGGATCGTCGCAATGCCCTGCCCGCCGCCGATGCATTGCGTGGCCAGCGCATAGCGCCCGCCCTCGCGCGCCAGCAGCGACGCCGCCTTGCCCGTGATGCGCGCGCCGGTCGCGCCCAGCGGATGGCCGATGGCCAGGCCGCCGCCGTCGAGGTTGACCTTCGACGGGTCGCGCCCCAGGTCGCGGATGCAGGCCAGCGCCTGCGACGAGAAGGCCTCGTTGATCTCGATCACGTCGAGGTCTGCGGCACTCAGCCCGGCGCGCGCCAGCGCCTTGCGGGTGGCGGGAATCGGGCCGATGCCCATGACGGCCGGGTCGACCCCCACGGTCGCGAACGACTTGATGCGCGCGAGTGCCTTCAGCCCGTGCGTCGCCGCGAAAGCGTCGCTGGTGACCAGCACCACGGCCGCGCCGTCGGTCAGCGGCGACGAGGTGCCGGCCGTGACCACGCCGTCGGGGCGGAACACGGGCTTGAGGTTCGCCAAGGCTTCGGCCGAGGTCGTGGGGCGGATGCAGCCGTCGGCATCGACGATGTCGCCCGAAGCCAGGCGCACCGGAATGATCTCCCCGGCCAGCCGGCCTTGCGCGCGGGCCTCGGCCGCCTTGCGGTGGGAGTCCACGGCCAGCGCTTCCTGGTCGGCACGGCTCACATTCCAGCGCTGTGCAACGTTCTCGGCGGTCTCGCCCATCGAGATGTAGGCGTCGGTGGAGTCCTGCAGCTCGGGGTTCGGCGAGAAGTTGAAGCCGCCCTGCGGCACCATCGTCATCGACTCCACGCCCACGCACAGGAAGGCCTCGCCCATGCCTGCCTCGATCTGCGCTGCCGCGATGTGCACGGCCTGCATCGACGAGCCGCAGAAGCGGTTCACCGTCATGCCGCCCACCTCGTGCGGCAGTCCGGCGAGCAGCCCGACGATGCGCGCGAGGTTGTTGCCCTGCGAGGCCTCGGGGTACGCGCAGCCGAGGATGACGTCCTCGAGCAGTGCGGGGTCGAGGTCGGTGCGTTGCAGCAGGCCGCGCACCACGCCGGCGGCCAGCGTGTCGGGCCGCACGCCGGCAAGGGCGCCTTTCCTGGCGAAGTGGAAGGGAGAACGGGCGTAGGCGGAAATGACGGCTTTCATGGCGATGCTCCAACAGATAAAACCTACCATCCAATCGGTAGGCTATGCGGTTAAAAAATAGGCACACCGGAGCGTGCCTGCGTCGAGCCCGGCGGTCAGCCGGGCAGTGAACTCCTGAGTTGCATGATGGATTCGTCGAAGTCTTCCACGCGCCCGGTCATGCGTGCCGACAGCAGCGCGCCCTGGCACACGGAGAACACATAGGCGGCGAGCGAGGCGACCGAGGTGCGCCTGGCCTTCGTGCCCTTTTCTGCTTTCTCGCGCGTTCCTTGTGCGGACGCCAGCGCCCCCAGCACGCCAGTGAGCCACGTCACCTGGGTGTTGCGCAGTTCCTGCACGGCCAGGCGAAGCTCGTCGTTGATCACGCCCCAGCCCGGGGCCAGTGCGCCTGCGGGACACATGGCGGAGCCGGCCCGCAGCGTGTTGCGGTACATGCGGAAATAAGATTCGAGCGCGTCCTTCGGCTCCCGCGCGCGGGCGGCGTCCCAGTCCTTGAAACCCTGCGTGGCCGCGCGGATCACGGCGATACCCAGCGCTTCCTTGGTCGGAAAGTGGTGGTACAGGCTGGCCTTGCGAACACCCACCGCATCGGCCACGTCCTGGAAGCTGAAGCCCAGGTAGGAGCGGGTCTCGATGAAGCCGCGCGCCACCGCGAGGATCTGCTCGCGGGTGCTGCCGGTGGCAAGGGCGGTGGCGTCTGTCATCTACCTACTATAAGGTAGGGTGAATCCAACCGCAAGCCACGCGGTCACTTCCGCGTCAGCAGCCTCAGTCGGCCTTGATGCCCGCCGACTTGATGATGCGGCCGTTGCTCTCGAACTCGCTGGCGATCTCCTTGGCGAACGCTTGCGGCGTGCCGCCGGTCGGCACGTTGTCGGTGGCCGTGAGCTTGGCGCGCAGCTCGGGGCTGGCCAGCGCCTTGTTGATCTCGGCGTTGTACTTCGCCACCAGCGCAGGGGGCGTGGCGGCCGGCGCGAACACGCCGAACACCGAGTTGATGTTGGCCGCCTTGTAGCCCAGTTCGGCCAGCGTGGGCACCGCGGGCAGGCTCTCCAGGCGCGCCGGCGCGCCCACGGCCAGCGTGCGCAGCTTGCCCGACTGGATGTGCGACGACAGCGTCGGGCTCGCGTTGGTCGACAAAATCTCGAACTGCCCGCCGATGGCGTCGTTGAGCTGCTGGCCGCCGCCCTTGTAGGGCACGTGCGTGATGTCCACGCCCGCCGCCGCATGCAGCTGCTCCAGCACGATGTGTCCGAGCGAGGCCGGCCCCGACGTGGCCCAGCGCACGGCGCCCGGGTGCGCCTTGGCGTCGTCGATCAGCGCCTTGAAGTCCTTGGCCTTGCTGGCCGGCGTGGCGATCAGCAACACCGGCGAATACATCACGCTGGCCACCGGCGCCACGTCCTTCAGCGGATCGAAGGGCAGCTTGCCCAGGTGCGGGCTCAGCACCAGCGGGCTGATGGCCGAGAAGCCCAGCGTGGCGCCGTCGGGCGCGGCCTTGGCGACGGCGTCCATGCCGATGGCGCCGCTGGCGCCGGCGCGGTTGTCCACGATCACCGTGGTGCCCATCTGCGCGGCCAGCCGGTCGCCCAGTGCGCGCGCGACCACGTCGCTGACGCCGCCGGCCGGGTACGCGACGATGAGCCGCACTGTCTTGGGAACGGCTTGGGCGTGGGCGCCGGAGGCAGCGACGAGCGCGGCGGCAGCCAGGAGTCGGGTCGCCGTGCGGCGCGAGTGCTTCGAAGAGGCCAGGAAATTCATGTCTGTCGGTTGCGGTTGCGTGGGTTGCATCAGTCCAGCTGCAGCTTGCGCTCCTTGATCAGCCTGGACCACTTCTCATTGTCCGCCTTGACGAAGGCCGCGAACTCGACAGGGCCGAGCGAATGCACCTCGGCGCCCGCGGCGGCGAACTTCGCCTTGATCTCGGGCTGTGCCAGCGCCCTCGCCAACTCGCTGGAGAGCCTGTCGACCACGTCCTTCGGCATTTTGGCCGGCCCCACCAGACCCTGGAAGCCGACCGCCTCCATGCCCGCCAGCCCGAGTTCCTTCACCGTCGGCACGTCGGGCAGCTGCGGGTCGCGCACCGGACCGGTCACGGCCAGCGCCTTCAGCTTGCCGCCTTTCACCTGCGGCAGCAGCACGCTGCCCGCGTCGATGAGGATCTGCGTCTGCCCGCCCAGCAGGTCCTGCACCGCGGGCGCGCTGCCCTTGTACGGCACATGCGTCATGTCCAGGCCGGTGACCTGGTTCATCAGCTCGCCGTTCAGGTGGGTCGAGGTGCCGTTGCCGCCGGAGGCGAAATTGACCTTGCCCCGCTGTCCCTTGGCCCAGGCCACGAACTCCTTGAGGTTCTTCGCCGGATGGTCGGGCCGCGTCACCGCGATGTAGCTGCCCTGGCTGATCTGGCCGATGTACGTGAACTGCCTGATCGGGTCGTACGGCGGCTTGCTCTGCAGGTACGGCGCAATGGCGAAAGGGCCGGTGTTGGCCAGCAGCAGCGTGTAGCCGTCGGCCGGCTGGCGCGTGAGCTCGGTCGCGGCAATCATGCCGCTGGCGCCCGGCTTGTAGTCGACCACCAGTTGCTGCTTGAGCGCCTCCTGCAGCGGCACCTGCACCGTGCGCGCCGCGAAGTCGATGCCGCCGCCCGGCGGATAGCCGACGATCAGGCGGATGGGCTTGGCGCTCGGGAAGCCTTGTGCGACGGCAAGGCCGCTGGCGACGGCAAGGCCGCTGGCGACGGCCAGCGAAAGGCCGGCACAGAGTCGGTTGAAGTTCATGTTCTGTCTCCTCTTGTTGATCATTGGTCTTGCAGCAGGCGCTGCAGCGTCAGCGCGTTGCCGACCGCCTCGCCGCCTGCCGTGTTGTCGAGCACGCACCAGCACTGAGCGCCCTCTTCCTTCGCGAGCCGCAGCCGCTGCGCCAGCCGCGCAAGCAGGCGGTCGTCGTAGGCCGACCAGTAGCGGCGCGGCGAGCCGTGCAGCCGCAGGTAGACAAGGCTCGGCCAGCCACCGGGTGCCGCAGCCTCGTCGAACAACACCGGGTCTGCCAGCACGCGGGCCACCTGAAAGCCCGCGAGCAGGCCGTCGACCTGCGGCGCGAACCAGCTGCGATGGCGCGGCTCCAGCACCACCGCGCCCGAATGCCTTTGCCGCAGCGCGGTGAAAAACCTGCGCACCACGTCGGCATCGAACGCCAGGCTGGGCGGCAACTGCACGACCAGCGCACCCAGCTTGTCGCCGAGCCCCTCGACCTGGGCGGCGAATTCCTCGAACGCAGGCATCGCATCGACCAGCCTGCATTCGTGTGTCACCGACTGCGGCAGCTTGACCGCGAAGCGAAACCCCGCGGGCGTGCTCGCGGCCCAGCGTTCATACGTCTCGCGCCGGTGCGGCCGGTAGAAAGACGTGTCGATCTCGACCGCGTCGAAACGCTGCGCGTAGCGCTCGAGGTGCGAGCCCTCGGCCGGAAACTCCGGCCACAGCGCGCGCGGCAGGCTCCAGCCGGCGCAGCCGATGCGCCACGGTTCAGGAGAATCAGCCGCGCGGATGGTGCTTGGCATGCAACTGCTTCAGGCGCTCGCGCGCCACGTGCGTGTAGATGGTGGTGGTCGAGATGTCGGCATGCCCCAGCAGCAGTTGCACCGCGCGCAGGTCGACGCCGTGGTTCAGCAGGTGCGTGGCGAAGGCGTGGCGCAGCGTGTGCGGCGACAGCGGCACGTGGATGCCGGCGGTGGCCGCGTGCTTCTTCACGATCATCCAGAACATCACGCGCGTCATGCCGGCGCCGCGCGCGGTCACGAACAGGTCGGGCGTCTGCTGGCCGTCGAGGATGGCGGGGCGCGACTCGTCGATGTAGCGCTCGATCCAGCGCCGCGCCTCGCCGCCGAAGGGCACCAGCCGCTCCTTGTTGCCCTTGCCCAGCACGCGCAGCACGCCGTCGTTCAGGCTCATGTCGATGGCCTTGAGCGCCACCAGCTCGCTCACGCGCAGGCCGCTGGCGTACATCAGCTCCAGCATCGCGCGGTCGCGCAGGCCCAGCGGCGTCTCGACGTCGGGCGCGCCGAGCAGGTCGTCGACCTGCTTCTCGGACAGGGTCTTGATGGCGCGCGGCATCTGCCGCGCGGGCATGAGCCGGATGGTCGGGTCGGCCACCACGCGCCGCTCCCGCAGCGCCCAGCGGTAGTAGCGCTTGAACACCGTGAGCCGGCGGTTGGCGGAAGTGGCCTTGCCCTGGGTGGACAGGCGCGCGCCCATGTAGGCCTGCACGTCGGTCTCGCGCGCGGCAGTGAGCGCGGCGCCGTCGCGCTGCAGGCGCAGCCACTGCGCGAACAGCGCCAGGTCGCGCCGGTAGGCGGCCAGCGTGTTCTTCGACAACCCGTCCTCGAGCCAGAGGGCGTCGATGAAATCGTCGATGTCGGGTGTTTGCGTGGCGGCCTCGGTCATGCAATGCAAGATAACAAAAGAAAAAGCCGCCCGGCATGCGGGCGGCTTTGCGGTGCGCGAAAAACCTCAGTCGAGCTTGAGGTTCTGCTTTTTCACCACGTCCTTGTAGACCTCGTACTCGGCCTTGATCTGCGCGGAGAACTGCTCGGGCGAGTTGGCCACGATCAGCGAGCCGGTGTCCTCGATGCGCTTGCGCACCGCCGGCTCTTCCACGGCCTTCTTCACGCCCGCGCTGATCTTTTCGACCACTTCCTTCGGCAGGCCCTTGGGGCCGAGGATGCCGTAGTACGCCATGCGGTTCACCGGCTCCAGGCCCACTTCCTTGAAGGTCGGCACGTTGGGCAGCGCGGCCAGGCGCTGCGGTGCGGACACCACGATCGGGATCAGCCGGCCGCTGGTGATGAAGGGCATGGCCGAGGGGATGTTGTCGAACATGATCGGCACCTGGCCGGCCACCACGTCGTTCAGCGCCGGGCCCGCGCCGCGGTACGGGATGTGCGTGACGAAGGTGTTGGTCAGGCTCTTGTAGAGCTCCATCAGCAGGTGGCCGATGCCGCCCGTGCCCGACGACGCGTACGAGTACTTGCCGGGGTTCTTCTTCAGCTCGGCCACGAACTCGGCGTAGTTCTTGGCCGGGAAGTTCGGGTTCACCGCAATGATGTTGGGCGTGGCCGCGATGTTGATGATCGGCGTGAAGTCGTTGATCGGGTCGTACGGCGTCTTCGGATTGATGGCGGGGTTGGCCGCCGTGCTCGACACGGTGGCGATGCCCAGCTTGTAGCCATCGGGCGTGGCGCGCGCGGTTTCGGCCGCGCCCACGATGCCGCCGCCGCCGGCGCGGTTGATCACCACCACCGGCTGGCCGAGCACCTTGCCCAGCGGGTCGGAGATCACGCGCGCCACGATGTCCGTCGTGCCACCGGGTGCGAACGGCACGCTCAGCTCGACGGGCTTGTTCGGGTAGCCCTGTGCAAAGCTCTGGCCCGCAAAAGCAACCAGTGCGGCGCCCCCCACCAGCGCGCTCCATTGACGACGTTGCATCGATAACTCCTTGGATTGTTTGATGTCGAAAAAACGAAGCCCGGATGCTAGCGTCCGAAAGCCGCTTTCCGTGCTGTGGAATACCCACGGTCTGTCCGGTTTATCCTCGAAGCGGTGAACTACGCGCAGCTGCTCTTCCCCGACTTCTCCCTCATCGCCATCGGCTGGCTCCTGTGCCGCTACACCGCGCTCGACCGCCGCGTGTGGGACCAGGTCGAGAGCCTGGTTTACTACTTTCTTTTTCCGGTGCTGCTGTTCCATTCGATCGTGCGCAGCCCGCTGGACTTCGGTGCCACGTCGAACCTGCTGACCGCCGGACTATGCATCGGCGCATGCGGCATCGCCATGGCCTACGCCCTGCCCTTCGTTCCGGGTATTCGCGCGCACATCGACCGGCGCGACCACGCGGCCAGCACGCAGGTCGCGTTCCGCTTCAACTCGTTCATCTGCCTGGCGCTGGCCGAGCGGCTGGCCGGGGGCGAAGGGCTGCTGCTGATCGCGGTGCTGATCGGCGTGTGCGTGCCCATCTTCAACATTGCAGCGGTGTGGCCGATGACGCGTCATGCGAATACCGGTTTCCTGCGGCAGCTGGTGCGCAACCCGCTGATCGTGGCGACCGTGGCCGGGCTGCTGGCCAACGTGCTGGGCCTGACCGTGCCGAGCTGGGCCACGCCGACACTCACGCGCATCGGCGCGGCGTCGCTGGCGCTGGGGCTGCTCGCGGCCGGCGCGGGCATGAAGTTCTCCACGCTGGGCACGGGCAAGGTGCTGGCGGTGTCGGTGCTGTCGATCCGCCATCTGTTCCTGCCGCTGGTCGCCTGGGGACTGGTGCATGCGCTGCGGCTCGATGCGACGCAGGCGGTCGTGCTGATGGCCTTCTCCGCGGTGCCGACGGCATCGAGCGCCTATGTGCTGGCCGCGCGCATGGGCTACAACGGGCCCTATGTGGCGGGGCTGGTGACGCTGTCGACCCTGCTGGGCGTTCTGAGCCTGCCGTTCGCGCTGGCGTTGCCGCGATAGGCAGCTACCCCAGGTCGCTCAGCGACCACCCACCTGCCTGCGCATCGAGCCTGTGCGTAAGACCCAGCGCCGACAGGAACCGCGAATCGTGTGACACCACCACGATCGCTCCAGGGAACCCGCGCAACGCCTGTTCGAGTGCCGACACCGAAGCGATGTCGAGGTGATTCGTCGGCTCGTCGAGCAACAGCATCTGCGCCGGTGCGCCGCTCCATAGCGCGCACGCCAACGCGGCCTTCAGGCGCTCGCCCCCACTGAGCTGTGCCACGGGCCGGCACACCGCGGCCGCACCGAGCCCCAGCAGCGCCAGCCGGGTGCGCAGCTCGGCTTCGGGCAAAAGCGAATGCAGGGCCTGCAGCTGCTGCAAGACAGAGCGGCCCGAAGACAGCGCGTCGTCCGCGCCATGGCCCTGGTCGAGCCATGCGGACCGCAGCGGTGCCTCACACCTGCCGGCGCGTGGCTCGTCGCGGCCCGCGAGCATCCGCAGGAGGCTGGTCTTGCCGCAGCCGTTGGCGCCTGTGACGCCGATGCGCACAGGGCCGTGCAGGCACAGGCTCGACGGCTGCGCATCGGCCGGCCACGCAGGCACTGCGTCTTCGAGCCACAGCACGCGGCGTCCCGCGGGAACAGACGAGGCCGGCAGCGCGAGCGCCACGGCGGGCGCGCCCGTCACATGGGCTGCGGCCTCGCGCACCGCGCTGTCGAGCGCGTCGCGGCTCTCGCGCTTGCGCTCGCTCTCTCGGCCTGCATGCGCCTGTGCGTTGTCCTTGAGGCGTCCCAGGTGCAGCCCGCCCAGGTTCGCTTCTCGCGCCCAGTTCGTGCCGCGTGCGGCACGGCGCTGCTGCGCATCGTGCTGCTTGTGCAGTTCGCGCAAGGCGCTCGCGCGCTCGGTGCGCGCATGGTCCAGCCGGGCTTGCGCGGCGGCTGCTTCGCGGTCGCGCCACGCGCTGTACGCGGTCCAGCCGCCGGTGCAACCGCGCAGGCGGCCGTGGGGCGTGATCTCGACGATGCGGTCCATGCCCTCGAGCAGTTCCCGGTCGTGGCTTGCGATGACGGCCACGCCCCTCCACGCGGCGAGCTGCTCGCTCAACCAGCGGCGCGCATCGGCGTCGAGGTGGTTGGTGGGCTCGTCGAGCAGCAAGCCGTCGGCGCCCGACAGGAAGGCCCCGACCAGCGCCACGCGCGTGCGTTCGCCGCCGCTCAGACCGTCGGCCGGCCGCAGCGGTGCGAGCGCGAGTCCGGCGACTTGCAGCGCTGCGGTGAAGCGGGCCGGCAGATCCCATTGCCCCTCGGCGATATCGAAGTCCGACGGCGCACCGACGCCCGCCTCGATGCGCGCCAGCGCCGCCAGCGGCGGCCCGAGCCCGGCCAGGTCGGCCACGCTGGCGTCCGGCGCCGGCGCGAGGTTCTGAGGCACATGCGCGATGCGCGCCGGCCGCAGCACCACGCCCGCACTCGGCATCTCGTGGCCTGCCAGCAGTTCGATGAGCCGCGTCTTGCCGGCGCCGTTGCGGCCCACGAGGCCGATGCGGCCGGACTGGAAAGTCTCGTCGATGTCGTCGAACAGCAGCCGCCCGTCGGGCAGCACAAGGCGCACATGGCGCAGTGCGAAAGAGAAAGCAGAAGAAGCGCCCAGGCCTGCGGCTGGACGCGGAGCGTGTGTGCGATGAGCCATGCGCGGCCCTCCGATGAGTTCGTTGCAAGGCGATGCAAAGGCTTTGCATCGCGGCGAATCAGGGGAGGCTCAAAGGCGCATTTCGGGGGGACGCTCCGGATGGGGAAAAAGGCCCGCGAAGGCGACGGGTCCTGCGCTTGGAAGGCACGCGGCCGGGAAGGTTCCCGGCCTGCCGCTCAGCCGCGCTGCAACAGCGCCGGCACCGCCGACGCCAGCATCGCCGCGCCGGACGCGGTCAGCAGACTCAGCACCAGCTTGCGAAACATGGCCTCGCTGATGCCGATGTACAGCCGCGCGCCCAGCAGCACCGGCACCGCGACCGCCACGGCAACGAGCGCCAGCAGCGGCACGGTGGCGCGCGAGATGCTGCCGCTGGCCAGGTGGATCGCGAACGCCACCGCCAGCATCGACAGGTTGAAGTTCTGGATGACGGCGCGCTGCGTATCGCGCTGGAAGCCGCGCAGCGTGCACCAGAGCGTGGGAATGGTCCCCGAGAACCCGCCGATGCCCGCCATCGCACCGCCGATGGCGCCGGCCACCCCGTCGGCCACGCGCCCGCCGAACGCCACCTTCGGCAGGTGTTGCGACATCAGCATGGCCGGGCACCACAGCACCAGCAGCACGCCGAGGCACAACTTGAAGACCACGAGGTCGAGGTGCGGCAGCAGCCAGACACCGAAGGGCACGCCGACCAGGCCGCCGAGCACGAAGGGCCACAGAATGCTTTTGTCGAAAGCCCGGCGCACGGTGACCGCGGCGATCACCTGCCCGGTCAGTGCCCCGAACAGCGCGAGCAAGGCGGCCAGTTGCGGCTCCAGCGTCCAGGCCCAGACCGACATGGCGACCAACCCGAACGCAAAGCCCGACAGGCCCTGCACGAACCCCGCCAGCACCGCGCCGGCGATCACATGGACATACAAGGCTTGCATGCGGCCGATGATATCGGCGGCACTTCGGCTGACAGCGGCGTCAGGCCGAGGCAGGTACGAACGCCGTGCGGCGCACGCGGCGCACGTTGAAGGCGCTCGCAATCAGCACGCCCTGTACCAGCGCCAGGCCGACGATCACGCTGGTGTACTGGCCGCTGTCCATCAGCCGGCCGAACACCAGTGGCGCCACGGCCTGGCCGATGTCGAGCCCCGCATACACCACGCCGTACACGCGGCCGGTGGCATTGGGCGGTGTCGATTTCTTCACCAGCAGGTCGCGCGAAGGCCCCGCGATGCCCGAGACGAAACCCATGGCGCCGAACAGCACGGGCACCACGACCGGCGGAAAGTCCGCGAAGGCCAACACCAGCGCCAGCGTGGCTGCAATGCCGAAACCCGCGCCCACGATGCGTTCGCAACGCGAAGGGTCCGAGGCCAGGAAGCCGCCGAACACCATGCCGACCGCGCTGGCCACCATGTAGACCGTGAGGCACATCGCCACCAGCGCCACCGGCACCGCATGCAGGTGGCCCGCGGCGACCGGTGCAAAGGTCTGCACCACGCTGATCACCGCGGCATAGAAGAAGAAGAAACCGAAGCACATCCACACGGCCGGAATGCGCAGGAAGTCGAACTCGCCGCCGGCCGGTGCGGCCGCGCCCTGCCCCGTGGCCTTGTGCACGGCGGCCGCGTCGAGCGACAGCACGCTGCGGTACACCCACAGCACCAGCAGCACCACCAGGGCCACGGCGCCTGCGGAGGCCAGCGCCACGCGCCACGAGTAGGCAATGGCGATCGGCACCACGAAGGCCGGGGCCAGCGCCCAGCCCAGGCTGCCGGTGATGCCGTGCACGCTGTAGGCATGGCCCAGCCGCGTGGGTGCGACCTTGCGGTTGAACAGCGTGTAGTCCACCGGGTGGAACACGCCATTGCCGATGCCGCCGACCACCGCGCTCAGCAGCAGCATCCAGTAGCTCTGCGCCGCCGCGTAGCCGAAGGCCGCCAGGCCCAGCGCGCCCAGGCCCACGAACAGCACCGGGCGCGGGCCCAGCTTGTCGACGATGAAACCGGACGCAGCCTGCACGATGCACGAGACCACGAAGAACACCGTGAGCACCGCGCCCAGCTCGACGTAGCTCACGTTGAACGCGTCCTTCAGCCAGGGAAACAGCGGCGCCAGGATGAGCTGGCTGAAGTGGCTGACCGCGTGGGCCAGGCCGACCAGGCCGATCAGCTTGGCGTCGGTGCGCAAGGTGGTGGGCGGGACGGCGGTCGAGGAGGTCGAAGAGGACATGGATTGCTACAAAAAACCGGGGCGGGCACCGATGCTATGCGGAGGTGGCGCGGCAGAATGGCGATACAGCGACAACATTTGTCGAAACCATGCCAAGCGACGCCCCCCCCTCCCTCGCGACCGCCAGAACCGCCCAAACCTCGGACACCGCCGCACCGCCCCCCGCCCGGAGTGCGCGCGGCACGGTGGCCGCGCCCGCGCACAGCGTCGGGCCGCTCACGCCCCACCTCTACGCCCCCGACGCGGTGCGCCCGCTGCGCGCCAAGGAGCACTTCCTCACGGCCGACACGCGGGTCGAGCTGCACGAGCACCCGTGGCCGCAGCTCACCTTCTCCACCCGCGGCGTGATCCGCCTGAGCACGCAGGACGGCAGCTACATCGTGCCTCCCTCCCGCGCGCTGTGGGTGCCGGCCAACATGCCGCACAGCATCACGCTGATCGAAGACGCGGAGCTGCGCACCGTCTACCTGCACGCCTGGATCGCGCCGACCTGGGAGAAATGCGAGGTGCTCGAAATCAGCCCGCTGCTGCGCGCGCTGATGCTGGCGCTGGACACCACGCCCGACGGCCTGCCGCCGGCCGACCCGCATGCGCCGCAGCGCGAACGCATGATCGCGCCGCTGCTGGTCGACGAGCTGGAACGCGCCACGCAGATCCGCATCGACGTGCCGCTGCCCACCGACAAGCGCCTGCGCCAACTGTGCGAGGCGCTGCTGCGCAACCCGGCCGACCGCGCCACGCTGGCCGAGCGCGCGGCCGGCATCGGCGCCAGCGAGCGCACCGTGGCGCGGCTGTTCCGCGACCAGCTCGGCATGAGCTGGCAGCAATGGCGCCAGCAGGCCGTGATGGCGCATGCGTTGCCGCTGCTGGCGCGCGGCATGGCCGTGAGCCAGGTGGCGGCCGCCAGCGGCTATGCCACCGACAGCGCCTTCTGCGCGATGTTCAAGGCAGCCACGGGCCGCTCGCCGACGTCGTTCCAGCATCGCAAGCGCCCTGCCGCCGCCTGAACCGGCGGGGCTTCGGGGGCGAGCCATGGCGGGCCGCCGCGCTCTGGCAAGATCGGCCACCGACACCATGCACTCACAGATCCCCCTGCACATGGCGCCCGACGCCGGACCACACGCGTGGACTGCCGACATCTGGCTGCGAATGCGCCGCCACTTTCTGCTGAAGGCGGTCGGTACCACGGTCTTCACGTGGCTTTTCTTCATCGGCTACTTCCACTTGCTGCGCAACCCGGCCTTTCCGGTCACGGTGATGCCGCTCACGGCGCTGGACCACCTGATTGCGTTCCAGCCCTACACGCTGGGCGCCTACCTGTCGCTCTGGCTGTACGTGGGCGTCGCGCCCGGCTTGCAGCTGACTTTCAGGGAGCTGCTGGTCTACGGGCTGTGGATCAGCGGCCTGTGCCTCACGGGGCTGGGCATCTTCTACCTGTGGCCCACACAGATCCCGCCGCTGCCCATCGATGCGTCGGGCTATCCCGGCTTCGCGATGCTGCAGGGTGTAGACGCGGCCGGCAACGCCTGTCCGTCGATGCACGTCGCGGTGGCGATCTTCACTGCCGTGCGCGTGCACGACGTGCTGCGCCGGGCCCGTACGCCTGCATTCCTGTACTGGATCAACTGGTTCTGGTTTGCCGCCATTGCCTACTCGACGCTGGCGGTCAAGCAGCACGTGGTGCTCGACGTGCTGGCCGGTGCGCTGCTGGGCATGGCGTTCGCCATTCCCTCGCTGCGCTGGCGGCCGGGAAGGCACGCGGACAAGCAGGCGACAAAGCGACAGCAAGGGGGATGTCCCTAGGGTGCGAGCGGATATCATCGGCAATCATTGATCACACTCACCACTGGCCGAACGAGGAAGGGATCGATTCAATGGCACGCCCTCCAGGGGCGGCAATCGATTCGGCGGCACATGACGACAGGCATCGCACGATGAGTTCGCTGAAGGAATTGCAGGACCTGATCCACGAGAAGTACGGCATCGATCCGTCGAAGCTCGACCCGCATGCATCGATGCGGGAAACCGGCGGACTCGATTCGCTGGCGCTCGCAGAATTTCTCTTCGCCATCGAAGACCACTTCGGCATCACCATGCCCGACGAAGACGCGAGCATCGACACCCTGGCCGAACTCGCGCAGCTGGTCGACAAGGTCCGGGCCGCGAAGACAGCGTGAACCACGCCGTCGCGGTCACCGGTCTGGGCGTCGTGGCGCCGCATGGCGACGAGCCCGTCGCGCTGTTCCAGGCGCTGCTGCAGGGCCGCTCGGCCATCCAACCCGTCTTTCCCGAACTGCCCAAGCCGGCCGCGGCCGCCACGGCGGCCTTCGACGAATCCCGCTGGTTCACCAAGCTGCAGCTGGCAGGCGTCGACCGCGTGAGCCAGCTGGCCGTGGCCGCCGCCGACCTGGCCATGCGCGACGCGGGCCTGGCGGCAGGCGATGCCGACCCCGAACGCATCGGCGTCTTCTCCGGCTGCGGCATGGGCGGCGCGGCGGCGCTCGAAGCGGCCTACCGCGGCAACGGCCGTGTGTCGCCGCTGACCATTCCGGCCTTCATGCCCAACGCGCCGGCCGCCCACGTGGCCATGCGCCAGGGCGCGCAAGGGCCGGTGCTCACCTATTCCGTGGCCTGCGCCTCGTCGTCCGCCGCCATCGCCGAAGCGGCCAAGGCCGTGCAGCGCGGCGAGGTCGACATCGCCATTGCCGGCGGCAGCGAAGCGCTGATCGTGCCCGGCGTGGTCGTGGCCTGGCAGGCCATGCAGACGCTGGCCACCTTCCAGCCCGGCGAAGCAGCCGGCGCGGTGCGCCCGTTCGCCACCGACCGCAGCGGCTTCGCCCTGGGCGAAGGCGCGGCCTTCCTGATTCTCGAATCGGCCGAGCGCGCCCGTGCGCGCGGCGCCCGCAGCTACGCCACGCTGGCCGGCTGGGGCCTGAGCAGCGACGCCACCCACCTCACCAAGCCCGACGCCCCGGGCCAGGCACGCGCCCTGCGCGCGGCCCTGCGCCAGGCCGGCCTGCAGCCGCGCGACGTGGGCTACTGCAACGCGCACGGCACGGCCACGCGCATCGGCGACGTGGTCGAGCGAAATGCGCTGGCGGACGTGTGGGGCGACGACCTCGACGCGCTGCGCGTGAGCTCGACCAAGGCCTTGCACGGCCACCTGCTGGGCGCGGCCGGCGCCATCGAGGCGGTCATCACCGTGCTGGCGCTGCACCAGCGGCAATTGCCGCCGAACGCCCACTGCACCGAGATCGATTCGGCGTGCCAGATGAACCTGGTGGCGCCCGGCAACACCGCGGCACCGTCGCTCGAGGCCGCCATCAGCAACTCATTCGCCTTCGGCGGCACGAACTCCGTGCTGCTGTTCCGCCGGCCGGACTAAGCCGGTTGCGCTTGCGGCTCGGCCGCCGTCGCCCGAAGCCACGCCACGAAGGCGCCGATCAACGGATCGTCGGTGCGGCTCGGCGCCACGAACACGCTGTAGCCCCGGCTCGACGGCGCCCGGTGCGGGCAGGCCAGCACCAGTTCGCCGGAGCGCAGTTCGCGCTCGACAAAATACGCGGGCACCAGCCCCACGCCCAGGTCGGCGCGCACCGCGGCAATCAGCGTGGAAAACAGGTCGAAGCGGTGCCCCGCCACCAGGCTGTACGGCGCCTGCGCGTGCGCCGTCTGGGCAAACCACTCTTCCCAGGCGCCCATGCGGGTGCGCAGTTGCAGCAGCGGCGCGGCACGGAAGTCGCCCCGCGCCATGGACGGGCGCCCCTTCGCCTGCGGCGAGCACACCGCCACGCATGACTCGCCCATCAAGGGCAGCGCGTTCGCACCGGGCCACACCGCGTCGTCGTACTGGACGCCCACGTCGAACGGCATGGCTTCCATGTAGAGGTGTGTCGGAAACACCTGCAGGTGCAGGCTGCAGCCCGGGTGCTGCGCGATGAATGCCGGCAGCCGCGGCATGAGCCAGCCCTCGGCCAGCACCGGCACCGCGCCCACCAGCAGTCGCAGGCCGTCGGTGCGCTGTGCCATGGCCTCGAGCGTGTGGTTCTGCAGGCGCAGCAGGTCGCCCGACACCTGCCCGTGGTAGCGCCGCCCCGCCTCGGTGAGCTCGGTGCCGCGCGCTGTGCGCTGCACCAGCCGCACGCCGATCTGGCTCTCCAGCAGCCGCAACTGCTGGCTCACCGCGCTGTGCGTGAGGCACAGCTCCTCCGCGGCCTTGCCCACGCCATGATGACGGGCGACTGCGTCGAAGATCAACAGCGCGCGGGTGCTGGGAATGTGGCGGCGCATGGTGGCCATGAAGATCGGCTCGTTAGAAAAACTGACAACGCCGAAGATTAAACCAGAGCAGGCACGTAGCACAGCCGCAAGAATTGCTGACGACACCGCGTCGTCGGCGCGCTCCTTTCCGTCGCACTCTCAAGGAATCTTGCTCACCATGTCCCGCCCTGCGTCTCTTCGCCTCGCTCCGATCGTCCTCGCCTTGGCATCCGCCGCTGCCGGCCTCGCCCATGCCCAGACAGGCTCCGTCGCGGCCACGCCCACGCAGGTGCGCCCCGACGTCGACAAGGCCTACACGCAGCTGATGGCGTCTCCCGCCATCCTGAAACTGCTGGACGCGGTGAAGGCCGACCACGAGCGCTCGGTCGAAGACCTGAAGATGCTCACCGAGATCGAAGCCCCGCCCTTCAAGGAACAGAAGCGCGCCGAGGCCTTCCTCGCGCGCATGAAGGCGCTCGGCCTCGCCGACGCGAAGATCGACGCCGAAGGCAACGTGGTCGGCCTGCGCAAGGGCACGGGCAACGGGCCCAAGCTGCTCATTTCGGCCCACCTCGACACCGTGTTCCCCGCCGGCACCGACGTGAAGGTGAAGGAGCGCGACGGCAAGCTCTACGCGCCGGGCATCTCCGACGACACGCGCGGCCTGTCGGTGCTGCTGTCGTGGCTCAAAGTGCTGAACGACAACAAGGTGCAGACCGTGGGCGACCTGCTGTTCGTGGGCAACGTGGGCGAGGAAGAGCTGGGCAACCTGCGCGGCATCAAGGCGATTTTTCGCGACAACCTGGACATCGACGGCATGGTCGGCCTGGAGCCCGCGCCCGAAGGCACGGTGCTGATGCTGGGCACGGGCAGCCACCGCTACGAAGTGACCTTCAAGGGCCCGGGCGGCCACAGCTTCGGCGCCTTCGGCCAGGTGCCCAGCGCCATCCACGGCATGGGCCGCGCCATCGCCAAGATCGCCGACGTGCGCACGCCGACGTTTCCCAAGACCACCTTCACCGTGGGCACGGTCGGCGGCGGCACCTCGGTGAACACCATCGCGCCCGATGCCCGCATGGCGGTGGACATCCGCTCCGACGAAATGGCGCCGCTGCTGGAAACCGAGAAGAAGATCCTGGCCGCCATCGACGAAGCGGTGGT
This sequence comes from Variovorax sp. AC103, assembly GCF_979254005.1. Lineage (NCBI taxonomy): Bacteria > Pseudomonadati > Pseudomonadota > Betaproteobacteria > Burkholderiales > Comamonadaceae > Variovorax > Variovorax sp. AC103. The sequence continues at coordinate 45,370 of NZ_CEEDFC010000022.1, read as the reverse complement.
GGAAGAAAACAAGCGCTGGAACGTGAACACGCTCAGCGTGAGCACCAAGCTCATCGGCGACCGCCCGGGCGGCCGCACGCAGTCGGACACGGTGATCGTCGAGGCCGCCACGCGCTCGAACGCGGCCTTCGGCCACAAGACGCTGCTGACGGGCGCCAGCACCGACGCCAACGTGCCGATGTCGCTGGGCATCCCGGCCATCATCATCGGCGGCGGCGGCAAGACCGGCGGCTTCCACGCGCTCTCGGAGTGGATCGACGTGACCGACGGCTGGAAGGGTGCGCAGAACTCGCTGGTGACGGTGCTGGGGCTGGTCGGCGTGCAGGGCACGAGCACGCCGCTGCTCGAAAAGCGCCCGCCGCGCACGAAGTAATCGGCGTGCCGCGGGGGCCAGAGTCCCTGGCACTCTCCGTTATGCTGGTGGCCGCTTCCAAAGGAGACCCACCATGCATGCTCGCTCCACCGTCATCGCCCTGGCCCTGCTCGCGGCAGGCGCCTCGGCGCAGGCCAACAACCTGCTCGACCAGCTGAAGGAAAAGGCCGGCGAGGCTGCCAGCGCCAATTCGCAAGGCGGCTCCGCTGGCGGTTCATCGCTCGGCAACCTTGGCTTCAAGATGCCGGCCATCGGCTCCAGCACCATGGGCAATGCGGCCGGCGTGCTGCAGTACTGCGTGAAGAACAACTACCTGGGTGGCGACGCGGCCTCGGTCAAGGACAAGCTGCTGGCCAAGATCACCGGACAGAAGCCGCAGGAGACAGGCTTCGCCAGCGGCGCCAAAGGCCTGTTGAAAGGCGGCGACGGCCAGACGCTGAACTTCAAGATCCTGTCGTCGAAGGTCAAGACCAAGGCCTGCGACTACGTGCTGAAGAACGCAACCTCGCTGATCTGATTTCGCCCCTGCCTTCCGCATCGCTCCCGCGCGGCGCACCGCGCATGTGCCTGTGTGTTGTTTCTTCTTCGTGCGCCCGCAAACGTTCATGACCCCGGCTGCCCCCTCCTCTTCCCTTCGCCAGCGCCTCGCGCGCTGGGTTCCCTGTCTCGCCTGGCCGCGCCCTTCCGCCGCGCTGCTGCGCAACGAGGCCATGGCCGGCATCACCGTGGCGCTGATGGTCATTCCGCAAGGCGTGGCCTACGCCGCGCTGGCCGGCATGCCGCTGGTGACGGGGGTGTACGCGGCGCTGTTCCCGGCGCTCATCGCGGTGATGTTCAGCTCGTCGCAGCGCCTGTCGGTCGGGCCCACGGCGCTCACCAGCCTGCTGGTCGGCGCCTCGCTCGCACCGCTGGCGGTGGCGGGCAGCGCCGAATGGGTGGCGATGGCGGTGTGGCTCACGCTGATGTCCGGCACCATCCAGATCGTGCTGGGCGCGGGGCGCTTCGGCTGGCTGCTGCGGCTGGTCAACTCGCCGGTGCTCATCGGCTTCACGCAGGGTGCGGCGGTGCTCATCGCCGTCTCGCAACTGCCCGCGCTGCTGGGCTTCACGGGGCGCACCATCCCGCAGGTGCTGCAGGGCGGCCCGCTGCCCGACCTGGTGGCCATCGCGTTCGGCCTGGGCAGCGTTGCGGTGCTGTGGCTGGGCAAGCGCCTGCTGCCGCGCTTTCCGACCACCATGGCGCTGGTCGCCGGTGCGGCCGCGATCAGCTGGGCGGTCGACTACGCCCTGCGCGGTGGCGCGGTGGTGGGCAGCCTGCCTTCGGGCCTGCCTTCGCTGTACTGGCCCGGCCTGCTGCCGCTGGGCACCTTCAGCGCGCTGGTGCTGCCGGCATTGATGATCACGCTGGTGAGCTTTCTGGAAACCGCGTCCAGCGCCAAGGTCGACAACGCGCGCGCCGGCACGCTGTGGAACGAAAACCAGGACCTGATCGGCCAGGGCCTGGCCAAGCTGGCCTCGGGCTTCACGGGCGCCTTTCCCACCAGTTCGTCGTTCTCGCGTTCGGCCATCACGCTCTATGCGGGCGCGCAGACCGGCTGGGCCACGCTCTTCAGCGTGGTGGTGGTGGCCGGTGCGCTGCTGTGGCTGATGCCGCTGCTGTACCACGTGCCGCAGGCGGTGCTGGCGGCGGTGGTGGTCACGGCCATCCTGGGGCTGGTGAAGCCAGCGAGCTTCAAGGCGCTGTGGCGCGTGTCGCGCATCGAGGCGGGCATTGCCTTCGGCACTTTCGTGCTGACCATCGCCACCGCGCCGAGCATCTACTGGGGCGTGCTGGGCGGCCTGCTGGCCAGCATGGCGCACTACATGTACCGCCACCTGCACCCGCGCATCATCGAAGTGGGCCTGCACCCCGACGGCAGCCTGCGCGACCGCCACCTGTGGAAACTGCCGCCGCTGGCGCCGCACCTGTATGCGCTGCGCATGGACGCCGAACTCGACTTCGCCTCGGCCTCCACGCTGGAACGCGCGCTCACCGTGGCACTGGCCGAGCGTCCGGAGCTCACCGACGTGTGCCTGTTCGCGCAACCCATCAACCGCATCGACATCACCGGCGCCGAGGTGTTCGGCTCGATCCGCCGGATGATGGAGTCCAAAGGCGTGCGCCTGCACCTGAGCGGCCTGAAGCTGCCCGCCATGCAGGTGCTGGAACGCGCCGGCCTCCTCGCACCGGGGCCCATGCTCTTCAGCTACCGCACCGACGGCGAGGCGCTCGCGGCGCTGATGCCCCGCATCGACGTGCCGGCGGCACAAGCCGCGCCCTGAACCACACCGGACCGCGTGCGCCCATGAAGACCACCATCGAAGAACTGGTTGCCTTCCGCACGGTGGTGGACGCGGGCTCGATCACGGCCGCGGCCGACCAGCTCGCGCAGACTGTCTCGGGCATCAGCCGCGCGCTGAGCCGGCTCGAACAGAAGCTGGACACCACGCTGCTGCGCCGCACCACGCGCCGGCTCGAGCTCACCGAGGAAGGTGCGGCCTTCCTGCAGCGCACGCGCGCCATCCTCGATGCCATCGACGACGCCGAAGAGCAGATGGCCGCGCGCCGCCAGCAACCCGCGGGGCGGCTGCGCGTGAACGCGGCCTCGCCCTTCATGCTGCACGCCATCGTGCCGCTGGTGCCGGAGTTTCGAAGGCTCTACCCGCAGATCAGCCTGGAACTGGACACCGACGACCTGCCCATCGACCTGCTGGAGCGGCGCACCGACATTGCCATTCGCATCGGGCCGCTGCGCGACTCCACGCTGCATGCGCGCCCGCTCGGCACGCACCGTCTGCGCGTGCTCGCGAGCCCCGCCTACCTGGAGGCGCACGGCAAGCCGCGCAAGGTGGCCGAACTGGCCGGGCATGCGTTGCTGGGCTTCACCCAGCCCGAGTCGCTCAACCGCTGGCCGCTGCGCGGCGTGCACGGCGACGAGTGGAACATCACGCCCACGGTGGCCGCGTCGAGCGGCGAAACGCTGCGCCAGCTGGCGCTGGCCGGCGTGGGCATCGCGTGCCTGTCGGACTTCATGACGGGCGCAGACCGTGCGAGCGGCGCGCTGGTGCAGGTGCTGGCCAAGGACACGGCGGACGTGCGCCAGGCCGTCAACGCGGTGTACTACCGCAACACGCAGCTGTCGGCGCGCATCACGTCGTTCCTTGATTTTTTGTCGCAGCGCATGACCTGAGGGGTGCACCCCACGGGCCTGCCCCTTGCACTGCTGCTGCCACTGCGGCTACTGCGGCTGCTTCGGCGTGAAGCGCTCGACCGCGGCCGACGCGATCTCGTAGCCGCTCACGCCCATGTCCGCCGACGCGTAGCGCGCCGCCTTCAGCGTACCGCTTACGTACACCGTGTCCATGGCGTGCAGCCCCTTGACGGGCGCGGGCGCGATCACATGCACGATCTGGTTGGCGGGCGGCGGCGGCGTATGGATGCAGGCGCCGAAGTACGGCACGAGCAGAAATTCGCGAATCCCGTCCTGCGAGGCGTCCAGCGGCACCACGAAGCCCGAGAGCCTGGCGGCCCTGCCGTCGAGCGCCACGTTGACCGGCGCGTTGTCCCAGACGGCACGCATTTCGTCGAGCAGCTGGATCGCGCGCGGGTCGTTGTCGCGCAGCGCCTCGAGGCTGATGTTGCGGTAGCGCTTGGTGGGGTCCCAGCTCTTGGGAACCAGCTCTTCCCACTTGAGCTCGGCGGCGGTGCCGGTGGCAACGTTGCTTGCGCCCTGCGCCGACCCCGGGCCGCAGCCGGCCAGCAGCGCCGCGGCCGGTGAAAGAAGAAGCGCGGACAGCACCACGGGAGGAAAAAACCTTCTCATGACTGCGATTGTGCTTGCGCGGCGTGTCAGTCCCGTAAAGCAGGGTCTTGGCACTCATTTCCTACAAGATCACACAAATTCGTTGCAAACGCCAAAATTCCGCATCACGACACGAGGAGATCCGCATGGCACCCACTGGATGGCTGGGACTCACGTCCCTCGGCACGGTTCACACGGCGATCAGTCTGGTCGCCGTCGTCGCAGGGCTCTGGTCCCTGTTCCGCTACAGGGAGATCACGTTGCGCACCGGCCTGGGACAGGTCTTCGTGTGGACCACCGTGCTCACCTGCCTCACCGGCTTCGGCATCTTCCAGCACGGGGGCTTCGGCAAGCCGCATGCGCTGGGCATCCTGACGCTGGTGGCGCTGGCGGTTGGCGCCATGGCAGGGCGCGGCATGCTCTTCGGGCGCCGTGCGCGCCAGGTCGAGGCCGCGGCCTACTCGGCCAGCTTTCTCTTCCACTGGATCCCGGCGTTCACCGAGACGCTGACGCGCCTGCCGCTGGGCGCGCCGCTGCTCTCGAGCCCCGAGGCCCCCGAGCTGAAGGCCATCACCGGCGTGCTGTTCCTGCTGTATCTGGCCGGCGTCTGGCTGCAGATCCGGCGGCTGCGCGGTGGCGCCGCCGGGCTCAGTCCTGCACCCGCCCGCGCAGGTTCTTGATCTGCGAGCGCTGGCTCTTGCCTTCGAGCCGGCGCTGCTTCGAACCATAGGTCGGCTTGGTGGCGCGCCGCACGCGCGGCGGCGTGGCCACGGTGTCGACCACCGCCTGAAGGCGCGCGAGCGCGTCGGCACGGTTCATTTCCTGGGTGCGATGCTGCTGGGCCTTGAGCACCAGCACGCCCTCCTGCGTGATGCGGCTGTCGCGCAGGGCGAGCAGCCTTTCCTTGACGTCAGGGGGCAGCGAGCTGGCGGGGATGTCGTAGCGCAGGTGCACCGCGCTCGACACCTTGTTCACGTTCTGCCCGCCCGCCCCCTGCGCCCGGATGGCGCTGATCTCGACTTCGTCGGGATCGATCAGCAGAGGTGGGCGCAGCATGCCGGCAAGTGTGCCCTGAACGCGCTCAGACGCGCTCGAAGACGGCGGCAATGCCCTGGCCGCCGCCGATGCACATGGTGACCAGCGCGTAGCGCCCACCGGTGCGGTGCAGCTCCGCAATGGCCTTCGTCGTGATGATCGCGCCCGTCGCGCCCACCGGATGGCCCAGCGAAATGCCCGAGCCGTTGGGGTTCACCTTGGCCGGGTCGAAGCCCAGCTCCTTGATGACCGCGCAGGCCTGCGCCGCGAAGGCCTCGTTCGACTCGATCACGTCGAAGTCGCTCACCTTCAGGCCGGTGCGCTCCAGCACCTTGCGCGTGGCCGGCACCGGCCCGATGCCCATGTAGGCCGGTTCGACGCCGGCGTGTGCGTAGCCCACCAGGCGCGCCAGCGGCTTCAGGCCCAGCGCCTTCACGCGGCCGCCTTCGGCCAGCACCACGGCGGCGGCGCCGTCGTTGATGCCCGAGGCATTGCCGGCCGTCACGAGGCCGTCCTTCTTGAACGCGGGCTTCATCTTGGCGAGCGTGTCGACGGTGGTGTCGGCGCGCACGTGCTCGTCGGTGTCGAACAGCACCACGCCCTTGCGCGTCTTCACTTCGACCGGAACGATCTGTTCCTTGAAGCGGCCCGCCGCAATGGCGGCTGCGGCGCGCTGCTGGCTGGTGGCGGCCAGTTCGTCCATCTGCTCGCGCGAAATGCCGTAGCGCGCGGCCACGTTTTCGGCCGTGATGCCCATGTGGATCTTCTCCCACGGGTCGTGCAGGATGCCCAGCATGTAGTCGACCAGCACCGCGTCGCCCATGCGCGCGCCGTAGCGGGCCGAGGTGTCGAAATACGGGCCGCGGCTCATCGATTCCGAACCACCGCCGATGGCGATGTCGCAGTCGCCCAGCGCAATGGCCTGCGCCGCCGACACGATGGCCTGCAAACCCGAGCCGCACAGGCGGTTCACGTTGAAGGCCGGCGTCTCGATGGGGCAGCCCGCGTCGATGGCAGCCACGCGGCTCAGGTAGGCGTCCTTCACGTCGGTGGGAATCACGTTGCCCATGACCACGTGGCCGATGGCGTCCGCCGCCACGCCGCTGCGCTCGATGGCGGCCTTCACGGCGGTGGTGGCCAGCTGGGTGTTGGGCACGTCCTTCAGCGCGCCGCCGAAGGTGCCGATGGCGGTGCGGGCGGTGCCGACCACGAAGATGTCGCGTGGGGTCATGTCAGGATCTCCTGGGTTTGGGTGAACACGGATTCAGCGGCCGGTGAACACGGCCGGCTTCTTGTCGAAAAAGGCGTTCAGGCCGATGCGGAAGTCGTCGGTGGCGGCGCAGACCTGGAAGGCGGCCGATTCGGCGTCGAGCTGGCCCGCCAGGTCGCGCCCGAGCGAGCCGCGCATCAGGCGGCGCAGGTGGCCCAGCGCCACGGTCGGCCCCTGGGCCAGCCGGTGCGCCAGCGCCAGGGCTTCGGCCTCGAGCTCGGCGGCGGGCACCACGCGGTTGACGAGGCCCATGCGCTCGGCGGCGGCGGCGTCGTAGGTGTCGCCGAGCATCGCGATCTCCAGCGCGCGGCGCATGCCCACCAGCCGCGGCAGCGCCCACGAGGCGCCCACGTCGCAGCTGGTGCCGAGGTTCACGTACGCGAGGTTGAAGCGCGTGCCCTCGGCCGCGAGCACGAAGTCGACCTGCAGCATCAGGCTCAGGCCCGCGCCGGCCGCCACGCCGTGCACCTGCGCGACCAGCGGTGCGTCCATCGCGTCGAGCACGGTCAACGCCTCGTGCAGCGGGCCGATCAGGTCGGCGGCGCCCTGCTGCGGGTCGGCGCTCAGCACGGCCAGGTCGCCGCCTGCCATGAAGCCCTTGCCCGCCCCGCTCATGAGCACGGCGCGCACGCCCTTGTCGGTGGCCAGATCGCGCACGGCGGCGAGAAAGGCGTTGGCCATCGGCACGTCGATCGCATTGAGCGCGCCCGGCCGGTTGAAGCGAATGGTGGCCACCGCGCCGTCGCGGCCCAGCAGCAGAGGTGCATCTGTCGTCATGCGGTGTTTCCTTTTTTCGTGGCGGGCTGGCGCGGCGCGCGAGCGGTGGCGGGGGCAGCGGGAACAGGGCGCTGCAGCACGCCGTTGAGCAGCAGTTCGATGCCCTGGTCCGCGATCTGGTCGGGCGTGAGGTCGCCGTCGGGGCGGTACCAGCGGCCGATCCAGCTCAGCGCGCCGGCCAGCATGAAGGCCGCCATCTTCGGGTCGCACGGCGCGAGCGAGCCTTCTGCCACGCCGTCCTCGATGAGCCGGCGGAACTGGCTGTCGATGCCGGCCTTGAGATGGCGCAGCTCCTTCTTCAGCGGCGCGGGCAACGGGTCTTCGCCGATGCGGATCACGCACATGCCGAAGTCCTGCATGACCACGCCCGAGTAGATGCGCATGCAGGCCTTGAGCTGCTCGATGGCGCTGCCACCCGCGGCGCGCACCTCGCCGATGCCGGCATGCATGAGGTCGAGCGCGGTCTTCACGCACTCCAGCAGGATCTGGTCCTTGCTTTCGACGTAGTAGTAGAGCGTGGGCTTGCTGACGTTCAGCCGCTCGGCAATGTCGTCGAGCGAGGTGGCGTGGAAGCCGCGCTCGTTGAAGAGTTGGGCCGCGGTCTGCAGCACGGCCTGGCGCTTGACCTCGCGCTGGCGCGCGCGCTTGCCCGCGGGCTCCCAGGGAGAAGGAGACGGCGGAACTGGAGCGGACGGAGGGGAAACGGAACGGGCCATCGGTGCGAAACGACATGGCCAGAGATCCGACACCGCACAGCGCGGCGAGAAGGAAATTTACTGGCCAGTAGAAATTCTACGAGCCAGTAGACATCCGGGGGGCGAAAGCTGCAACGACGCTCAGTCGCCGCGCACGGGGCGGGCCCGCACGTCGGTCACGTCATTGGCGGGGCCGATGGCGATGGGGCTGCGCACCGACTCGCCGCGCGCCCGTGCGTTGACCACGTCGGCCGCCTGGGGCTCGGCAGGCTGTGCCGCATGGCGAAACCGGTCGAAGCCGGAACGCGGGTTGAAGCGTCCGCCCATCGAAGCGACCCAGGGGGTCACGGGCTTGCCCGTGAGACGCCCCCAGGCGTAGCGCACACCCCACACGGCCGCCAGCAGCGTGACCGCCACGGCCAGGCTGGCCGCAAAAACCAGCCCCAGGAGCAGAAGAATGACCCGAAAAATGAAGTTCATCATTCCAGCTTAGGCCGAAGCAGCCGCCGTTGGTTCCCCGGCCTTGGAGAACGAGAACTGTCCGGGCGACTGGATCGGGTCGGTGTTGACCTCGATCGTGTCCTTCGGCCCGAAGCTGCCGTCCAGCAGCAGCTTCGAGAGCGGGTTCTCGATGCGCTGCTGAATGGCGCGCTTCAACGGACGCGCACCGAACACCGGGTCGAAGCCGACCTTGGCAATCTCGGCCAGCGCCGCAGGCGAGACCTGCAGGCCCAGGTCCATTTTCGCGAGCCGCGCGGTCAGCACCTTCAGCTGGATCCCGGCGATCGATTCGATGTTCTTCGCGTCCAGCGCATGGAACACCACCGTCTCGTCGATGCGGTTCAGGAACTCGGGGCGGAAGTAGTTCTTCAGCTCGTCCCACACAGCTTCCTTGATCTCCTCCGAAGGCTGGCCCACCATGGCCTGGATGATGGGCGAGCCGATGTTGCTCGTCATCACGATCACCGTGTTCTTGAAGTCCACGGTGCGGCCCTGGCCGTCGGTCAGGCGCCCGTCGTCCAGCACCTGCAGCAGCACGTTGAACACGTCGGGATGGGCCTTCTCGACCTCGTCGAGCAGCACCACGCTGTAGGGCTTGCGGCGCACGGCTTCCGTCAGGTAGCCGCCCTCCTCGTAGCCCACGTAGCCCGGCGGCGCGCCGATCAGGCGGGCGACCGAATGCTTCTCCATGAACTCGCTCATGTCGATGCGGATCAGGTGGTCTTCGCTGTCGAACAGGAAGCCCGCGAGCGCCTTGCACAGCTCGGTCTTGCCCACGCCCGTGGGGCCGAGGAACAGGAACGAGCCGGTCGGGCGGTTCGGGTCACTCAGGCCCGAGCGCGAACGGCGGATCGCGTTGGCGACCGCACCGATGGCCTCGTCCTGGCCGACCACGCGCTCGTGCAGCTTGCCTTCCATCACGAGCAGCTTGTCGCGCTCGCCCTGCATCAGCTTGGCGACCGGAATGCCGGTGGCGCGCGCCACGACCTCGGCGATTTCTTCCGCGCCGACCTGCGTGCGCAGCAGCGTGGGGGCGCTCGACTTGCCCTTGCTGGCTTCGGCGTCCTGCGCTTCCTTCAGGCGCTTTTCGAGCGCCGGCAGCTGGCCGTATTGCAGCTCGGCGACCTTGTTGAAGTCGCCCTTGGCGGTGGACTCCGCAATCTGGAACTTGATCTTGTCGATGTCCTCGCGCACCTTGGCGCTGCCCTGGGCCTGCGCCTTCTCGGCCTGCCAGATCTCGTCGTAGTCGGCAATTTCCTTCTGCAGCCTGGCGATCTCGAGCTCGATCAGGCCGAATCGCTTCTGCGAGGCTTCGTCCTTCTCGCGGCGCACGGCCTCCAGCTCGATCTGCAGCTGGATCAGGCGGCGGTCGAGCCGGTCCATGACCTCGGGCTTGGAGTCCATCTCGATCTTGATCTTGGCCGCGGCCTCGTCGATCAGGTCGATGGCCTTGTCGGGCAGGAAGCGGTCGGTGATGTAGCGGTCGCTCAGCTCGGCCGCGGCCACGATGGCCGGGTCGGTGATGTCCACGCCGTGGTGCACCTCGTACTTTTCCTTCAGGCCGCGCAGGATGGCCACGGTGGCTTCCACGCTGGGCTCGCCCACGATGATCTTCTGGAAGCGGCGCTCCAGCGCGGCGTCCTTCTCGATGTACTTGCGGTATTCATCGAGCGTGGTGGCGCCCACGCAGTGCAGCTCGCCGCGCGCGAGCGCGGGCTTGAGCATGTTGCCCGCGTCCATCGCGCCTTCGGCCTTGCCGGCGCCGACCATGGTGTGCAGCTCGTCGATGAAGACGATGGTCTGGCCCTCGTCCTTCGCAAGCTCGTTCAGCACGGTCTTCAGGCGCTCCTCGAACTCGCCGCGGAACTTGGCACCGGCCAGCAGCGCGGCCATGTCCAGCGACAGCACGCGCTTGCCCTTCAGCGATTCGGGCACCTCGCCCGAGACGATGCGCTGCGCCAGGCCTTCGACGATGGCGGTCTTGCCCACGCCGGGTTCGCCGATGAGCACGGGGTTGTTCTTGGTGCGGCGTTGCAGCACCTGGATGGCGCGGCGGATTTCCTCGTCGCGCCCGATCACCGGGTCGAGCTTGCCGCGGCGCGCGCGCTCGGTGAGGTCGGTGGTGTATTTCTTCAGCGCTTCGCGCTGGCCTTCGGCGTCGGCGCTGTTCACGCCCTGGCCGCCGCGCACGGCGTCGATGGCCGCCTCGAGCGACTTGCGCGTCATGCCGTTCGCACGGCAGAGATTGCCGATGTCGGTCTTGCTGTCGGTCAGCGCCAGCAGAAAGAGCTCGCCGGCAATGAACTGGTCGTTGCGCTTGATGGCCTCCTTCTCGGTGGCCTGCAGCAGCTTGCCCAGTTCGGTGCCCACCTGCACGCTGTCGGCGCCCTGGACCTGCGCCAGCTTCTTGATGGCAGCCTCGGCGGCCTGGGAAAGGCCTGGCACATTGACACCGGCGCGTTCGAGCAATGCGCGCGGCCCTTCGTTCTGGCGCAGCATCGCGACCAGCAGGTGGGCTGGTTCGATGTAGGCGTTGTCGTTGCCCAGCGCGAGCGACTGGGCGTCGCCCAGGGCTTCCTGGAATTTGGTGGTGAGTTTGTCTTGTCGCATGGTGGTATTCCTGCTTCCAAAATAGGGCCGTTCGGGCACGATTCAAGGTTCTGCCCGTGACAGGCGGACCACGGCAGCCTGGGCACGGGTATTGCACAAGACCCGTTTCCTGCCCGTAGGCATTTCTCTCTCTCGAATGGAGTCGATCATGGTTTTTTCAATGCAGCGCGTTCAACCGGTGCGCCGGGCGATCAGCGCCGGCCTCTTTCTAGCCGCCCTGGGCCTGTCGGGCCTTGCGCAGGCGCAAAGCGGCACCCCCGTCCGCCTGCTGGTCGGTTTTCCGGCTGGCGCGGGCACGGACGCCATCGCGCGCACCCTGGGCGAAAAGCTCAAGGACGTGCTGGGCGTGCCGGTGGTGGTGGAAAACCGCGCCGGCGCGGGCGGCCAGATTGCGGCCACCGTGCTGAAGTCGTCGCCTGCCGACGGCCACACCCTGCTGCTGTCGCACGACCACACCATCTCGATCCTGCCGCAGGTCATCAAGAACCCCGGCTTCAACCCCGCCACCGACTTCGTGCCCGTGGCCGGCTTTGCCACCTTCGCCAACGTGCTGGCCGTCTCGGGCGGCACGCCGGCCAAGACCATGGACGAGTACGTGAAGTGGGTCCGCACGCAAAAGGGCGGCAAGGAAACCATCGGCATTCCGGCGCCGGCCTCGATCCCCGAGTTCCTGGTGAAGATGATCTCGGACAAGTACAAGATCGACGTGCAGCCCGCCCCCTACCGCGGCAGCGCGCCCATGACGGCCGACATGCTGGGCAACCAGATCACCGCGGGCATCGCCTCGGTGCCGGACTTCATCGAGAACCACAAGGCGGGCAAGGTGCGCATCGTGGCCTCCATCGGCGCCAAGCGCCAGGCCGTGATTCCGAACGTGCCGACATTCACCGAACTGGGCTTCGCGAACCTGGACGACCTGCCCTACTACGGCATCTTCGCGCCGGTGGGCACGCCGCAGCCGATCATCGACAAGTACGGCGAGGCGCTGCAGAAGGTGCTGGCCATGCCCGACGTGAAGCAGAAACTCACGGCGATGGGCCTGACGGTGGGCTACGAGTCGCAGGGGCAGTTCGCGGGGCGTGTGCGCACGTACACGGCGGCCTGGGAAAAGATCATCCAGGGCAGCGGCTTCAAGCCCCTTTGATGTCTGGCTCCCTCACCCCTCGGGGAGAGGGAACAACGCGGTGTCAGGCGTTCGGGGCGCTGATGCCCCAGCGCGCGAGCGCCGCGTCGTCGGCCACGCGCGCATCGACCCAGCGGGCGCCTTCGGGCGTTTGCTCCTTCTTCCAGAACGGCGCCTGCGTCTTGAGGTAGTCCATCAGGAACTCGCAGGCCTCGAAGCTCTGGCCGCGGTGCGCCGACACCACCGCCACCATCATGATCTGGTCCAGCGGCTGCAGCAGGCCCACGCGGTGGATCACGCGCGCCCCGAGGATGTCGAAGCGCCGCTGCGCTTCGTCGATCATGGCCTCGACGGCCTTCTCGGTCATGCCGGGGTAGTGCTCCAGTTCCATCGACGCGACGCTGCTGCCGTCGTTGCGGTCCCGCACGGTGCCGACGAAGCTGCAGACCGCACCCACGCGCTTGTCGCCGGCACGCAACGCGGCGACCTCCTGCGAAAGGTCGAAATCGGCTGTCTGGATCGAAACACGCGCAATGCTCATTTCCGAATTGTGGCATCGCGCTAGACTGCGACGATGCCTTGCCTCGCCACCCCCTCCTCAGTGCTTTCGCACGCTGGAAGCGGTTGCGCGTGCCAGGGCAGCAAAGCCAAAAAACCAAAGCTCGTCTGACCGGAGCCGAGGTTCCGTCGTCGGATGAGCGACGGAACCTGCCAAGGTTTTTTGGCCCTTTCATGGGTTTCGCGCGCATCCGACGGTGGTTCTTTTTCCATCGGTCGATTCCTGAGAGGAAACCCGCGTGCCGCAACAACCCCATCCCACTGTCCCTGATTTCTCAGGCTTCTGGATCGCCCTCGTCACCCCGTTCCGCAACGGCGCGGTGGACCATGACGCCCTCGCCGCCCTGACCCGGCGCCTCGCCGCCGACGGCGTGACCGGCTTCGTGCCCTGCGGCTCCACCGGCGAGGCCGCCGCGCTCGACGAGGACGAACAGCTGGCCGTGCTCGACACCGTGCTGGCCGCAGCCGGCGGCCTGCCGGTGGTGATGGGCATTTCGGGCTACCACCTGGGCAAGGCCACGGCCTGGGCGCGCAAGCTGTGCGAGCGCCCGCTGGCGGGCCTGCTGGTGGCAGCACCGCACTACATCCGCCCGTCGCAGGGCGGCCTGCTCGAATGGTTCCAAGCCATTGCCGATGCCAGCACGGTGCCTGTGCTGGTCTACGACATCCCCTACCGCACCGGCGTCACCATCGCGCGCGACACGCTGCTGGCGCTGGCCGCGCACCCGCGCATTCGCGGCATCAAGGACTGCGGCGGCGACATGGCCAAGACACGTGCGGTGATCGCCGACGGCCGGCTGCAGGTGCTGTCGGGCGAAGACCACCAGATCTTCAGCACGATGGCCGAAGGCGGCGTGGGTGCCATCGCGGCCAGCGGCAACGTGCAGACCCGCCGCTTCGTGCGGCTGGTGCGGCTGTTGTCGGAGAACCGGTTGGCGCAGGCGCGCGACGAATGGCAGGCCTTGCAGCCGCTGGTGGACAGCCTGTTCGCCGAGCCGAACCCCGGCCCCGTGAAGGCGCTGCTGGCGCACGCCGGCGAAATGCACGACGAGCTGCGTTCGCCGATGACGCGCGCGTCCGACGGCCTGCGCGAGCGCCTCGTGGCGCTGGACGCCCTGCTCAGCCGCCCGTGACGGGCGGGAAGAAGGCGACTTCACAGCCGTCGTGCAGGGCTGCGGCTTCGTCGCTCATGGCCTGGTCGAGCGCCATGCGCACCGCCTTGCCGCGCGCGAGCGCGGTGGCATAGGAGCCGCCCCGGCCGATGAGTTCGTCGCGAAGCGCGGCGAGCGTTTCGGCTTGCGTGTCGACGCTTTCGCCGCTGCGGGCCAGCGCCTCGCGCACCGAGGCGAAATAACGAACCTGGACTTTCATTCGATTCAGCCGAGCAGCGAGGCGAAGGGAATGAAGTTCACGGTGTCGCCCGACCTGATGGTTTGCCCAGCCGGGTTGTCGACAACGCCGTCGCCCCAGACCATCGAGGTCAGCACCCCCGAGCTCTGGTTGCCGAACAGTTCGAGCCCGCCCGCCGCGTTGCGCCGCGCGCGCAGGAACTCGCGGCGCTTGTCGGCGCGCAGCCAGTCGAAGTCGGCGCGCATCTGCACGGCCTCGGGCGTCACGCGCGTGGCACCCTGCAAGCTCAGCAGGAAGGGCCGTACCAGCATCAGGAAGGTCAGGAAACTCGACACAGGGTTGCCGGGCAGCCCGGTCACGTGGCAGGCGCCCTGCCCGTTGCTGCGCGCGATGGAACCATAGGCGAAGGGCTTGCCGGGTTTCATCGACAGCGACCACAGCTGAAGCTCGCCGAGCGACTGCAGCGCGGCGCGGATGTGGTCTTCCTCGCCGACGGAAACACCGCCGGTCGTGATGATCAGGTCGCTGCTCTCGGCCGCCTCGCGCAGCGCCGCGATGGTGGCTTCGCGGTCGTCGGGCACGATGCCCAGGTCGTTCACCTCGCAGCCCAGGCGGTGCAGCAAGGCGCGCATGAAGAAGCGGTTGGAGTTGTAGATGGCGCCGGGCTTCATGGCGTCGGGCGCCACTTCGCCGGGCATCACCAGTTCGTCGCCGGTGGAGAGCATGGCCACGCGCGGCTTGCGGGCCACCTGCAGCTTGTGAAAGCCGACGCTGGCCGCCAGGCCGAGCGCGGCGGGCGTGAGGCGTTCGCCCTGCTTGAGCACCACGTCGCCCGACGCCACGTCTTCGCCCGCGCGTCGCACCCATTGGCCCGCCGCCGGAACGATGGCGATGCGAACCGAGCCCAGGCTGCCTTCCTGCGGCGTGGCGGCGGTGTCTTCCTGCATCACGACGGCGTCGGCGCCCTCGGGGACCTGCGCCCCCGTGAAGATGCGCGCCGCGGTGCCGGCCGCGAGCGGCGTGCCCACGGTGCCCGCGGGAATGCGCTGCGCCACGGCCAGCTCGGCCCCCGGCGCGGCGCAGTCGGCCACGCGCACGGCGTAGCCGTCCATCGCGCTGTTGTCCCGCGGCGGCACGGTCAGGCCGGACACGAGGTCCTGCGCCAGCACGCGGCCGTCGGCCTCGAAGGTGGCGACGCTCTCGGCGGGCAGCGTCGGCTGCGCCCTGGCGAGCAGGACGGCGATGGCCTCGTCGAGCGGCATCAACGGCGGGCGCAAGGAAGAGGCAGCGAAAGGAACGGGAGGAACAGGTGTGTCAGCCATGGTGTTCGGGGTTGTATTCGAAGCGGTCGCCGCTGTCGATCAACCACTTCGCAATGGCCTCGGCGTCGTTGAGGTCGAACAGCGGGCGCTCGGTGGGCACGGGCAGGCCGGCCGGGTCGTCCGTGGCCACGGCGGTGACGAAAGGATCGTCGGTGTAGAGCACCGGGCGCGACGGCTCGTCGCCCTCGGGCCGACGCCAGACTTCGATCTTCAGCACGTCGCTGTGCCGGAAGCCCTCGACCAGCACCCAGTCGGCGGCCGGGTGCACCTCGGCCAGCAACTGGTGCACGCTGAGCTCCACGGGGAATTCGAACTCGCGCATCACGGCCAGCCGCTTGTCGGAGGCGACGACGACCTCGAAGGCACCCGCCTCGCGGTGGCGGTACGTGTCCTTGCCCGGATGGTCGATGTCGAACTTGTGGTGCGCATGCTTGACCACCGACACGCGCTGCCCGCGCCGCTTGAGCGCGGGGATCAGGCGCTCCAGCAGCGTGGTCTTGCCCGCGCCCGAATAGCCCGCGAAGCCGACGACCTTCATGCGAGGGCCCGGACGTGATCAATCACAGTTCTGTGCGATGTAGGCCTTCACGGCCTCGGCGTCGGCCGGCAGCTTGACGACGCGCTTGGGCAGCGCCTCGATGCCCTCGAACCGCTTCGGCCGCTCGGGCTCCTCGCCCAGCGCCTCGACCAGCGTGGCGGCGAACTTGATCGGCAACGCGGTTTCGAGCACCACCATCGGCACGCCGGGTGCGAGCTGCTCGCGTGCGGCCTTCAGGCCGTCGGCGGTGTGCGGATCGACCAGCGTGGCAAAGCGCTTCTCGGTGTCGCGGATGGTCGCCAGGCGGTCGGCGTGCGTGCTGCGGCCGCTCTTGAAGCCGAAGCGTTCGGCGGCCTGCTTGAACGCCGGGTCGGCGCTCAGGTCGAAGCTGCCTTGCAGGCCCAGGTCTTCCACGAACAGCTGGCGCAGCCGGGCGGCGTCGCGGCCCACCAGGTCGAACACGAAGCGCTCGAAGTTGCTGGCCTTGCTGATGTCCATTGACGGACTCGATGTTTCGTGCGTGTCGACCGCGCCGCGCACGCGGTAGATGCCGGTGCGGAAGAACTCGTCGAGCACGTCGTTCTCGTTGGTGGCGACCACCAGCGTCTGGATGGGCAGGCCCATCATGCGCGCCACGTGGCCCGCGCAGACGTTGCCGAAGTTGCCCGAGGGCACGGTGAAGCTCACCGGCTTGTCGTTGCTCGCCGTGGCCTGGAAATAGCCCGCGAAGTAGTAAACGACCTGCGCGAGCAGCCGCGCCCAGTTGATCGAATTGACGGTGCCGATGCGGTACTTGCGCTTGAAGCCCAGGTCGTTGGACACCGCCTTCACGATGTCCTGGCAGTCGTCGAACACGCCGGTGATGGCGATGTTGTGGATGTTCTCGTCCTGCAGGCTGAACATCTGCGCCTGCTGGAACGGGCTCATGCGGCCGTCGGGCGAGGTCATGAAGACGCGCACGCCCTTCTTGCCGCGCATCGCGTACTCGGCCGCGCTGCCGGTGTCGCCGCTGGTCGCGCCCAGGATGTTGAGCTCCGCGCCGCGGCGCGCCAGTTCGTACTCGAACAGGTTGCCCAGCAGCTGCATCGCCATGTCCTTGAAGGCCAGCGTGGGGCCGTTGGACAGTGCTTCGAGGTACACGCCGTCCTCGAGCTCGCGCAGCGGCACGATCTCGTCGGAGCCGAACACCTCGGCGGTGTAGGTCTTCGCGCAGATCGCCTTCAGGTCGGCCGGCGGAATGTCGTCGATGTAGAGCGAGAGGATCTCGAAGGCCAGCTCGGCGTAAGGCAGCGCGCGCCACCTGGCGAGCGTGGCGGTGTCGACCTGCGGATAGTGCGCCGGCAGGTAGAGGCCGCCGTCAGGCGCCAGGCCTTCGAGAAGGATTTCGCAAAAGCGCTTGCGGTCGGGGTGGCCGCGGGTGCTCAGGTAGTTCACGCGATGGTCCTGTTGTACCGGTTCAATGTTCGATGGATGAAGTTCGCAGGCTGCCCCTCAGGACAGCTCTTCCTTGCGGATGCGAACAATGGGCTCCAGCACCGTGGGCAGTGCCTGCAGCTCGGCCAGCACGTCGTTGACAGTGCCTTCGCGCGCATCGTGCGTGAGGATGATGAGGTCGGTCTGCGTGGAGCCTTCGCCGCCCACTTCGTCGGCTTCGCGCTGCAGCACGGCGTCGATGCTGATGCCGGCGGTGGCCAGCAGGCCCGTCACCTTGGCGAGCACGCCGGCCTGGTCGGCCACGCGCAGGCGCAGGTAGTAGCTGGTGACGACCTCGGTCATCGGCAGCACCTTGAGGTCGCTCATGGCGTCGGGATGGAAGGCCAGGTGCGGCACGCGGTGCGCGGTGTCGGCGGTGTGCAGTCGGGTGATGTCGACCAGGTCGGCAATCACGGCGCTGGCCGTCGGCTCGCTGCCGGCGCCCTTGCCGTAGTACAGCGTGGTGCCCACTGCGTCGCCGTGCACCACCACCGCGTTCATCGCGCCTTCGACGTTGGCCAGCAGCCGCTTGGACGGCACCAGCGACGGATGCACGCGCAGCTCGATGCCCTGGGCGGTGCGCTTGGTGATGCCCAGCAGCTTGATGCGGTAGCCGAGCTGTTCGGCGTACTTGATGTCCTGCGCGGCGAGCTTGGTGATGCCCTCGATGTGGGCCTTGTCGAACTGCACCGGAATGCCGAAGGCGATGGCGCTCATCAGCGTGACCTTGTGGCCGGCGTCCACGCCTTCGATGTCGAAGGTCGGGTCGGCTTCGGCGTAGCCCAGGCGCTGGGCTTCCTTCAGCACGGTCGCGAAGTCCAGGCCCTTGTCGCGCATCTCGGACAGGATGAAGTTGGTGGTGCCGTTGATGATGCCGGCCAGCCACTGGATGCTGTTGGCCGTGAGGCCTTCGCGCAGCGCCTTGATGATCGGGATGCCGCCGGCCACCGCGGCCTCGAAGGCCACCATCACGCCCTTGGCGTGCGCGGCCGCGAAGATCTCGGTGCCGTGCACCGCGAGCAGCGCCTTGTTGGCGGTGACCACGTGCTTGCCGGCCGCAATGGCTTCGAGCACGAGCTGCTTAGCAATGCCGTAGCCGCCGATCAGCTCGATGACGATGTCGATGTCGGGGTTGGCGATGACTTCGCGCGCATCGGCCACCACCTTGACGCCTTCGCCGGCCACTTCGCGGGCGCGGGCGGTGTCGAGGTCGGCCACCATGGTGATCTCGATGCCGCGGCCGGCGCGGCGCTTGATTTCTTCCTGGTTGCGCTGGAGCACCTTGAAGGTGCCGCTGCCGACCGTGCCTGCGCCGAGCAGGCCTACTTGGATGGGATTCATTGGGAAAGTCGCGCTCATGGCGTTCATGGTTTGGATGGGGTGGCGGACGGTGCGCTCACGACGCGGCTGACGTAGCGGGGCAGGTTCCAGGCGCCGCCGGGGAAGCCACGGCACATGCGGTCGATCGTTGCGCCGGTGCGCACGAAGTCGCGGCCGTTGTAGTGCCAGGTTTCGGTCGCCACGCAGTCGCCGACGCCGCGGACCTTCATGACCGAGGAGACGCTGGCGTCCTTCTCGTCGAAATCGCCGTTGGCTTCGAGGGCCGATGGCGCATAGGGCGGCTTGTCGTTGGCGATCCAGAGCTGGCTGGTGGAGTTGTAAGCCCCCACGCTGCATTCGAGCGACAAAAGCACCTTGCTGTCGGTCAGGCGGTGGACCTGAAGCGAATTGGCCTGCACCGCATCCATGTTGTTGCAAGGGCCGTCGGCTTCGCTCAACTTGAGAGAGGGAAAGATGCGCGCCGCCAGGGCGTCGTCGCCGGGGCGCGCCTTGGCGGGCTTGACCGCGTTGACGACAGGCACCGGCAGCGCAGGCAGCACCGACTGTTCAGCCCTGCTACCGCGGCGCACCAGCGCGCCCGGCGTGCCGATGCGGCCCTGGGCTTCGTCCATCTTGAGCAGCACGGCGTTGAGGCCGGCCAGCGACAGCGTCCACTTCTTGCTGCCGGCAGCAAGCGTGGCATCGTCGCTCTTCAGGAGCTCGGGGAGCACCGTGCGAACCTGGCTGTCGTCGAGGCTGGCGGAGCCGCCGTCCAGACCAGGTACCGTGGCCTTGCCGACCTTGAGGCGCACCGGGCCCTTGACGTCGTCTTCACCGCCGATCTGCAGTTCGATGCCCACTGCGGTGCCGGGCCCGGCCTTGCGGGTGATGAGCATCGACACCAGTTCCCCTTCCCCGCCGTCCAGCTGGTAACCGGCGGCACGGCAGGTGCGCGTGTTGTCGCAGGCCAGTTCCCAGTCGTCGTGCGAGAAGGAAACAGGCTCCTTGTCGGCCGCCGCGGCAGCCCATGCGGCAAGCGACAGCGCGGCAGCGACGCAAGCGGATCTCATGAGCCCGTCTTGCGGCGCAAGCGGTACTGCTCCAGGAACTTCGCGATGCGGTTGATGGCCTCGCGCAGGTCGTCCTCGTGGGGCAGGAACACGATGCGGAAGTGGTCCGGGGTGGCCCAGTTGAAGCCGGTGCCCTGCACCAGCATCACGCGGGTTTCCTTCAGCAGCTCGAGGAAGAACTGGCGGTCGTCCTCGATCGGGTAGACCTCGGGGTCGAGCTTGGGAAACATGTAGAGCGCAGCGCTGGGCTTGACGCAGCTCACGCCCGGAATGGCGGTGATCAGCTCGTAGGCCAGGTCGCGCTGGCGGCGCAGGCGCCCGCCGTCGCACACCAGGTCGTTGATGCTCTGGTAACCGCCCAGCGCCGTCTGGATGGCCCACTGGCCGGGCACGTTGGCGCACAGGCGCATGTTCGAGAGCATGTTCAGGCCCTCGATGTAGTCCTGCGCGCTGCGCTTGTCGCCCGACACCACGAGCCAGCCGGCGCGGTAGCCGCAGGAACGGTAGCTCTTGGAAAGCGAATTGAAGGTCAGCGTGAGCACGTCGCTCGACAGGCTGGCGATGGCGGTGTGCTTGACGCCGTCGTACAGCACCTTGTCGTACACCTCGTCGGCGAAGATCACCAGGCCGTGCTCGCGCGCGATGGCCACGATGCTCTTGAGCAGCGCGTCGGAATACAGCGCGCCGGTCGGATTGTTCGGATTGATGACCACGATGCCCTTGGTGCGCGGCGTGATCTTGGCGCGGATGTCGTCGAGGTCGGGCATCCAGCCGTTGGCCTCGTCGCAGAGGTAGTGCACCGGAGTGCCGCCCGACAGGCTCGTGGAGGCGGTCCACAGCGGGTAGTCGGGCGCCGGCAGCAGCAGCTCGTCGCCGTCGTCGAGCAGCGCGTTGGTGGACATGGCAATCAGCTCGCTGGCGCCGTTGCCCAGGTAGATGTCGTCGAGGGTGACGCCCGCGATGCCCTGCTTCTGCGTCTCGTGCATCACCGCCTTGCGCGCGGCGAAGACCCCCTTGCTGTCGGAGTAACCGGCCGAGTTCGGCAGGTTGCGGATCATGTCCTGCTGGATTTCCTCGGGGGCATCGAAGCCGAACACGGCGAGGTTGCCGATGTTGAGCTTGATGATCTTCTGGCCGTCCTCTTCCATCTGCTTGGCGGCGTCCATGATGGGCCCGCGGATGTCGTAGAGAACGTTGGCCAGCTTGGCCGATTTCTTGAGCTGCTTCAAAGGGCCCTCCCGGGCGCGGGTTAACGGGTTGCTTGCTCGGAGTTGCCGCCAGCTGGCTGGCTCCGAAAAAAGCCCTTGCGGGCCTCGTGACGCTGGGGAAAACCTATAATTTGACCACAGTTCCCAGTGCACCGATGAAGCTCCAGCCCGACAAATCCGACGCCCAATCCCTCACCGCACATGGCCCCGGATGGGTGGCCATCAACAATGAAAAGGTCGAGGGCAGCGTCGTGGTCGGCTCGCACGGCGAGCGGTTCGAATGGAATTGTTCGAGCTTCGACCAGATCGGCGCCGAACATTTCGCGCAGCTGGCGTCGCTGGGTGCCGAATTGATCATCTTCGGCAGCGGAAACCGCATCCGCTTTCCCCAACCCGCCTGGCTGCAGCCCCTGATGGCGCAACGCACCGGCGTGGAGACCATGGACACCGCGGCGGCCTGCCGAACCTACAACATCCTGGCCGGCGAAGGCAGGCACGTGATCGCCGCTCTGCTCGTCGAGAGTCCGGCGGGCGGCTGAGGCAGGCGTTTTCGGGGTAAAATACTAGGTTGCGAACCGGCCCGCTACCCCAAAGTTAGCAACGACCAATCCTTCATTCTTCGAGCAAGCACCGTCTGAAAACGGTTCGAGAGGGCTCGGAGGACTGAATCTAACGGAGAAAACAAGTTTCATGGCGATCGTTGTCAACAAACCCATTCCTGAATTCGACGCCAACGCCACGGGCGGCCTGAAGGTCTCGAATACTTCGCATCTCGGCCACGTGCTGGTCATGTACTTTTACCCGAAAGATAACACTCCGGGCTGCACGACCGAAGCGATGCAATTCCGCGACCGTTACAAGGACTTCGAAAAGGCAGGCGCCACGGTCTTCGGCGTGTCGCGCGACAACATGAAGTCGCATGACGAGTTCAAGGCGAAGCTCGAACTCCCTTTCGAGCTCATTGCCGACACCGAAGAAAAAATGTGCCACATGTTCGGCGTGGTCAAGAACAAGATCATGTACGGCAAGAAGGTCAAGGGCATCGAGCGCAGCACCTTCCTGATCGGCGCTGACGGCATCCTGAAGGCCGAATGGCGCGGACTCAAGGTGCCGGGCCATGTCGACGACGTGCTCAAGGCCGTCAAGGCCCTCAAGAAGGCCGCCTGAGCATTGCACAAGGCGCTGGCAGCCCTTTTGCGTCGCGACGTGGGGAATGCCCCACGCGGCGCGTAAAGAGCCTTCGACGCGTCATCCGGGGTGTGCATAATGGCTTCATGCCGTTGAGCTCCACGACCGCATCCCCCGAACAAAGCCGCCTTGGTCTACAGGCGGCTTTTTCGTTTTCTGGTTCCCACTTTCTGCGAGCGACCTGACACATGCCATTGCCTCCCGCCCCCACGAAACGCGCTGCATTGCTCTCGCCGGACGCGATCGATGCGCCCGCACGGCCCTCGCACAGGGGTTCGCGCCGCGCTGGCGATTCGCGCGCCGAAGCCTCCGCGCAGAGCGGACCGCAGCCGCTGGAACTGTTCGATAACCTCGGCACGGAAGGCGGCGGCGGCAGCGAAGGCGCACGCCCTCCCCGCCGCGCCAAATCGAAACCGGTCTCCGCGCCTGTCCCCGTCGCCGCGCCGCAGCAGCCCCCCGCCGCCATCCAGGTCGAGACCCGGGTCCCAACGGCGGCTCCCGTGATTCAGGCACCGGCCGCGGCACCGCAAGCCCCGGCACGCCCCAAGCGCAGCAAATCCACAGGCCCTGCCAAGCTGTTCGTGCTCGACACCAACGTGCTGCTGCACGACCCGATGTGCCTGTTCCGCTTCGAGGAGCACGACATCTTTCTGCCGATGATCGTGCTCGAAGAGCTCGACGGCCACAAGAAAGGCACCACCGAGGTCGCGCGCAACGGCCGCCAGACCAGCCGCACGCTCGACGCGCTGGCCGGTGCACAAGATGCAGACATCGACAAGGGCCTGAAGCTCGACACCACAGGCCACCGTGAAGCGGGCGGCCGGCTGTTCTTCCAGACCGCCCCGCTCGACTACTCGCTGCCGATCAGCCTGCCCCAGGGCAAGGCCGACAACCAGATCCTCGGCGTGGTGCACGCGCTGCGCGACGAGTACGCCAAGGACCGCCCAGGCAGGCCGAAGCAGGAAGTGGTGCTGGTGTCGAAGGACATCAACATGCGCGTCAAGGCCCGCGCGCTGGGCCTGGCTGCCGACGACTACCAGAACGACAAGACGCTGGAAGACGGCGACCTGCTCTATGCCGGTTCGCTTGCCCTGCCGCCCGACTTCTGGACGCGCCAGAGCAAGACGGTCGAAAGCTGGCAGAGCGGCAGCAACACGTTCTACCGGATCAGCGGCCCGATCGTGCCCAACCTGTACATCAACCAGTTCGTCTTCTTCGAGGCGCCGGGCGAGCCGAGCATGTACGCACGCGTCACCGAGATCCGCGACAAGACCGCGGTGCTCAAGACGCTCAAGGACTACAGCTCGGGCAAGAACGCGGTGTGGGGCGTGAACACGCGCAACCGCGAGCAGAACTTCGCGATGAACCTGCTGATGGACCCGGATATCGACTTCGTTACGCTGACCGGCACGGCCGGCACCGGCAAGACCCTGATGGCGCTGGCCTCCGGCCTCACGCAGGTGCTCGACGACCGCCGCTACACTGAGATCATCATGACCCGCGCGACGGTGAGCGTGGGCGAGGACATCGGGTTCCTGCCCGGCACCGAAGAAGAAAAGATGGGTCCGTGGATGGGCGCGCTCGACGACAACCTCGAGTTCCTGGCCAAGGGCGACGGCGGCGGTGCCGGCGAATGGGGCCGCGCGGCCACCAACGAGCTGATCCGCAGCCGCATCAAGGTCAAGAGCATGAACTTCATGCGCGGGCGCACCTTCCTGAACAAGTACGTGATCATCGACGAGGCGCAGAACCTGACGCCCAAGCAGATGAAGACGCTGATCACGCGCGCGGGCCCGGGCACCAAGATCATCTGCATGGGCAACCTGGCACAGATCGACACGCCCTACCTGACGGAAGGCTCCTCGGGCCTGACCTTCGCGGTCGACAAGTTCAAGGGGTGGCCGCACGGCGGGCACATCACGCTGGCGCGCGGCGAACGCTCGCGCCTGGCTGACTTCGCGAGCGACGTGCTCTAAGCCGCCGGCCTCGACGCCGACAAGGCCCGCGCACGCTCCCCGGAGCGCCGCGGGCTTTTTTTCGCCTGCGGCGACAGGCTACTGACAAGACGCTGTCAGGAGGCGGATCGCACCATCGAGGCTCCTTCAACAGCAACGAAAGAGAGTCCTCCATGCACAAGAACGCCATCAGCTGGTTCGAGATTCCGGTCGCCGACCTGGACCGCGCACAGGCCTTCTACGAGACCGTGCTCGCCCGCAAGCTGCGCCGCGAAGACTTCGGCGGCGACGCGCTGGCCGTGTTTCCCTACGAAGCACCCGCCACCGGCGGCGCCCTGCAGGCCGGTGCCAGTGCCACCGCGCGCGCCGGCAGCAGCATCCGCATCTACCTGGACTGCATGCCCAGCATCGACGCCGTGCTCGCGCGCATCGAGGCGGCCGGTGGGCACATCGTGGCACCGAAGTCCGCGTTGCCGCCGGGCATGGGCTTCATCGCCCACATGCGCGACACCGAAGGCAACGAAGTCGGCCTGCACGCGCTGGACTGAACGGCCATGGCGCAACGCAACTGGATCGCCGTGGCCAGCGCCGAGCATGCACGGCGCGGCCGCGACCACCGCCCGCTGGGCTTCATGCAGGTCGGCCACGGCAAGCACGCCCCGCTCAAGCGACTTTCAGCGGGCGACCGCGTGGCCTACTATTCGCCGGCCACGGTGTTCAGCGGCACGGACAAGCTGCAGAGCTTCGTGTCGATCGGCATCGTGCAGCCCGGCATGCCGTACGAATTCGACATGGGCAACGGCTTCGTGCCGTGGCGCCGCGACGTGGCCTATGCGGCGTCGCACGAGGCGCCCATCGCACCGCTGATCGAGCGCCTCGCGTTCATCGAGAGCCCGAAGCAATGGGGCTACAAGTTTCGCTTCGGCATGTTCGACATCACGGATGCCGACATGCAACTGATCGCCCAGGCCATGAAAGCCGACCTGAAGATGCTCGCATTCTGAGGAAGAAAGAAACAAAGAAAAGATGGAACCGACCCGCCAACACCAAGACGCCTTCCAGGTTGCAGGCCTCACGGTCCGCACCACCAACCGCGAGGAGAACGCCCCGGACACGGCCCGTCTAGGGGCGCTGTGGCGGCGCTTCTTCGGCGAGGAGACGTATGCATCCACACCGCACCGCACCCGTGACACCCGGATCTACAGCGTCTACTCGGCCTACGAATCGGACGCGCAGGGCGCGTTCGACGTGACGGCGGGCGTGGCCGTTTCCGATGGTGCAAACAGCGTGGCCGTCGAGGCCGGCGACTACCTCGTGTTCACCGGCCAGGGCGAAATGCCGCAGATGGTGATCGCCACCTGGCAGCGCATCTGGCACTATTTCCAGACGCACCCGGACATCGCGCGCAGCTACCGCAGCGATTTCGAAGCCTATGAAGGACCGGACAAGGTCGCGATCCACATCGGAGTTTCATGAGCACCACGAAGACCGGCAGCGAATTCGAATTCACAGGCACACGCTGATGCGCCGCGCCGACCGCCTCTTCCAGCTCGTGCAACTCATCCGCGGGCGCCGGCTCACCACGGCCGCCTTCCTGGCGCAGCGCCTGGAGGTGTCCGAGCGCACGGTGTACCGCGACGTGGCCGACCTGCAGCACCAGGGCGTGCCCATCGAGGGCGAAGCCGGCGTGGGTTACCGGCTCGGCGCGGGCTTCGAGCTGCCGCCGCTGATGTTCACGCAGGACGAGGCCTCGGCGCTCGTGGCCGCGGCGCGGCTTGCGCAGAGCTGGGTCGATCCGGCGCTGGCGCGCGACATCGAGAGCGGGCTGGGAAAGATCCTCTCGGTGCTGCCGCCGGCCGCGCGCGTCTCCGCGGAGGCGCTGGCGCTCTACGCGCCGGCCATGGGCCTGGACGACGCCCTGCGTGCGCGGCTGCAGGCGCTGCGCGAAGCCGTGCAGTCGCACAACAAGCTGCGGCTGCACTACCGCGATGTGTCGGGCGATGCCAGCGAGCGCACCGTGCGTCCGCTCGGCTGCTTCTACTGGGGCAAGGTGTGGACGCTGTCGACCTGGTGCGAGCTGCGCAACGACTTTCGCGGCTTTCGCGTGGACCGCATGGATGCGATCGACGTGCTGCCCGAGCGCTTTCGAGACGAGCCTGGCAAGACGCTGGCCGACATGCTGCGGCAGTTGAAGGCAGAGACCTCGCAGGGAAAGATCGTGCCGCTCAAGCCGCCGAGCGCCCCGCCATGGTCGGGCAGCAGCGTCGGCTGAGCCCGCTCAATACTGGTCGCTGTTGCTGTAGCCGACCAGGTTCTCGAACTTGGTGATCGGCTTCAGGAAGGCCAGCTTGATGGTGCCGGTCGGGCCGTTGCGGTGCTTGCTGATGATCACCTCGGCCACGCCCGGCTCCTTCGACTCCTTGTTGTAGTAGTCGTCGCGGTAGATGAACATGATGATGTCCGCGTCCTGCTCGATGGCGCCGGACTCGCGCAAGTCGCTCATCATGGGGCGCTTGTCGGTGCGGCTTTCCACACCCCGGCTGAGCTGCGACAGCGCGATCACCGGGCACTTCAGTTCCTTGGCCAGCATCTTCAGGCCGCGCGAGATTTCGCCCACGGCCGTGGCGCGGTTCTCGTCGCCCGAACTGCTGGTCGACATGAGCTGCAGGTAGTCGACCACGATCAGGCCGAGGCGCCCGTACTGGCGCGCGAGCCTGCGCGCGTTGGCGCGCAACTCGCTGGTCGACAGGCCCGGCGTCTCGTCGATGTGCAGCGACACGGTGCGCAGCTTCTCGATGGCTTCTGTCAGGCGCGGCCACTCTTCGTCGCTGAGCTTGCCGGTGCGCAGGTGACCCTGGTCGATGCGGCCGATCGAGCCCACGATACGCACCGCCAGCTGCGAGGCGCCCATTTCCATCGAGAACACCGCCACCGGCAGCCCTTCTTCGAGGGCCACGTGCTCGGCGATGTTGATCGCGAGCGAGGTCTTCCCCATCGACGGACGCGCGGCCAGCACGATCATGTCGCCCGGCTGCAGGCCCGAGGTCATCTTGTCGAAGTCGTGGAAGCCGGTGCGCACGCCGGTGACGTCATTCGGGTTCTCGGCCATCTCCGTCACGCGGTCGAGCAGTTCGACCACCAGGGCATCCATGCTCTGGAAGCCCTGCTTCATCCGCGTGCCTTCTTCGCCGATGTTGAAGATCTTCTGCTCGGCTTCGTCCAGGATCTTGTCGACCGCCTTGCCCTGCGGATTGAACGCGTTGGTCGCGATCTCGTCGGCGGCCGACACCAGCTTGCGCAGGATCGAACGCTCGCGCACGATCTCCGCATAGCGCCGGATGTTGCTCGCACTGGGCACGTACTGCGCCAGCGAGTTCAGGTAGACCAGCCCGCCGATCTCGTCGGCCTTGCCAATGTTCTGCAACTGCTCGTAGACAGTGATCACGTCGGCCGGCTTGCTGGCATTGATCAACCCGCCGACGGCGGCGTAGATCAGCTTGTGCTCGTGCCGGTAGAAGTCGCCGTCGACCAGCAGGTCGCCCATGCGGTCCCAGGCGCCGTTGTCGAGCAGCAGGCCGCCGAGCACGCTCGATTCGGCCTCGATGGAATGAGGCGGAATGCGCAGCTTGGCAACTTGGCGGTCGGCCGACGGGTCATTGTCGGCATAGGAGAAAACGGCAGACATGGACTTCCCTTGCAACCCTGCATGCTAAGCCGCGCACGCACCCGCGTGTGTGGACAAGGTTGTGAATAAACGGTGATCTTCCGGTGCAATCGGCTGAACAACTCCGACGCACAAAAAGAAAAGCCGCCCGAAGGCGGCTTTTGCTGCAGCGCTCACGCGCTATGAACGATCAGGCGGTTTCGCCGTAGACCGTCACGTTGATGTCGACCACCACGTCGGTGTGCAGCGAAACGCTCACCGTGCTGTCGCCAACAACCTTGATCGGCCCGTTGGGCAGGCGCACTTGCGCCTTGACGACCTTGTAGCCTTGCTTGTTCAGCTCTTCGGCGATGTCGCCGTTGGTGACCGAACCGAACAGGCGACCGTCGACGCCGGCCTTTTGCGTCAGCTTGATGGTCGTGCCACCGAGCTTTTCGCCTTGAGCTTGCGACTCGGCCAGCTTGGCAGCCGCAGCCTTTTCGAGTTCGGCGCGCTTGGCTTCGAATTCGGCCTTGTTGGAGGCCGTCGCACGGCGGGCCAGGCCCGTCGGGATCAGGAAGTTGCGTGCGTAGCCGTCCTTGACCTTGACGATATCGCCCAGGGCACCGACGTTGACAACCTTGTCCAGAAGAATGATTTGCATGGTCTGGGCTCCTTAGACGCGGTGCTGGTCGCTGTACGGCACCATGGCCAGGAAGCGCGCGCGCTTGATGGCGGTGTTCAGCTGGCGTTGGTAGATCGCGCGCGTGCCGGTCAGGCGTGCGGGAATGATCTTGCCGTTTTCGCTGATGAAGTCACGCAGCGTGTCGATGTCCTTGTAGTCGATTTCTTCGACGCCAGCGACGGTGAAGCGGCAGAAGCGCTTGCGCTTGAACAGCAGCGACTGGGTGTTGCGCTTGGGGCGCTTGTCTTTGTTGAATTTCTTGAACGTGGCCATGATGGACCTCTCGAAAAATTAATCTTGCTGGAAGTCCTGCACATGCAGGACCGGATGCTTGCCGTTGCCCGGTGTCGCGAGAAACCCCTGGAAACGCCAGAGACTCCCCATGGACTGCCTTGCGAGCCGTTCGGCGATGGCGCCGAAGGCAACGGCCTTGAGGGCCGCCTTCACCTGCCTGGGCTTTCCCGCCTCCTGGAGCGTCGACTCGTGTTCGAGCTTCAGGTCGATGGCGGGCAAGCCGGCTGGGGTGTATCGCAGAGCTCCGAGTTCGGCAACCGAGGCAGTCAGCAACAGCTGATTGACCCCTGTTGCCGCAGCGGCGGCACTCACACCATCAGTTGTTGTTGGCGGCGTATTCGGCCTGCTGAGCCTTGCGGGCTTCTTCGCGCTCGACCGTCTTCATCATCGACGAAGGACCGGTGTCGGCCTTCTTCTTCTGAACGGTCAGGTGGCGCAGCACGGCGTCGTTGAACTTGAACGCGTGCTCGAGTTCGCCCATCACGGTTTGCTCAGCTTCGATGTTGACGCACAGGTAGTGCGCCTTGTTGAGCTTGTTGATCTGGTAAGCCAACTGACGGCGGCCCCAGTCTTCGACGCGGTGGATCTTGCCGCCGCCGGCCGTGATCAGGCCCTTGTAGCGCTCCAGCATGGCCGGAACTTGTTCGCTCTGATCCGGGTGGATCAGCAAAATGATTTCGTAGTGACGCATGGCACTCCTTGTGGATTCTTCCGAAGAAGAGAAAAAAGCCACCTGCAGCGTCCGGCGCAGTGTGGCAAGGGAAAGCCCACGATTATAGCCCTGGAATGCGCATGCCGGCAAGGCGCTCAGTCGTTGAGCGCCTTGTCCAGCGGCGCAGCCTTCTCGGCGCCGACCGCCGCGCGGATCTTCGGCACCAGCGCGACCAGGTCCTCGTAGCTCGCGGTGCCCTCGACCTGCAGGTTCAGCCGGAAACCCATCAGGCCCAGGCTGCCGGTGAGTTGCGTGGCGATGGGATAGGCGTCCTTGTAGCGCTGCTGGTTGCTGCGCCCGGAGACGGCCGGTGCCACCACGGGACCCGACTGGGAAACCGCGCCAGCGGGCACCCCGGAGGCGCCGGCAACAGGCGCCAACATGCCGAGTTCGACCAGGTGGTCGATGTCCTCGCGCGCAATGCCCATGCCGGCCGCCAGCACGTCGTCGAGCGAGCGCTTGCCGTCGAAAAGAATGAACGCCGAGCGCTGGCGCGGCGACAGCGTGACCGAGCGGTCTTTCAAGGCCTGATGGCCGGTTTGCGTCTTCACAAGAATCATGGTGGTCTTCCCTTCCGGGATGCGCCCGTGAATCTCGCAAGTCTGGCATCAATTACGCAATTTGTTTCAAAAACGCCCACCGACAGCGGGAATCCCCCGATGGGGATTTCCGCCATTCGTGGCCTCAGCGCTTGGCGAGCTGCTGCCAGGTGTCGATCACGCTGTCGGGGTTCAGCGAGATCGACTCGATGCCTTCATCGGCCAGCCACAGCGCAAAGTCCGGGTGGTCGCTGGGGCCCTGTCCGCAGATGCCGACGTACTTGCCCTGCGCCTTGCAGGACTTGATGACACGGCTCAGCAGGGCTTTCACCGCCGGGTCGCGCTCGTCGAAGTCGGCCGCCAGCAGTTCCAGGCCGGAGTCGCGGTCCAGGCCCAGCGTGAGCTGGGTCAGGTCGTTCGAACCGATCGAGAAGCCGTCGAAGAACTGCAGGAACTCGTCGGCCAGGATGGCGTTGCTCGGCACCTCGCACATCATGATCAGCTTGAGCTCGTTCTCGCCGCGCTTCAGGCCGTGCTCGCCGAGCAGGCCGGTCACGCGCTCTGCCTGGCCCAGGGTGCGCACGAAGGGCACCATGATCTGCACGTTGACCAGGCCCATGTCGTTGCGCACGCGCTTCAGAGCTTCGCACTCCATGGCGAAGGCCTCGCCAAAGTCGGCGCTCAGGTAGCGCGCGGCACCGCGGAAGCCCAGCATCGGGTTTTCTTCCTCCGGCTCGTAGCGGCTGCCGCCAATGAGCTTGCGGTACTCGTTCGACTTGAAGTCCGACAGACGCACGATGACCGGCTTGGGCCAGAACGCGGCGGCAATGGTCGCGATGCCCTCGGCCACCTTGTCGACGTAGAACGCGCGCGGCGAGGCATGGCCGCGGGCCACCGACTCCACGGCCTTCTTCAGGTCGTTGTCGACGTTCGGATAGTCCAGGATGGCCTTCGGGTGCACGCCGATGTTGTTGTTGATGATGAACTCGAGCCGGGCCAGGCCCACGCCGTGGTTCGGCAGTTGCGCGAAGTCGAAGGCCAGCTGCGGGTTGCCCACGTTCATCATCAGCTTGATGTCGATCTCGGGCATCACGCCGCGCTGCACTTCGGTGACTTCAGTTTCGAGAAGGCCGTCGTAGATGAAGCCGGTGTCGCCTTCGGCGCAGCTCACGGTGACCAGCGTGCCGTCCTTCAGCAGGTCGGTCGCGTCGCCGCAGCCGACCACGGCCGGAATGCCGAGCTCGCGCGCGATGATGGCCGCGTGGCAGGTGCGCCCGCCGCGGTTGGTGACGATGGCGGCCGCGCGCTTCATCACCGGTTCCCAGTTGGGGTCGGTCATGTCGGTGACGAGCACGTCGCCGGCCTGGACCTTGTCCATTTCGCTGATGCTGTGCACCAGGCGCACGGGGCCGGTGCCGATCTTCTGGCCGATGGCACGGCCTTCGGCGAGCACTGCGCCCTTGCCCAGCAGCTTGTAGCGCTGCTCGGCCTTGCCCTGCTGCTGGCTCTTCACGGTTTCGGGGCGCGCCTGCAGGATGTAGAGCAGGCCGTCGGTGCCGTCCTTGCCCCACTCGATGTCCATTGGACGGCCGTAATGTTCTTCGATGACCAGCGCGTACTTGGCCAGTTGCTCGACGTCGGCGTCGCTCAGCGAGTAGCGGTTGCGCTGCTCGGCCTTGACGTCGGTGGTCTTCACCAGCTTGCCGCTCGCCTTCTTCTCTTCAGGGGTGGCGAACTCCATCTGGATGAGCTTGGAGCCCAGGTTGCGGCGGATGACGGCGCGCTTTCCGGCGCGCAGCGTCGGCTTGTGCACGTAGAACTCGTCGGGGTTCACGGCGCCCTGCACCACCGTCTCGCCCAGGCCGTAGCTCGAGGTGATGAACACCACCTGGTCGAAGCCCGACTCGGTGTCGATGGTGAACATGACGCCGGCGGCGCCGAGGTCGGAGCGCACCATGCGCTGCACGCCGGCCGACAGCGCGACCACGTCGTGCTCGAAGCCCTTGTGCACGCGGTAGCTGATGGCGCGGTCGTTGTAGAGGGAGGCGAACACCTCCTTCATCTTGTGCAGCACGTCCTCGATGCCGACCACGTTCAGGAAGGTTTCCTGCTGGCCCGCGAACGACGCGTCGGGCAAATCTTCGGCGGTGGCTGAAGAACGCACGGCAAACGACGCCTCGGGGTTACCGGCACTCAGCGTGGCAAAGGCTTCGCCGATGGCTTTCTGCAGGTCGGCCGGAAACGGCTGGTTTTCGACCATGGCGCGGATCTCCGCGCCCGCGGTGGCCAGGGCGCGCACGTCCTCGGTGTCGAGTGCGGCCAGGCGCTTGCTGATCTTGTCGGCCAGGCCGTCGTGGGCCAGGAACTGGCGGAATGCGTGCGCCGTGGTCGCGAAACCGGTGGGCACACGCACGCCCTGCGGCAGCTGCGAGATCATTTCGCCGAGGCTGGCGTTCTTGCCGCCAACCGCCTCGACGTCGGTCATTCTCAGGTTTTCAAACGGTACGACCAGGGCGGTCGCGTCGAAAAGTGCAGACATGGGGAAGCTCCAGAAGTTGAAACCGGTGCCGCATGCAGACGGCGCGGCACGATCGTTGTCGTTGCTTTGGGTGCGGGCGCGGCGTGCATGGAAAAAATGGGGGGCTGGGAAAGCGGATTCCCGATAATGGCCCGAATTGTAGGCGTGGCAAGGTCGCGCGCGCCGCAGGACAAGGCCGCAAGAGCAACACCATGCATACACGCACTGTTTTCTTCATTTCCGACGGCACCGGCATCACCGCTGAGACTTTCGGCAACGCCGTTCTCGCCCAGTTCGAGATGAAGCCGCGCCATGTGCGCCTGCCTTTCACCGACACGGTCGACAAGGCCCACCAGGCGGTGCGCCACATCAACCACACGGCCGAACTCGAGGGCGTGCGCCCCATCGTCTTCACCACGCTGGCCAACATGGACGTGCTGGAAGTGATCGAGACCGGCTGCAAGGGCATGCTGCTGGACATGTTCGGCACCTTCGTGCGGCCGCTGGAAATCGAGCTGGCCATGAAGTCGAACCACCGCATCGGCCGCTTCAGCGACGTCAGCAAGAGCAAGGAATACAACGACCGCATCGCCGCGATCGACTTCAGCCTGCAGCACGACGACGGCCAGAGCAACCGCGACCTGGAAGGCGCCGACGTCATCCTTGTGGGCGTGAGCCGCAGCGGCAAGACGCCGACCTCGCTCTACCTGGCCATGCAGCACGGCCTGAAGGCGGCCAACTACCCGCTGATTCCGGAAGACTTCGACCGCCGCCAGCTGCCTCCCGCCCTCACCCCGCACCGCAAGAAGATGTTCGGCCTGACCATCCAGCCCGAGCGGCTCAGCGAGATCCGCAACGAGCGCCGGCCCAACTCGCGCTACGCCAGCCTGGAAAACTGCCGCCACGAAGTGAGCGAGGCCGAGGCGATGATGCGGCGTGGCGGCATCCGCTGGCTGTCGACCACCACCAAGTCGATCGAGGAAATCGCAACGACGATCCTGCAGGAGCTGCGGCCCGAGCGGCTCAACTACTGAAACTGATATCTTTTAAATAGCAAGAGCGCCCGGCAAGCGGGCGCTCTTGCGTGGCGCATGCGCCGATGCGTCTTCAGGCAGGGGCCGAAGTGCGGATCAGATGGTCGAACGCGCCGAGCGCCGCCTTTGCGCCGTCGCCGGCCGCGATGATGATCTGCTTGAACGGCACCGTGGTCGCATCGCCGGCCGCGAACACGCCCGGCACGGAGGTCTGGCCGCGTGCATCCACGATGATTTCGCCATGCTTCGACAGCTCGACCACGCCCTTGAGCCAGTCGGTGTTGGGCACCAGGCCGATCTGGATGAACACGCCTTCCAGCGCGACCGTCTTGAGCTCACCCGACGCACGGTCCTTGTAGACCAGGCCGTTGACCTTCTGGTCGCCGGTGATCTCGGTGGTCTGCGCGTTGGTGAAGATGTCGACGTTCTTCAGGCTCTTGAGCTTGCGCTGCAGCACGGCGTCTGCGCGCAGTTGGGTGTCGAACTCGATCAGCGTGACATGGCCCACGATGCCGGCCAGGTCGATCGCCGCTTCGACGCCCGAGTTGCCGCCGCCGACCACCGCCACGCGCTTGCCCTTGAACAGCGGGCCGTCGCAATGCGGGCAGTAGGCCACGCCCTTGTTCTTGAACTCGTGCTCGCCGGGCACGTTGATGTTGCGCCAGCGCGCGCCCGTCGAGATGATGACCGTCTTGCTCTTGAGCGAAGCGCCGCTTTCGAGCTGCACTTCGATCAGGTCCTTGCCCTGCACCAGCGCCTTGGCACGCTGCAGATTCATGATGTCGACGTCGTAATCACGCACATGCTCTTCGAGCGCGTGTGCGAACTTGGGGCCTTCGGTTTCCTTGATCGAAATGAAGTTCTCGATGCCCAGGGTGTCCAGCACCTGGCCGCCGAAGCGCTCCGAGGCCACGCCGGTGCGGATGCCCTTGCGGGCTGCGTACACCGCGGCCGCTGCGCCTGCGGGACCGCCGCCGACGATCAGCACGTCGAACGGGTCCTTGGCGGCGATCTTCTTGGCTTCGCGCTCCACACCGCTGGTGTCGATCTTGGCGAGGATTTCTTCCAGGCTCATGCGCCCCTGGCCGAACTCGGTGCCGTTGAGGAACACGGTCGGCACGGCCATGATCTGGCGTTCCTTCACTTCGTCCTGGAAGGTGCCGCCCTCGATCATGGTGGCGCGGATGCGCGGGTTCTGCACCGCCATCAGGTTCAGCGCCTGAACCACGTCGGGGCAGTTGTGGCAGGTGAGCGAAACGTAGATCTCGAACTCGAAGTCGCCGTCGAGCGCCTTGATCTGGTCGAGCACGGCCTGCTCGACCTTCGGGGGGTAGCCGCCGATCTGCAACAACGCAAGGATCAGCGAGGTGAATTCATGGCCCATCGGCAGGCCGGCGAAACGCGGGCCGTGGTTTTCGCTCGGGCGGTTGACCGAGAACGAGGGCTTGCGGTGGTTGTCGTCGCGGCTTTCGGTCAGCTTGACGAGCGGGGACGAATCGGCCACGTCCTTCAGCAGCGACAACACTTCGCCCGAGGCCTTGCTGTCGTCGAGGGAGGCGACGATCTCGATCGGCTGCGTGGCACGTTCGAGGTAACTCTTCAATTGGGCTTTGGTGTTTGCGTCGAGCATGAGGGACTCTCTTTCGATAACTGAAAACTATCAACTGGGGACAAAAAAGCCCGGGGCCTCGTGAGCGCCCGGGCTTTCGCGCGGGGCGCTTAGATCTTGCCGACGAGGTCGAACGACGGTGCGATGGTCTTGTCACCGTCATTCCACTTGGCCGGGCAGACTTCGTTCGGGTGGGCGGCGGTGTAGACAGCTGCCTTGAGCTTGCGCAGGGTTTCCTTGACGTCGCGGGCGATTTCGTTGGAGTGCACTTCGGCGGTCTTGATGATGCCGTCGGGGTTGATCACGAAGGTGCCGCGCAGTGCCAGGCCTTCTTCGGGGATGTGCACGCCGAAAGCGTTGGTCAGCGTGTGGGTCGGGTCGCCGACCAGGGGGAACTTGGCCTTGCCGACGGCCGGCGACGTGTCGTGCCACACCTTGTGCGAGAAGTGCGTATCGGTGGTCACGATATAGACCTCGGCACCCAGCTTCTGGAACTCGGGGTAGTTGTCGGCCGCGTCTTCGACTTCGGTCGGGCAGTTGAAGGTGAAGGCCGCCGGCATGAAGATCAGCACGGACCACTTGCCCTTGAGCGTCTCGTCGGAAACGTCGATGAACTTGCCGTTGAGGTAGGCCTGGGTCTTGAAGGGCTGGACTTGGGTGTTGATCAGGGACATGGTGATTCCTTGGATGCTGCGGGTGGACAAAAATAAGTGCGAGCCATGAGTATAGCTACCGAATAATACATTTTGATAGTAATGAACTATCGATTGCATCGGTGCGGCCTATGAAAAGCAAAGGTCCAGCCGCTTTCGCCACCGCCCGGATACGAACGCATATCACCCTCGTACGCATGCAGACCGACTGCGCAGGGGAATGGTTGCACGGCCCCTGCGAGGACCCGGACAATCCACGTTTTCAGAACAAGGAAAACGATCATGAAGGGCGACCCCAAGGTCATCGAACATCTGCAGGCGCAGCTCAAAAACGAGCTGACCGCAATCAACCAGTACTTCCTCCACTACCGCATGCTCAAGCACTGGGGCCTGGACAAGCTGGCGAAGAAGGAATACGAAGAGTCGATCGGCGAAATGAAGCATGCCGACAAGCTGATGGACCGCATCTTCATGCTCGACGGCCTGCCGAACCTGCAGGACCTAGGCAAGCTGAACATCGGCGAAGACGTGCCCGAACTGCTGCGTTGCGACCTCGGCGCCGAAACCGGCGCGCAAGCCACCATCAAGGACGGCATCCAGCACTGCGAACTGGTGCGCGACTATGTCTCGCGCGACCTGCTGCAAGAAATTCTGGACGACACCGAAGAACACATCGACTTCCTCGAAACCCAGATCGACCTGGTCGACCGCGTCGGCCTGCAGAACTACCTGCAATCGCAGATGGGCGAGCTCGAATAAACAAGGCTTCGCACCAGCCAGCGCAACGGGACTTCGGTCCCGTTTTTTATTGCTTTACGTAACTTAACGCTCCGCGAATAACAGTCATTCTCATTCGCGCGGATAGAATCCGCGCCTTCGATGACTGCCGCCCGCACCGACAACCGCCGCCGTTCCTACTGGCTCAAGACCCTGCACGAATGGCATTGGGTCAGCTCGGCGATCTGCCTGATCGGCATGATCCTGTTCAGCGTGACGGGCTTCACCCTCAACCACGCGGGACAGATCGAGGCCAAGCCCGCCATCACGAAGCTGAGCGGCACGATCGACGAACCGCTTCGCGCGGTGCTCGAAAAGCAACTGCCCGCCGCCAAGGCCCAGAAGGGCAAGGCCCCGCTGCCCTCCGAGCTCCAGGCATGGGTTCAAAAGCACTGGGACATCGGCACCGCCGGGCGCGAGGCCGAATGGTCGGACGACGAAATCTATCTCTCGCTCCCCCGCCCTGGTGGCGATGCATGGCTGCGGCTGAGCCTGGCCGACGGCGAGATCGAATACGAGCGCACCGACCGCGGCTGGCTCTCCTACTTCAACGACCTGCACAAGGGCCGCAACACCGGCACCGCGTGGAGCTGGTTCATCGACATCTTCGCGGGCGCCGCGCTGGTCTTCTCGATCACCGGGCTGTTCATTCTCAAGATGCACGCGGGCAACCGCCCGTTCACCTGGCCGATGGTGGGCATGGGCCTGGTCATCCCGGTGCTGCTCGCGCTGCTGTTCATTCATTGATTCATCGATCCAGGAAAGAGGTTTCCCGTGCACGTTCGCTATTCCCTCGCGCCACTGGCCATGTCGGCGCTGTTCGCAGCACCGGCCTTCGCGGCCGGCCTGGCCGTCAACATCGAGATTCCGCGGCTGAACGCATCCGAGTACCACCGCCCCTACGTGGCGACCTGGATCGAGCGCGCCGACAACACGGTCGCCGGCACGCTGGCCGTCTGGTACGACGTGCGCACCAAGACCAACAACCCCGAGGGCGAAGGCACGAAGTGGTTGAAGGACATGCGCCAGTGGTGGCGCCGCGGCGGGCGTGAACTCGCGGTACCGGTGGATGGCGTCACGGGTGCCACCAAGCCCGCGGGCAAGCACCAGCTGAGCTTCACCGAAGGCACGGCGCCGATGCCCAGGCTCGCGCCCGGCGCCTACAAGCTGGTGGTGGAAGCCGCGCGCGAAGTCGGCGGCCGCGAAGTCGTGAGCATTCCCTTCCAGTGGCCACCGACCGCCGCTGCGCAACCGACCGCGACCGGCAAGGAAGAGCTCGGCGAGATCAAGCTCGAACTCAAGCCCTGATCGCCCTTTCGCCGAACGCCCTCTACCGCCCGCCACAGCCCGCCACACCAAGGACCCCTGCCATGAACCACTTCCCCCTGCGCGCCGCCGCCCTCGCCATCGCCGTGTCCGCCGCCTCGTTGGCGCAGGCGCACAACGCCTGGCTGCTGCCCTCGTCCACGGTCTTCTCCAAGGCCGACACCGTGAGCGTCGATGCCGCGATCTCCAACGACCTGTTCGTCGCCAACCACGCGGCCATGCGGCTCGACGGCCTGCAGATCACCGCGCCCGACGGCAGCACCGTCAAGCCCGAGACCGAAGCCAAACTCAAGCAGCGCAGCGTGTTCGACGTGAGCGTCGCGCAACCGGGCACCTACCGCATCGCGGTGATCAACGCCGGCGCGTTCGCGAGCTGGAAGGACAAGGCCACCGGCCAGACCAAGCGCGCGCGCGGCACGGCCGAGACCATCGCCCGGGAAGTTCCGCCCGACGCGCAGGACGTGACGATCAGCCAGTCGTCCGGCCGCGTGGAGACCTTCGTCACGGTGGGCAAGCCGTCGGTGCTCAAGCCCATCGGCCAGGGCCTGGAACTGATCGCCGCAGGCAGCCCTACCGACCTGGTCAAGGGCGAAAAGGCGACCTTCACGCTGAACCTCGACGGCCAGCCCGCCAAGGACCTCGAAGTGACCGTGACTGCAGGCAACACGCAATATCGCGACAAGCTCGAAGAGGTCAAGATCAAGACCGACGACAAGGGCCAGTTCAGCGTGACGTGGCCGGCCGCCGGCATGTACTGGCTCGACGCCAGCACCAAGGACACCAAGACCACGGTGCCGCAGGCCAAGGAGCGCCGCCTGAGCTACGCGGCCACCCTCGAAGTGATGCCCTGAGGCAGCCAGGCACCTTGGGCCTTTCGTTCAGCACCTGGCGCGCGGGCGGCTACGCCAACGCGGCCGTTCCGCGCCCCGCCGATCCCGCCACCCTGCAGCAATTGGGCGGCCCGACCATGGGCACCACGTGGTCGCTGCGCTTCGACAACCCGCGCATGTTGCCGCTGGCGGACGTGCGCGGCAGCGTCGAAACAGCGCTGGCGCGCGTGGTGGCGCAGATGAGCCACTGGGAGCCGGACTCGGACATCGGCCGCTTCAACCGTGCGCCGGGCGGCTCGCGCCACGTGCTGCCGGCGGAATTCGCCGAAGTGATGCGCTGCGCCGCCCGCTGGGCAGAAGCGAGCGACGGCGCGATCGACCCCACCGTCGGTCCGCTGGTCGCTTGCTGGGGCTTCGGCCCCGAGGCGCGACATGACTGCCTGCCCGATGCACAGGCCCTGGCCGCCGCCCGCGCGCGCACCGGCTGGCCGCACCTGGCTTTCGATGCGGCAGGCGGCTCGCTGCTGCAACCGGGCGGCTTCACGCTCGACCTGTCAGGCATCGCCAAGGGCTTCGCGGTCGACCATGGCGTCGAGGCGTTGCGCGCGCTCGGCCTCACCGACCTGCTCTTCGAGATCGGCGGGGAACTGCGGGGCGTCGGGCGCCGCCCCGGTGGCCAGGCATGGCAAGTGCTGGTCGACGGCGATGCGGCTTCGGCACAGCGCATCGCCCTGGCCGACATGGCGATCGCGACCTCGGGCGACCGGTGGCACCAGCGTTCGCATGAGGGACGCCGCTGGTCGCACACCATCGATCCGCGCACGGGCGAGCCCGCCGCGCATGCGCTGGCCAGCGTGACGGTGCTGCACGCGGAGTGCATGCAGGCCGATGCACTGGCGACCGTGCTGACGGTGTTGGGCCCGCAGGCCGGATTCGACTTTGCGCAGCGCCACGAGATCGCCGCGCTGTTCGTGAGCCGTGACGACGCATCGCCCCCGGCGCGCGCCACGCGCGCGTGGCCCGCGCCCGCCGAGGCATGAACGACACCGCGTGGCGCGCACTGGGCGCGAGCTCGACCGTGGTGGCCTACGCGGCGCTTTGCGCGTCGGTCTATGCACGTGCGCGCAGGCAGCGCGTGGTCGCGGCGCGCGACGCCGCCGAACTCTCGGCAGGCGGCGACGAACCTGCGGCGCTGGTGCTGTTTGCCAGCCAGACTGGCCAGGCCGAAGCCATCGCCTGGCAGACCGCCCGGCAACTGAGCGCCGCCGGCACGCCCGCGCGCGTCATGGAACTGAACGCGCTCGACACCGCCACGCTGGCAGGTGCGAGGCGCGCGCTGTTCGTCGCCAGCACTTACGGCGAAGGCGACGCGCCGGACGGCGCCAGCGTGTTCGCCGAGCAGGTGATGGGGGCGTCACCCGCACTGCCCTCGCTTCGCTATGCCGTGCTGGCACTGGGCGACCGCCAGTACGCCCACTTCTGCGGCTTCGGTCGAGCGCTCGACGAGTGGCTGCAGGCAACCGGGGCGGTGCCCGAGTTCGACCGCATCGAAGTCGACAACAGCGACCCGGCTGCGTTGGCGGCCTGGCAGGCCCGATGGGGCAGCACGTCGGGGGAAGGCACGCAGGAAGCGGTGGCCGCCGCATTCACGCAGTGGCGCCTCGTTGCGCGCGAACAGCTCAATCCCGGCAGCACGGGCGCACCGGCCTTTCACCTGGGGCTGGTGCCACAGGGCGGAGCCATGCCGTACTGGGCCTCCGGCGACCTGGTGCAGGTCAGCGTGGCCAGCGACCCCACGCATCCGCGCGACTACTCGATCGCGTCGCTGCACGCCGACGGCGAGTTGCAGTTGCTCGTTCGGCAGGAGCAACGTCCGGACGGCACCCTGGGTGCGGCCTCGGGCCTGCTCACGTCCACGCTCGCCATGGGCGACACCGTCTCCCTGCGCCTGCGGCCGCATCGCGGCTTCCGCCTGGACGGCAACGAGACGCGGCCGCTGATCCTCATCGGCAACGGCACCGGGCTGGCCGGCCTGCGAGCGCATCTGCGCGCACGTGCCGCTGCGGCCAGGCACGACAACTGGCTCGTGTTCGGCGAACGCCAGGCGGCCCATGACTTCCTGTACCGCGAAGAAATAGAGGCCTGGCAGGCCAGCGGCGTGCTGCAGCGGCTGGACATGGTGTTCTCGCGCGACCAGCCGGAGCGTCTGTACGTGCAGCACCGGCTGCTGCAGTCGGCCGACGCCTTGCTGCAGTGGCTGCGCGATGGCGCGGCCATCTACGTCTGCGGCAGTCTGCAGGGCATGGCTTCCGGCGTGGATGCGGCCCTTCGGCAGGTTGCAGGGGAAGCCTTCGTGAGAGACCTGACGGCCAGCGGCCGCTATCGCCGAGACGTCTACTGAGACTCGAAGTACCTGGTCAGTTGCGTGTCAGCAACAAACCGGGCTTAACTTTAGGATTAATGCAACGTTGCCGTGCGCTTTCGTATTGAGAAACAATATCATTCGCACCGATTTACAAAAGCTTTGTAGATCGACTCACCCAGCCAGTCCGCCCGCTTCTCCCGCGAGAACGCCGCCGTCGAGACGTCGCCAGTCGAGTCCTAGCCGCCGCCCTTTCCGGAGAAAACTTCATGGCCTACATCAAGAGCCGCAAACACGCCGTTGCGCGCGCAGTTCCACACCTTTCCGGCGCTGCTGCCGCCACGCTGATGGCCCTTGCGGCTCCAGGCGCCTTCGCCCAGTCGTCCAACGCGTTGCCGGAAGTCCAGGTGCAGGACTCCGCCGTCACCAACGACTACAAGACCGACACGTCGGCCAACCCCAAGTTCACGGCCCCGCTGGTGAACACGCCGCAAACCATCCAGGTCATCAAGGACCAGATCATTCGCGACCAGGGCGCGACCACGCTGACCGAAGCGCTGCGCAACACCCCCGGCGTGGGCACGTTCTTCCTCGGGGAAAACGGCAACACCAACACAGGCGACGCCGTCTACATGCGCGGCTTCGACAGCTCCAGCGCGATTTTTGTCGACGGCATCCGCGACCTGGGCTCGGTGTCGCGCGACGTGTTCAACATCGAACAGATCGAGGTCGTGAAGGGCCCGTCGGGCACCGACGTGGGCCGCACCTCGCCCACCGGCTACATCAACCTCGTGACCAAGAAGCCCAAGCTCGAGGACAGCTTCCTGGGTTCGCTGAGCTTCGGCAGCGCGGACTTCAAGCGCGGCAGCGTCGACTGGAACAAGTCGCTCAGCAGCGCCAACGGCATCGGTGCGGCATTCCGCTTGAACGCCGTGACCGAAGACGGCGGCGTGGCCGGCCGCGACATGGTGAAGAACAAGCGCACGGCCATCGCCCCGTCGCTGGCGCTCGGCCTGAACAGCCCGACGCGCATCTTCCTGGACTACCTGCACGTCAAGCAGAACAACGTGCCCGACGGCGGCGTGCCCACCATCGGCCTGCCCGGCTACTCGACGCCGGACGCAACGGCGATCACTAGGGGTTTGGCTCGCCGCACCTACCTGAACTCCGCGGCACGCGTGGACTCGAGCAACTTCTACGGCACGAGCTCGGACTTCGACAACGTGACCGCGGACATGTTCACCGCGCGCATCGAACACGACCTGACTCCCGACGTCACGCTGCGCAACACCACGCGCTACGGCAAGACCTCGCAGGACTACATGCTCACGGCCTTCATGGGCGGCGGCCTGACGTCCACGAACGGCGTCGGCACCTTGCCGGCGGCCAACGCGGGCTTCCTGAACACGGTCATCCCGGCGCTCCCGGCAAGCTGGACCGTCACGCGCAACCTGCCGACCAACAAGGACCAGGAAAACACGATCTTCACCAACCAGACGAGCGTGTCGGCCAAGTTCGACACGGGCGGCATCAGCCACTCGTTCAACGGTGGCGTCGAGTTCATCCGCGAAACGCAGCGCGCCAACAACTTCTATGCCCCGGGCTTCGCGAGCGTGGGCACCACGCTGGCGGCCGCCGGTTCCTGGCCGGCCGCCAACCTGTACAACCCGAACCCGTACGTGAGCGGCTACAACCGCATCGCCAACGGCACCGGCTCGGACGGCAGCACCGACACCATCGGCCTGTACGCCTTCGACACGCTGAAGTTCAATGAGCAGTGGCAACTGACCGCCGGCCTGCGCTACGACCACTACTCGACCACCTACAACGCCACCGCGCTGACGCTGGCACGCACCGGCAACGGCCCGCAGACCACGACGATCACGCCGACCAACCTGAAACTGTCGGACAACCTGCTGTCCGGCAAGATCGGCCTGGTCTACAAGCCGACCGAGAACAGCAGCGTCTACGCCGCCTACGGCACCGCCGCGCAGCCCCCGGGCGGTGCGAACTTCGCGCTCGCAGCGGGCGGCACCGGCAACAGCGCCGCGCGCACCGACTTCCTGCCGCAGAAGGCCAAGACCTACGAACTCGGCACCAAGTGGGACGTGCTGAACAAGCGCGTGGCCCTGACCGCCGCGCTGTACCGCACCGACGTCAGCAATGAGGTCGTGCAGGACAGCGTGACCACCAACTACTACCAGACCGGCAAGAAGCGCGT
Organism: Variovorax sp. AC103; assembly: GCF_979254005.1. Taxonomy (NCBI): domain Bacteria; kingdom Pseudomonadati; phylum Pseudomonadota; class Betaproteobacteria; order Burkholderiales; family Comamonadaceae; genus Variovorax; species Variovorax sp. AC103. The sequence goes on along the minus strand of NZ_CEEDFC010000022.1, from coordinate 1,960 downwards.
GCAGGGCGTCGAGCTCGGCGCGTCGGGTGCGCTGACCGAAAACTGGGGCGTCAGCACCGGGTTCACGACCATGAACACCCGCGTGCTGAGCGGCCCCTCGGTGCTGGCCGACGGCTCGACCGCCCTCGCCTACACGCCGAAGAAAGCCTTCACGCTCTGGACCACATACCAGCTTCCGTTCGGCCTGACGCTCGGCGGCGGTGCCCGCTACAACGGCAAGCTGCAGCGCGGCAGCGACGGCGCGGTCGGCACGCCGGCGTATGTCGACTCTTACTGGGTGTTCGATGCAATGGCCTCCTACCGCATCAACAAGAACGTCGACATCCAGTTCAACGTCTACAACCTGTTCGACAAGGACTACGTGGCAGCCATCAACAAGAGCGGCTACCGTTACACGCCGGGCACGCCCCGCTCGTACAAGGTCACCGCGAACTTCGCGTTCTGACCGTTGCGCGCACCGTTCCCGCGCGGGGCGGTGCCACACTCGAGCCCCGGCCCGCGCCGGGGCTTTTCTGTTTTCGGAGTGCCTGAAAAATGATGCTGCATGTGCCCGATGTGCTCAGTCCCGCCGAGGTGCGCGAGATGCGCGCCGCGCTCGACGCGACGAACTGGATCGATGGCCGGGAGACGGTTGGCGACCAGGGCGCGCAGGTCAAGCGCAACCGGCAGTTGTCCGAGCAATCGCACGTGGGCCGCGAACTCGGCGCCACGGTGCTCGCCGCGCTCGCGCGCAACGCGCTTTTCTTTTCGGCGGCATTGCCGCTGCGCTTCGTGCCGCCTTTGTTCAACCGCTACGAAGGCGGCGAGCACTACGGCTTGCATGTCGACGGCGCGGTGCGCACGCTGCCCGGCAGCGGCCAGCAATTGCGCACCGACCTGTCGTGCACCCTCTTCCTGTGCGACCCCGACGACTACGAAGGCGGCGAGCTGGAAGTGATCGACACCTACGGCTCCCACGAGGTGAAGCTGCCGGCCGGCGACCTGGTCCTGTATCCGGCGAGCAGCCTGCACCGCGTGCACCCCGTGACACGCGGCGCACGGGTGTGCTCGTTTTTCTGGCTGCAGAGCATGGTGCGCAACGACCAGCAGCGCAGCATGCTTTTCGAGCTCGACCAGAACATCCAGAAACTGCGCGGCCGCCTGTTGGAATGCGACGAAACGGTGGCGCTGACCGGCCACTATCACAACCTGCTGCGCCTCTGGTCGGAGGTCTGAACGGGCGGCTGGGACGCCGCCGAAGCCACTGCAGGATCCGGTAACAGCATAGTTATTGCAAATGCGATGGATTCTTATTTATAATCGGTCACTTCCAACAGCCAGCCAACTGCCGCTTTCACCGCCATGATCGTTTGCGTCTGCCGCCGAGTCTCCGACCGCGAAATCGCACGTCACGTGCGCGCGGGCATGACATTCGACGAAGTCCAGTTCGAACTCGGCGTGGCCACCCAGTGTGGTCAGTGTGAAGGTTGTGCGCGCGACATCGTCGCGCAATGCAGCGCCTCTCACCCGGTTGCCGCCTTGAATTGCGAAACGGGCCCAAGGGCGATCCAGCTTGCCAACTCCATCAAGGAAAGCAAGGCATGGAACTCGTCTCGGCACTCGGCGGTAGCCTGATCCTGGTCGCCGGTTCGGTCTGGTGGATTTTTCACAAGTGATGAAGCCGACGCACGCCGCGTCTTCGTAGCGGTTTTGCTGCAATCGGGGCACCTTTCACGGTGCCCGCACTCGAATGGTTGATCGTGTCTGACCGCTTTGCCCCTCCCCCCTCGTTCCTCGGCCTGTCCCGCAATGTGGTCATTGCGGGCGGCGTCATCCTTTTTCACGGGGCCGCGCTCTGGGCGCTGCAAAGCGGATTGCTGCGCCGCGCCGCCGAAGTGGTGATCCCCTGTCTCTTATACACATCTGACGCTGCCGACGAAGCGCCACACGTGTAGATCTCGGTGGTCGCCGTATCATTAAA